>DATIDP010000094.1:0-2145 GCA_035456265.1 Solirubrobacterales bacterium | reverse complement strand
AGGCGGCGCGCGGCGCTCGCGCTCAGCCTGCCCCAGGCGAGCAGCGGCCCGATCCCGGTGAAGAGGACCAGGAGGACGCCGATCGGCGTCACGTAGCGGTTGAACCAGGGCGCCGCCAGCGAGTGCTTCTCGCCGGTGAAGAACTCGGAGATCAGCGGGAAGAACGTCCCCCAGAAGATCACCGCCGCCAGCCCGACCAGCAGCAGGTTGTTGACGAGGAAGATCGACTCGCGCGAGAGCAGCGAGTCGATCCGGCGCTCCGGCCGGAGCTGGTCGAGCCTCGACACGATCAGCACAGTCGAGCCGACCGCGACGACCGCGATCAGCCCCAGCAGCGGGCCGCCGACCGTGGAGGCGCCGAAGGCGTGGATCGACTGCAGGACCCCCGAGCGGACGAGGAACGTGCCGAGCAGGCAGAGCGAGAAGGTGCCGCAGATCAGGCTGACGTTCCAGACCTTCAGCATCCCCCGCTTCTCCTGCACCATCACCGAGTGCAGGAAGGCGGTGCCGACGAGCCACGGCATCAGCGCCGCGTTCTCGACCGGGTCCCAGCCCCAGTAGCCGCCCCAGCCGAGCTCCTCGTAGGACCAGCGCGAGCCGAGCAGCAGCCCGATGCCGAGGAACGTCCAGGCGCAGAGCGCGAAGTTGCGGGTCGTCCGGATCCAGCTCGCGTCGAGGCGGCGCGCGATCAGGGCGCCGACGCAGAAGGCGAACGGGATCGACCAGAGGACGTAGCCCGAGTAGAGCATCGGCGGATGGACCGCCATGTAGGGGTTCCGCAGCAGCGGCGTGAGGCCCGCGCCCTCCGCCGGCGCCGGGTCGAGGTGCGCGAAGGGCTGGGCCTTGAAGATCATCAGCCCGACGAAGAACGCCCCGATGCCGGCGAGCACCGCGGTCGCCCAGGGGACGATCTCGCGGTGGCGGTTGCGGGTGATGAAGAGCACCGCGGTCGAGGCCAGCGAGAGGACCCAGGCCCAGAGCAGCAGCGAGCCCTCCTGGCTCGACCACATCGCGGTCAGCTTGTAGAAGGTCGGCGTGGTCGTCGACGAGTGGTCGGCGACCAGCGCGAAGCCGAAGTCGTCGCGCAGGAAGGCGACCTCGATGATCACCACCGCGGCGGTGAGCAGCCCCGCCATCGCGAAGACCGCCCGCCGGGCGGACTCGACCCAGCGGCGGTCGCCGCTTCTTCCGCCATAGACGGCGGCGCCGGCCGCATAGACGGCGGCGAGCAGCGCGGCGGCCAGCAGTGCGGAGCCCAGGATGGTCAGCTGGACTGCCCCGGCGTGGTCGTCGTGAACTTCGACGGGCACTTCGTGACCAGGCTGTCGCGCTCGCCGACGAAGGTGCCGTCCTGGAGCTTGCCGGTGACGATCACCTCCCGCCCCTCGCGGAAGGGGTCGGGCACCGTGCCCGTGTAGGTCACCGGGATCGGGTCCGTGCCGTCCCGGTCGGAGATCTTGAAGTCGAGATTGTCGCCCGAGTGCTGGATCGAGCCCGGCACGACCTTGCCGGTCAGCTCATAGGTCCCGGACGGGTCGGCCTGGAGCAGCTGCGAGGGCTCCTTCGCCTCGGTCGAGGCGCTGAACGACGTGTAGACCAGGCCCGCCGCCAAGAGGACCGCGGCGGACAGCGCTATGACCAGGCGAATCTTTCGTTTCCGCGATGGATCCACTGCCGCCTGGATTATCGCAACGTGGCCTTAAGGGCCGGGGGTTCGCCGCTACGGTCTGCGGCTGTGGCGGCCCTGGACCCGGTCCTGATCCTCTGCGGCGGCAGGGGAACGCGCCTGCGCGAGCGCACGGAGTCGATCCCCAAGGCCCTGGTCGAGATCGGCGCTCGCCCCATCCTCTGGCACGTGATCTCGATCTACGCCGCACAGGGCTTCACCCGGTTCCTGCTCCTCACCGGCTACAGGGGCGAGCTGATCGAGGATTGGGCTCGTCGCACCGACTGGCCCGAGGGCGTCGAGGTCGACTGCCTGGACACGGGGCTGGAGACGCCCACGGGCGGCAGGATCAAGCTCGCCGAGGAGCGGATCGAGGGACCGTTCTCGGCGACCTACGCCGACGGCGTGGCCGATATCGATCTCGCCGCCCTCGCCCGGTTCCACGATGAGGGCGACGCGCTCGCGAGCGTGACGGTCGT
>DATIDP010000093.1:0-21278 GCA_035456265.1 Solirubrobacterales bacterium | reverse complement strand
AAGACCCACCACTGCATGATCGACGGGGTCGGCTCCGTCGACCTGGCGACGATCCTGCTGGACACCGAGCGCGAGAGACCCAAGCGGGCGGTCAATGGCGGCTCCAACGGCGGGGTGCGGCTCGGGTCGAGCGCCGAGATCGAGACCGTCGCCGACGGCGAGCCCACTTTCTTGCAGCGCGGCGTCGCCCGCCTCACCCATCCCGCCCTGCGCCTCGGGCACGCGGCCGTGCGTGTCGGTGAGTCCGGCTTGCACGCCGCCGAGGCCGCGGTCGGCGTCGCGGCCCATCCCTCCCGCGCCCAGGACGCCTTCCGGCGCTCGAGGGCCTTTGCGGAGCTGCTCGTCCGAGACGAGTTGATCGCGGCGCCCCACACCAGCCTCAATGAGCCGATCGGTGCCAAGCGGACCCTCTCCGTGCTCACCGTCGAGCTGGATGAGCTGAAGAGCATCAAGCGCGCTCTCGGCGGCACGGTGAACGATGTCGTTCTCGCCTCGGCCGCGGGCGGCCTGCGCCGGCTGCTCGAGCATCGCGGCGAGAAGCCGCCCGGCCAGGGGCTGCGCGCGATGGTGCCGATGAATGTGCGGACCGCGGGCGACCGCCTGGCGATGGGAAACAAGATCTCGTCGCTGTTCGTGCACCTCCCCGTCGCAGCGCCCGACCCCGCCGAGCGCTACCGGCTCCAGGTCGAGGAGGCCGAGACCCTGAAGGCCGGGACGCAGCATGAGGGATCGAGCTTCCTGCTGGACCTCGGCAATCACATGCCACCCGTCCTGCACAGCTTCGTCGCCCGCTCTCTGTTCGCGACGCGCCTCTTCAACGTCACGATCACGAACGTTCCGGGGCCGCAGATCCCTCTCTACTACTTCGGCTCGCGGATCGAGGAGATCTGGCCGCTGGTGCCGATCGCCGCGGAGCACGCGATCGGACTGGCCGTCTTCAGCTACGACGGGGCCCTCTGCTTCTGTCTCAACGTCGACCGCGATTCCTGCCGAGATGTGGAGGTCCTCACACGCGGAATCGAGGACTCGATCGACGAGCTGCGCGAGCTCGCCGCCGCGGCAAGGAGCTGACACGTTCCAGGTGCGCATACACGGGAGAGGCGGACAGGGCGTCGTCACGGCCGCCGAGATGCTCTCGATCGCCGCCTTCGAGGAGGGCTGCCACGCGCAGGCCTTCCCGACCTTCGGCTCGGAACGCACAGGCGCCCCGGTGACCTCCTTCTGCCGGATCGACGACTCGCCCATCCGGATCCGCGAGCCGATCTCCGAGCCCGACGCGCTGATCATCCAGGACCCCACGCTGCTGCATCAGGTGGACCTCTTCAGCGGGCTGGCCGGCGACGGCTACCTGCTGGTGAACAGCTCCAAGGATCTCGACGAGCTGGGCCTCCAGTCGCTGCTCCCAAATCGGCCCCTCGGGCGCGCGATGACCCTCCCCGCGACCGAGATCGCCCGCGAGGTGATCGGCCGCCCCCTGCCCAATGCGGTCCTGCTGGGCGGCTTCGCCGCGCTCAGCGGGGTGATCTCGATGGATTCCCTTGGCGAAGCGATCGGGGAGAAGTTCAAGGGCACGGTCGCCGAGAAGAACATCGCCGCGGCGCGCTCGGCCTACGACATGGTCAGCGAGTCGAAGACGGAGCCGGCCCGTGCTTAGGCAGGAGGAGGGCTCCCGCGCTGTTGCCGAGGCCGTGGCGCTCTGCCGCCCCGAGGTGATCAGCGCCTATCCGATCTCCCCGCAGACGCACATCGTCGAGGACCTCTCCGATCTGGTCCGGACCAAGGAACTCTCCCCCTGCGAGTACCTGATGGTCGAGTCGGAGTTCGCCGCGATGTCGGCGGCGATCGGCGCCTCCGCCGCCGGCGCGCGCACCTACACGGCCACCGCCAGCCAGGGACTCCTCTACATGGTCGAGGCGCTTTACAACGCCTCAGGCCTCGGCCTGCCGATCGTGATGACCGTGGCCAATCGGGCGATCGGCGCTCCGATCAACATCTGGAACGACCACTCGGACTCGATGTCGCAGCGCGATTCCGGCTGGATCCAGCTCTACGCCGAGTCCAACCAGGAAGCCGTCGACCTGCACATCCAGGCCTTTCGAATCGCCGAGCAGGTCTCGCTGCCGGTGATGGTCTGCATGGACGGCTTCATCCTCACCCATGCCTACGAGGAGGTCGACATTCCCGACCAGGCTGCGGTCGACGAGTTCGTGCCCACCTTCGAACCGCGGCAGGTGCTGGATCCGGCACAACCAGTGACGATCGGGGCGATGGTCGGCCCCGAGGCCTTCTTCGAGGTCAAGTACCTGGCCCACGCCAAGCAGATGCAGGCGCTCGACGTGATCCAGCAGGTCGCGCAGCGCTTCGCGATCGACTTCAGCCGTCCCTCCGGCGGGCTGTTGCGCCACTACCGAACCGAGGGAGCGGAGACCATCGTCGTCGCGCTCGGCTCGGTGCTCGGCACGATCCAGGAGGTCGTGGACGAGATGCGCGACGCCGGGGTCCGGGTCGGGGCCCTGGGGATCAAGTCGTACCGGCCCTTCCCGCTCGACGAGGTCCGCGAGGCGCTCTCGGGCGCCTGCCGCGTCGTGGTGCTCGAGAAGGCGCTGGCCGTCGGCAGGGGCGGCGTGGTCTCCACCGACGTCCACGAGGCCTTGGCTGGCAGCCACGCGCGCTGCTCGACAGTGATCGCCGGGCTCGGCGGCCGCTCGATCACGCGGGAGTCCCTGCGCGACCTGATCGAGCGAGCCGGTCGCGACGAGCTCGGGGCGCTCGACTTCCTGGACCTGAAGACCGAGCTGGTGGAGCGCGAGCTCGAGCGGATACACAAGCAGACGCCCTCCGGCCCGCATGAGCAGAACATCCTCAACGACATCGGCGTGGTCGCCGCCGAGCCCCACTAAGGAGGAGCGATCGCCCACCAGGAGATCAAGCTCTACCAGGCCGGCACCTTCGTCGCCGGGAACCGCCTGCTGGACCCCGACGAGCGCTCGGTCCAGGCCCGGATGGAGCGCTCCAACACCCTCACCTCGGGACACCGAGCATGCCAGGGCTGCGGCGAGGCGCTCGGCGCCCGCTACGTCCTCGACGCGGCGATGCGCGCCACCGACGGCGAGCTGATCGCCACCAACGCCACCGGCTGCCTCGAGGTGTTCTCGACGCCGTACCCGGAGTCCTCGTGGCAGCTGCCCTGGATCCACTCGCTGTTCGGCAACGCGCCGGCCGTCGCCACCGGCGTCTCCGCTGCGCTCAAGGCCAAGGGACGCGACGACGTCCGGGTGATCGGCCAGGGCGGGGACGGGGGTACGCTCGACATCGGCTTCGCCTGCCTCTCCGGGATGTTCGAGCGAAACGACGACGTGCTCTTCGTCTGCTACGACAACGAGGCCTACATGAACACCGGCGTCCAACGCTCGGGGGCGACCCCTCCGGCCGCGCGGACGGCGAACACCAAGCCGCTCGGCGGACAGCCCGGCAACGTCTTCGGCAAGGGCAAGAACGCGCCCCTCATCGCGATGGCGCACGAGATCCCCTACGTGGCCACCGCCACCGTTGCGGAGCTGCGCGACCTCGAGGCCAAGGTCGAGCGTGCCATGGAGATGCGCGGCGCCCGCTACATCCACGTTTTCGTGCCCTGCCCGCTTGGCTGGGGATCGGCGTCCCGCGACACGATCCGGGTCGCCCGGTTGGTCAAGGAGACGGGGCTCTTCCCGGTCTTCGAGGCGGAGGACGGGCAGGTCACCTCGGTCTCCAAGATCCGCCGGCCGGTGCCGGTCGAGGAGTACCTGAAGCTGCAGAAGCGATACGCGCACCTCTTCGGCGATCCGCCGGACACCGAGGTGATCGCGAAGATCCAGGAGAAGGCCGACCGCAACATCCGCAACTTCGGGCTGCTGGCCGACACCGACCAGGGCGGCGACCTGCCCGGTAGCGCCTCCGATATCGCCGGCGCCACGCCGGGGACCGACGATCCCCAGCGCACCGACGAGCAGGAGACCAACCTGATGCGGCTGCTGGCCTCCACCCCGCACGGGCCGCAGTGATGGCCGGCTCGACGGACAAGGGCGGATCGCAGAGCCTGCCTTTCGCGATCACGCTGGACGTCGGCACGAGCCTCGGAAACAAGACGGGCAGCTGGCGCACCGAGCGGGCCCAGTACATCGACCGGCTGCCGCCCTGCAACCACGCCTGCCCGGCGGGCGAGAACATCCAGGCCTGGCTGTACGAGGCGGAGGAGGGTGGCGAGGGCTACGAGCGAGCCTGGCGCAAGCTGGTCGAGGACAACCCGTTCCCGGCGATCATGGGGCGCGTCTGTTATCACCCCTGCGAGACCAAGTGCAACCGCGGCCAGTTGGACGAGGCGGTCGGGATCAACTCGGTTGAGCGCTTCCTGGGCGACGAGGCGATCAAGCAGGGCTGGTCCTTCGAGCCGCCCGCGGAGTCCTCAGGCAAGCTTGTGCTGATAGTCGGCGCGGGGCCCTCCGGCCTCTCGGCCGCCTACCACCTGAGACGCCGTGGTCACGAGGTGACAATTCGCGAGGCCGGCCCGATGGTCGGCGGGATGATGCGCTTCGGCATCCCCAAGTACCGCCTCCCCCGCGACGTCCTCGAGGCCGAGGCCCAGCGGATTCTCGACATGGGGGTCGAGCTGAAGCTGAACAGCAAGGTGACCAACGTCGAAGAGGCGATGAAGGAGGGTGGCTTCGACGCGGCCTTCCTCGCGGTCGGCGCCCACATCGGCAAGCGAGCGTACGTCCCAGCCGGTGAGGCGGCGCACATCCTCGACGCGGTCTCGCTCCTCGAGTCGATGGAGGGCGAGGAAAAGCCACTCCTCGGACGACGGGTGGTCGTGGTCGGCGGCGGCAATACCGCCATGGACGCCGCGCGCACCGCGAAGCGCCTCGGTGCCACAGACGCCGTGGTCGTCTACCGCCGCACCCGCGAGCGTATGCCCGCTCACGAGTTCGAGGTGGAGGAGGCCGAGGAGGAGGGCGTGATGATGCGCTGGCTGGAGACGATCAAGCAGGTCGACGGCGGCAAGGTGACGGTTGAGAAGATGCAGCTCGACGAGACCGGCTTCCCACAGCCTACGGGCGAGATCGAGGAGCTCGAGGCCGACTCGGTGATCCTGGCCCTGGGTCAGGAGGCGGACCTCGCGCTGCTCGAGGGCGTGGAGGGGATCGAGGTCGAGGAGGGGGTCGTCCAGGTCGGCGACAACATGATGACCGGGCACCCCGGGGTCTTCGCGGGCGGCGACATGGTCCCCGCGGAGCGAACCGTCACAGTCGGGATCGGGCATGGCAAGAACGCGGCCCGGAACATCGACGGCTGGCTTCGCGGCGAGCCTTACCGGCACCCGCCCCAGCACGAGATCGCGAGCTTCGACAAGCTCAACACCTGGTACTACGCCGACGCCCCGCGAACCGTCCAGCCGAAGCTCCAGATCGAGCGACGGCGCGGGACCTTCGAGGAAGTCGTCAAGGGGCTCGACGAAACGAACGCCCTCTATGAGGCCCGCCGCTGCATGTCCTGCGGCAACTGCTTCTCTTGCGACAACTGCTACGGCGTCTGCCCCGACAACGCCGTGATCAAGCTCGGCGAGCCCGGCGAGCGCTACGAGATCGACCTCGACTTCTGCAAGGGCTGCGGCCTTTGCGTGGCCGAGTGCCCCTGCGGCGCGATCGAGATGGTTCCCGAGAGAATCTGATCAGGTCTGAGGGATGAAACGTAGGGTCCTGATCGGCTACGACGGTTCCCCGGAGGGCGAGGACGCGCTGCAGCTCGGCCGCAACCTGTGCGAGGTGCTCGACGCGATGCCCGTGGTCACCACGGTCATCTCCCATCCGCGTCATGGCGTCGAACAGGGTGAGTTCGACGAGGCGGTGGTCAGGTACTGCGCGCCGATCTTCGCGAGGGCACGGGAGCACATCGATGGCGGCGAGGTCAAGGCGACGCCCGTGATCAACGATTCCCCCGCCGCCGGGATCTACGAAATGGCCGATTGGGAGAAGCCGGGCGCGGTCGTGATCGGGTCCACCCGCCATGGCAGGTCCGGCCGTGTCCAGGTCGGGACCGTAGGCGGCTCACTGCTCTCCGGCATTCATTGCAGCGTCGCGGTCGCCCCGCGCGAGTACGCCGATACCTCCGGACTGGGCCGCATCGGGGTCGCGGTGGACGGCTCCTCGGAGTCCTGGCGCGCCCTCTCGGCGGCGGCCCACCTCGCAAGCCGGACCAACGAGCCGCTGCAGATCATGAGCGTGATGGGCCGGCCGCATTACGTCCTCGGCGGCCTGCTCTCACCGCTCGGCCCCGGGGAATACCGCGAGTTCAAGGAGCGGGAGTGGGAGCACGTCTACGAGCTGGCCGTCGGCCGCGTCCCAGATGAAGTCTCGACCGAACCGCTGCTGCTCCACGGCGAACCAGCCCAGGCGCTGTCCGATGCGGCGAGCGACCTCGATCTGCTCGTGCTCGGTTCGCGCGGCTACGGCCCGGCCAAGGGGACCCTCCTGGGCAGCGTCTCAGGTCGGGTCATGGCCGGGGCGCCCTGTCCGGTGCTGGTCGTTCCGAGGGGCGCCGGCCCCGCGCCGCTCGAGGTATAGGTCAGGACGATTGTCTCTCAGCCGCCCGCAGCTCCCGCACGCGCTCCTCGAAGATGCGCCAGCGACGCTCGTTCTCGTGTACCAGGATGGATGAGCGGACGAACAGGTCTGCGGCGCTGTCCAGCAACTCGCTCGCTGTGTACAGGTAGGGCGGATTGCGCCTCCCCCCTCCGAGGTCTCGGCGCAGCGCGGGTGGCGAGAAGTCGATCCCGTCAAGCACCTCGAGGGCCCGGCGCAGGAACCGCGCGCAGAGCGCGTTCATCTCAGCAGCCTGCCAATCGTTCCCGATGATTCGGTGGCGCTCCCCCAGGAGGTCGATGAGATCGTCGAACTGCACCAGGGACCCGGCGATGCCCCACGACTGCTCCATCGCGCCGGAGAGCCACTCGCCGGTCTGCTCGCAAGCCGCCGCAAGCGACTCCACGTCCCGCTTGAGATCGGCGACCTCGGCCGGCTCGCCCTCACCCTCCATGAACAGAATGCCGGTCTCGCTGGCGAGCCCCGGGGGATTGAGATCCTCTGCGCCGGCGAACGGGTTCGGCGCCGGATGCTCGCTTGGTTCGACCTCGCCCCACTGGGCGGCAAGCGACTTGAGCGCACGTGAAGCCGCCTGGACCCGCCTCGCTCTCTCGAGCGGCGCCTGGGAGTAGAACTTCTCGTGCTCCCGGTGGAACCGGGAGAGGTTCTCGATCGCCTGCAGTAGCTGCGCCGGTACGTCCTGGTGCTCGGGCATGGGACCGGGGTCAGCAAATCACACCGATGGCCGCTGGTGGCAGTCGGGCACCCTGGCGTAGCCTGAGCGAAATGTCCGGTTCCCGAGCCATCTACCCAGCCGAGCGCGAGGCCGAGGTGGTGCTCAGCGACGGGTCGACCATCCACGTCCGCCCGGTGCGGCCCGAAGATGAGGATGCCCTCCACGAGTTCCTGGAGTGGCTCGATCCCGAGGCCCGGATGTTCCGGTTCTTCTCGATCGCCGTCGACCTGAGGCGGGCAGGCCGGGAGATGGCCACGGTGGACTACGTCGAGCGCTACGGCCTCGTCGCCACCCGCGGCGTCGGCGAGCCGATCGTGGGGCAGGGCATGTACATCACCGAGCGCCCCGGCAGAGCCGAGGTCGCCTTCGCCGTCGCGGACCGCCTCCGGGGCACCGGCCTGGGGACCCTGCTCCTCGCTCACCTTGCGGAGACCGCCTCGGCGAACGGGATCGAGATCTTCACGGCCGAGGTCATGCCCCACAACCATCGGATGCTCGAGGTCTTCCGCGAAAGCGGCTTCCCCATCGAGACGTCTTCCGAACCGGGGTCGATCCACGTCGAGCTGCCGACGTCGTTCGCCGAGGAGGCCGTGCGCCGCTTCGAGGACCGCGATCGGCTCGCCGCCGCATCAGCCCTTCGCCACTTCCTGGAGCCCTCGGCGATCGCCGTGATCGGGGCCTCACGAGAACGCGAGACCGTCGGCGGGCAGCTCTTCCACAACGCGCTGGAGTCCGGCTTCGAGGGAGTCGTCTACCCGGTGAACCCGAGTGCGGACGTCGTCCAGGCGGTACACGCCTATCGCAGCGTCGCCGACCTGCCTGAGGACGTGGATCTCGCGGTGATCGCCGTGCCGGCCGCCGCGGTGGTCGATCTGGCCCGGCAGTGCGGTGAGCGCGGCATACCGGCGCTGGTCGTGATCTCCGCCGGCTTCGCCGAGAGCGGGCCGGAGGGCGGCGAGCGCGAGCGCGAGCTCGTGGAGGTCTGTCGGGCCGCCGGAATGCGGCTGGTGGGGCCGAACTGCCTGGGCATCCTCAACAACACTCGGGCGCACCCGATCAACGTGACGTTCGCGCCGGGCACGCCGCCGCCCGGAGATGTTGGCTTCGTCAGTCAAAGCGGCGCTCTCGGACTGGCGCTGATCGACCTTGCCTGGGACCGCGGCCTGGGCGTCTCCTCCTTCGGCTCGATCGGCAACCGCGCTGACATCACCGCGAACGATTTCCTGGAGTACTGGGAGAGCGACCCGGAGACCCAGGTGGCGTTGCTCTACATCGAGTCTTTCAGCGACCCGCGCCGCTTCTCACGGGTCGCTCGCCGCATCGGGCGCGAGATGCCGGTGGTCGTCGTGAAGAGCGGCCGCTCGGCGGCGGGCCAGCGCGCGACGAGCTCGCACACCGGCGCCTTGCTGGCCGCCTCCGATGTCACCGCCGATGCCCTCTTCGAGCAGGCCGGCGTGATCCGCACCGAGACGCTCTCCGAGCTGCTCGACGTCAGCTCGCTCCTCTCCAGCCAGCCGCTGCCCGAGGGCCGCCGGATCGGCATCGTGACCAACGCGGGAGGCCCCGGGATCATGTGCGCGGATGCCTGTGAGGCGGCGGGGCTGGAGGTCCCCGAGCTGCCCGAAGAGGTGCGCGCGTCGCTCCGGGGGATCCTGCCTGACGAAGCTGGGCTCCTGAACCCGGTGGACATGATCGCCACGGCCACGGCAGAGCACTACAGGGAGACGATCCGCTCGCTCGCCGAGTGGGACGGGGTCGACGCGCTGATCGTGATCTTCATCAGGCCGCTGCTGACTCGCGCAGTGGACGTGGCAGGAGCCATCGAGGAGGCGGCAGGACAGCTGACCCGCCGGCTCCCGATCCAGGCCGTCTTCATGTCGCCTCAGGACCACGGGGCGATCCGCGAGGTGAGCTCCCTGCCCATCCACAGCTATCCCGAGGACGCCGCGCGGGCGCTCGGCCGGGTGATGCGTCACGTGGAGTGGCGCCGGCGGCCGCCGGAGAAGGCGCCGGGATTCGATGACGTGGACACCGAGTCGGCCGCCGCCCTGATCGCGGAGGCGCTCGAGAGCGGCGAGGGATGGATCCAGATGGACGAGGCTTCCCGGCTGCTCGGCTTCTACCGGATTCCGATTCCGGCCTGGAGCATGGCCCCAGACCCACAGGCCGCCGCCGAGGCCGCCGAGAAACTCGGCGGATCGGTCGCTCTCAAGGGGCAGGGCCCTGGGCTGCTCCACAAGAGCGAGATGGGGGCGGTCCGGGCGGGGCTCTCCGGCGGAGAGGAGGTGCGGAGCGCCGCTGAGGCGATGGACTCGGCCGTCGCCGCGGCCGGGGGAAAGCGCGAGTCCTTCATCGTCCAGACGATGGCCGAGCCGGGACCCGAGATGCTCGTCGGGGTCGTCGAGGACCCGACCTTCGGGCCGGTGCTGGCCTGCGGGGCGGGCGGCACCCAGGCCGAGCTGCTCACGGACGTCGCCGTCCGGATCTGCCCCGTGACCCGCAGCGACGTCAGCAGGATGCTCCGCTCGCTCCGGACGTTCCCGCTGCTGACGGGCTACCGCGGCGCGCCGCCGGTCGATCTGGACGCGCTCGAGGGGTTGCTGCTGCGGGTGAGCGCGATGGTCGACTCCCATCACGAGATCGCGGAGATGGATCTCAATCCGGTCATCGCCGGTCCAGGCCGGGCCGTCGCGGTCGACTACCGGATCAGGGTGCAGGCCGCCCCACCCAGGCGACCCTGGCCGCGCACCTGGAAATAGCTCAGCCCTTCTCGGCCCGATCCCGCTGGGCTTCGGCCTCCATCTTCTCCAGACGCTCGTAGTAGTCCGGGAACTCCTTCATGTGGGCGAGGGCGATCTTGCCGGTGACGATCGGATCGTCTCCGGTGACATCCGTTTGCGGATCGTGGCTGCCGTGCTCGTACTCGACGTCCATCCCCGCCCGGAACTGCTCCAGGTCGAAACGCTCCCAATCGACCCCGATCTCGTCACCGACGCGTTGGGCCTCCTCGGTGCTGGTACGTCGCTTCTCGGCCATTTGCTGCTCCTTTCAGTCTGAAGGTCAGGGCACGCCCTGGTCGTGCTCCAGTAAGCCGGCCGTCTCGAGGGCTTCCCGCCTGGTCCAGAAGAGCTGCGCCCTCGCGACCTTGGAGTCCCTGATCCAGAAGACGTACCAGGCGCGGACGTTGAACTCGGTCTGCTCACCGCCGGTACCTTGGAAGGTGCCGAAGACGTCGAGGAGCACCCGGTTACCGTCCGCCGCCACCAGGTCCTCGGTTTCCGCTTTGAGGATCCGCCCTCCTACCCGCCTGAACGCATCCCACCACTTCCGCACGCCAGCCCGGCCGTGATACATCTGCCGGACGCCGGGCCACCCCTCGCGATCATCCCATTCCACGTCCGGGGTGAGATGCGCGATGAACGCCTCCTCATCCCCTCGCACGGCGGCGTCGAGCATCTCCCGTATGACCTCGACGTTCTCCATCAGGGGGCCCCTGCGCCGGGTTCGTCGATCACCTCGTCCTGGGGCAGGTCCTCGCCGCCCAGCTCCTCGTGCAGCTCCGCCACCAGCGCATCGACGGTCGCCTCGACGGCGGGAGTGAGACCCTCCCCGGCCTCGAAGCTCTCGCCCTCGATCCCGTAGACCGCGAGCCGCGGCGGAAGCCGATCGAGCTCGCGGGCGAGCTCGATCGCATCGCCGATGCCGAGCGCATGCGTCGAGGACCGAAACGTCTCGGCCGGCAGCGGCTTGCGCGTCGCCTCGAAGCGGTACAGCTGCCCCGGCGTGCCGCCGGTGCTGACCGCGTCGACGATCAGCACCTCCTGCATCAGCTCGAAACAGCGGATCAGCGAGGCCGGCTCGCCCTCCTTCTCCAGGATCCGTATTCCCGGCGGATGGGTCGCGCGCAGGCGGGAGGCGACCTCGAGCCCTGCCGCGTCGTCGCTGCGGAACCGATTGCCGACCCCGATCAGCGCAAGCCACGCTCGGTAGCCCGACTCCGGCGCGTGCGCGAGCGAGATCCCGAGCCCGTGAGCCCTTCTGCGTGCCTCCTCGATGTCGCGCTGAAGCTGCTCGCGTTGATGCTCCATGACAGCCAGCGATTCGCGCTCCCGATCCAGGAACTTCCGCTCCTCCCGCAGGAACGCCGGATCGCTCAGGTGCCACTCGCGATGGATGAAGTGCTTGACCACCGGCTCAGCCCCGGTCCACGTCGAGCCTGAGGAAATGCGCCGAGCAGGAGATGCAGGGGTCGTAGTTGCGGATCGCCTGCTCGCACTCCCACTGCAGCCGATCGTCGGGGAGATCGACCCGCGGCCCGACGAACTCGCGCAGGTCCTCCTCGATGCGAGCCTGGTTCTGGGAGGTGGGCGGGACGATCTTCGCCTCGGCGATCGAGCCGTCGGGCTCGAGGCGGTAGCGCTGCCAGAGCATCCCCCGCGGCGCCTCGCTCCAGCCCGTGCCGATCGAGTCCCTCGCCTCCACCCCCGACGCCGGCGAATCGGGCGGCTCGTAGCCCTCGATCAGGCGCAGCGCCTCGTCGAAGGCGTAGAGGATCTCGACGGCGCGCACGATGATCGACTTGAAGGGGTTGCGGCAGTCCTCGCCCAGTCCCGCCTCCTCGGCGGCCTCCCGCGCCAGTTCGGAGAGCTGGGCCGAGTTCAGCGAGTAGCGCGCCATCGGACCGAGGAAGTACGTGCGACCGTCGCTCATCCGCGATTGCAGCGCGGTCGAGTGCGGGACGTGCATCTCGGTGAAGTGCTCCTCGTATTCGCTCGGACCGATGTCGAGGCCGGAGCCGGAGACCAGGCGTCCGTCCTCGATGGCGTAGCGGTCCGGATGCCGGAGCGCCACGAACTCGTAGTCCTGCTCGAACTCGGGGAAGTCGAGATTCGACACCCACGTCACCGATCGCCGCGCCAGCTCCCGCGCCTCCTCGAGGCCGGGGACGAGGGAATCCAGATCCGCCCGGCTGGGGGCCTTGTAGAAGCCGCCCACACGGACATTGATCGGATGGATCGCCCGGCCGCCGATCGCACGCAGGAGGTCGTTGCCCATCGCCTTGATCTTGAGGCCTCCCTCCACCGCTTCGCGATGGTCGCGCGCCATCGTCCAGGCGGACTCGAAGCCGAGGAAGTCCGGCGCGTGCAGGAGGAAGACGTGGAGCGCGTGGGACTCGATCCACTCGCCGCAGTACATCAGCCGCCGCAGGACCCCGATGCCCTCGGAGGTCTCGACTCCGAGCGCGTCCTCCATCGCGTTGAAGGCGCTGGTCATGTAGGCGACCGGGCAGATGCCGCAGATCCGCGCGGTGATGTCCGGCGCCTCCCTGAAATCCCTGCCGCGCAGGAAGGCCTCGAAGAAGCGCGGCGGCTCGTAGATCTGGAGCTCGACGTTCTCGACCTCACCGCCGCGGATCCGCACCTGCATCGCGCCCTCGCCCTCGACTCGGGCGAGCGCCTCGGTGCGGATCGTCCGGGTCTCGCCGTTATCCCCCATCAGCCTCCAGCCTCTCGCTCTCCTCCTTGAACGGCTCCCGCGCGGCGTGGAAGGTGCGATAAATCCGGATCACGTCAATCTCGTCCACTCCCAGCCCCTCGAACCAGCCTGAGAGCGAGGGGGCGTTCGGCGACTCCATCGGCCCGAAGCAGCCGTAGCAGCCGCGGTCGTAGCTCGGGCAGAGCGCCCCACAGCCCGCGTGGGTGACAGGCCCCAGGCAGGGTGTGCCGTGGGCGACCATCACGCAGACGTTGCCGGCGCGCTTGCACTCGATGCAGACCGAGTAGTTGGGAATCGCCGGCTTGCGCTCGTTGAGGAAGGCGCTGATCACCTCGAGCAGCTGGTGGCGATTGACTGGGCAGCCCTGCAGCTCGAAGTCGACGTGGACGTTCGCCGAGATCGGCGTCGATGTCTCGAGCGACGAGATGTACTCCGGGGAGGCGTAGACGACGGACATGAAGTCCTCGACGTCGGCGAAGTTCCGCAGCGCCTGGATGCCGCCCGAGGTCGCGCAGGCCCCGATCGTCACCAGCCGCCCCGACTTCGCCCGCACCTCCTTGATCCGCTCGGCGTCGTGGGGCGTAGTGATCGACCCCTCGACCAGCGAGAGGTCGTACGGGCCCTCGACCTCGCCGCGGGTCGCCTCCAGGAAGTAGGCGACCTCGATCTCGTCCGGCAACGCGACCAGCTCGCGCTCGAAGTCGAGCAGGGAGAGCTGGCAGCCGTCGCAGGAGGCGAACTTCCAGACGGCCAGCTTCGGGCGCTCCGCGCTCACAGCTCCCTCACCCCGAGCAGGGTGCCGATCCGGCCGACTGAAAAGACGGGACCGTCCTTGCAGACGAAGCGGTGGGCGAGCTGGCAGTGACCGCAGTGGCCGATCGCGCACTTCATGTTCCGCTCGAGCGAGACGTGGACGCTCTCCGCGGGTATGCCACGGTCCTGGAGCGCCGCCGAGACGAAGCGCATCATCACCTCCGGCCCGCAGACCATCGCAGTGGTCCGGGCGCCCTCGAAGCCGGCGATCGGGATCAGCTTGGTGACCAGGCCCACTCGCCCGTCCCACTCCCCGGCTGCGGTGTCGACGGTGAACTTGACGTCGATCCCCGCCTCCCTCCATCCCTGGAGCTCGTCGAAGAAGAGCATCTCGTCCGGCGAGCGGGCCCCATAGAGCACGACGACGGCGCGGTAGCTGTCGCGGTTGTCGATCAGGTGGTGGATGGCCGCCCGGAGCGGCGCCAGGCCGATCCCACCCGCGACCACGACAACGTCGCCGCCCTCCGCCTCCGCCAGCGGCCAGCTGTTGCCGAACGGCCCCCGCACCCCGAGCTGTCGCCCGGGCTCGGTGGCACAGATCGCCCGGGTGGCGGCGCCGACCGCCCGCACCGTGTGGACGAGCACGCTTCCACCGGCGATGCGCGAAACCGAGATCGGCACCTCCCCGGTGCCGAACGCGTAGAGCATCGAGAATTGACCTGGTCGGAATCCGGCGACGCCGTCGCCGTTCGCGGGCTCGAGCTCGAGGGTCCAGGTGTCGCCCAGCTCCTGGCGCTTGTCCGCCACCACGTAGGGCACCGGCAGCATCGAGTCGGCCACCATCGACTCAGGCCTCGACCCTGCCGTAGATGTCGAGCAGCCGCACCCGCGTCGCCTGCAGCCGCTCGACGATCACGGGGATGAAGCGGCGCATCAGCTCGTAGCCCAGCGCCGGGTCGGCGTCGGCCTTGCCGCGCAGGCAGACGGCGTCGAAGGCGACCGTGTGGACGTTGCCTATCGCCCGGCCGTCGAAGTCCACCCGGAAGGGGGGCACAAGCCACGACCAGCCGAGGAGATCGCCGTCGTCGATCGTCTCGATCGTCAGCGCCCCGCGCTGGGGGACGTGGGTCTCAAGCGCGACCCGGCCGTACCGGATCACGTAGAAGGTGTCGGCGGCGTCTCCCTCCCGCATCAGGTAGGAGCCGTCCTCGAAGGCCCGGTTCTGCGCGCAGCCCGCGATCAGCTCGAGATGGTCGGGCGCCATCCCCTCGAAGGCGGGCGCCTCGACGAGCAGCTGCTCAATCGTCTGCACTGATTCCCCTCCCCTCCTCGGTGCCGAGATCGGTCGCGCGGATCACCGCCGCCTCCTCGGTGATGTCGATCGCCACCGGACACCAGGTGATGCAGCGCCCGCAGCCGACGCAGCCCGAGGTGCCGAACTGGTCGATCCAGGTGGCGAGCTTGTGGGTCATCCACTGGCGGTAGCGCGAGGGCGGTGAGTTCCGCACGCTGCCGCCGTGGATGTATGAGTGATCCAGCGTGAAACAGGAGTCCCAGCGCCGCTCGCGCTCCGCCTCCTCTCCGGCGAGATCGGTCACGTCCTCGACGGTGTGGCAGAAGCAGGTCGGGCAGACCAGGGTGCAGTTGCCGCAGGTCAGGCAGCGCTCGGAGACCTCGTCCCAGCGGGGGTGCTCCATGTTCCGGTAGAGCAGCTCCTTGATGCCGTCGGTATCGAGCTCGCGCCCCATCTGCGAGGCGCACTCCTCCGAGACCGCCTCGGCCGCCGAGCGGTCGGCTTCCTCGGCCTCAGCGGCGCCGATCTGCCCGAGGAGCTCCCCGCCCCGCTCGGACCCCGCCTCGACCAGGAAGCGGTGCTCACCGTCGAGCAGCTCGGTCAGGGCGAGGTCGTAGCCGGAGTCCGCGCGCGGCCCGGTATCCATCGAGACGCAGAAGCAGGTGTTGCCCGCCTTGGAGCAGTTGACCGCCACGATGAAGGCGTCGCGGCGGCGAGCCTCGTAGTCCGCGTCGGTGTAGGAGTCGCCGATGAAGACCTTGTCCTGGACCGCGATTGCCGCCAGGTCGCAGGACCGAACGCCGAGGAAGGCGTAGCGCGGACGCTCTTCTTCCTGTTCCTCGTAGGCGATCGCACCATCCTCGGCTCGCTTCGCCTTCCAGAGGGTCAGGTTCGGTGGGAAGAGGTGGTGCTTCCAGGAGTTCGGGCCGTTGTTGAAGCCAAAGAGCGCGTCGTCGCCGCGCTCGTGGAGGCGATAGGTGCCGCCCTCCTGCTCGTCCGTGACCCCAGCCGGCAGGTCAGCCGCCGAGGAAACCTCCTCGTAGACGATCGCACCGTCGCGGACTCTCGGGCCGATCACCGTGTAGCCGCGCTCGGAGAGGAGCGCAACCAGCTCGTCGAGCCCTGAGCGAGTGATCACCGATGCGTGCTGCATTGGGTTCGCCAAGACTATGCGGCGGCGGCGCCGATCTCGAATCCGTGTCGAACACGGACCCGTCGGTTGCTCCGAGCAATAGGGTTTGTGGCATGGAGCGCACCTACTTCGGCCCGGCGTTCAAGGACGCGCAGGTCCACAACGTGATGCGGGTCGGCGTTGTCACCTGCCGGCCGCAGACGAAGCTCGCCGACGTCGCCCGCATGATGGTCGGCTACGACATTCACTCGATCGTGGTCGCCGACGTCGGCGCGGCGACCCCCTGGGGAATCGTCACCAGCCTCGATCTGGCCCGGTTCCCGGACGAGCTCGATTCCCTGACCGCCGGGGACATCGCGAGCCGGGGCCTGGTCACGATCAAGTCGGATGCCCCGCTCGAGCAGGCGGCGAACCTGATGGCCGAGCACGGCATCTCACACCTGATCGCGGTGCAGCCGGACCAAGAGGATCGTCCGGCCGGAATGATCTCGGCCAGGGATCTGACGCTGGCGCTGGCCTACGGCCGCTCCTGACAGGGTCAGCTCACGCCGGCTGGGGCCGCCGCGTCCGCTTCGGTGGCGCGTGTCACGAAGTGGGAATCCTCGAGACCCTCGAGCGGCAGGCCCTCGGCGGCGCCCGGCGCGACGTCGAGCACGCACGTCGGGCGACCGGCGCGCGTGTACAGCTCCGCGTTCACGTAGAACGGCGCCCCGGCGACCTCGCCGATCTTCACGTCCTCGTCGCTCGGCAGCAGCTCCGCGCGCGTCAGGCATGCTGTGACGCCGCCCTGCCTACAGGCCCCGAACTGGAAGAACGCGACGGGGCCGTGCCTCTCCACGAGGCGCTGGATCAGCTCCTCGGCCTCTGGTGTGGGCGTCACTCGTCGTATGGCGAAGGTCGTCATTGCCGTGTCCTCCGTGTGAAGTGCACCTGAATCGAATCAGGGCGACGTCTGGCCTGAATCCGTGCCCGGCTCCGGGACGCGATCCGTGCTCCCCACGGATACGGGAGGGCGCGACGCGCTCGAAACTGCGCACCTCATCGACCCAGAGAACGGAGGAGCACGATGGCTGCCGAGATCACCGACGAGCGCGAGGTCAGCGCCGCGCAGCATCTGGAGGACGCATTGGAGGATCTGAACCAGGCGCGCCAGAGCGCCCAGGATGAGCTTCGCACCCGCATCGATTCCGCGATCACGCGGGCACGAGAGGCGCTCGACGATCTGCGCTCCGACACCGAGGATCGTGCCGAGAGCCTGCGATCACGCGCCGAGGAGAGGGCCAAGGACTGGCAGCAGGCCCTCGAGGACGCGACCGAGGACGCCAGGCGCGAGCTCGGAGTCCGGGCCGTTCGCGCCCAGCGCACCCGGGACGCGCTCGAGGCCATGTCCGACGAGATCAAGGAGCGCGAGAGGGACGTGAGCGCCTGATTGCGGGTCGAACGCCGGGGACATCGAGGTGAATACGGTGTCGGGGACGAGTCCGATGGCCGCTGAGCCGAAGAGCACCGACGAGTCCGGCGCGATCACGATCATTCTCGCGGACGATCACGAGATCGTCCGCGATGGACTGCGGCGGATCGTCGAGGCCGAGGGCGACATGGAGGTGATCGCCGAGGCCGGCGACGCCGATACCGCGCGTCGTCGTGCCTCGGGACTGAAGCCGGGCGTGCTCGTGCTCGACCTGAACATGCCGGGCGAGCCGAGCCTCGCCATGATCCCGGCGATCCGCGAGGGATCGCCGGATACGGCGGTCGTCGTCCTGACCATGCAGGACGATCCCGCCTTCGCCCGGGAGGCCTTTCGGCTAGGAGCGCGCGCCTTCGTCGTGAAGCACGCTGCGGGCGCCGAGCTCGTCGACGCGATCCGAGCCGCGTCGCGCGGCGAGACCTATATCAACCCGATCCTCGGCGCCCGTCTGGCTGCGGAGCCCGAGGGGCCGCCCGGTGGCCTCACTCCACGCGAGGTCGAGGTGCTCCGCCTGGTGGCCGCGGGGTACACCAACCCGGAGATCGCCGAGCAATTGGTGATCAGCATCCGGACGGTCGAGACGCATCGCGCTGCGATCCACCGGAAGCTTGATACGACCAGCCGGGCTGAGGCTGTGGCGTTCGCCCGTGATCACGGGCTGCTCGAGGGTCAGTAGGCGTCAGGCGCGTGACGAGTCGCTGAGAGAGGTGTCGGCCCTGTCGCCCGCCTGCCGTGACTTGGTCAGTGGCAGCTCGGCTCGCACCTCGGTGCCGCGACCAGGCTCGGATTCGATGCGCAACGTCCCGCCCGAAAGCGTCGCCCGTTCCTCCATGCCAATCAGCCCGAAGCTCCGCTCGGCCGCGTTCACATCGAACCCCGACCCGTCGTCGGCGACGTTCACCTCCACGGCCGAGTCGGCACGGCTCACCGTCACCGAGATCCGGCTCGGCTCAGCGTGCTTGATTGCGTTGTTCATCGCCTCCTGGACCAGCCTGTAGATCGTCGCCTCGAGTTCTGGCGGGAGGCGAACCGGCTCCTCGCCGCTGGAACGCACAAGATCCACGTCCACGTCGATCTCGACGTCGAATCTCTGGCTCGATTGGCGGGCCAGCGCCTCGATGGCCGGGCCGACGCCGAGGTCATCAAGAGCCGCGGGCCGGAGCTCGGTGATCAAGCCCTGCAGGTTCTGTATTCCCCGGTCGACGTGCTCGATCGCGAGGCGATGGGCCTCTGGGGAGAGGCCCGCGCGTTCGACGTCCGCGCCGCTGTCCAGTAGGACGCGCAGGGCTCCGAGCTCCTGCAGCGTCTCGTCGTGCAGCTCGCGAGCCCAGCGATGCCGCTCCCGCTCGGAGGCCTCGATCGACAGCTTGAGCCTCTCGTCTTCGACGGCCTGAACGGTGACGATCGTACTCGCGGCACTAGCGGCGAATGACCTGAAGACGCGCTCGTCATCCGCATCGAAATCGCCGGCCCGCGGCCCTATGGCTAGTAGCAGACCCCTAGGTCGCCTGCGCAACTCCAGCGGTGTGACGAGCGTCTTCAATCCGCGAAGCTCCGGGACCGCGGCCTGCAGGTCGTTGAGCCAGCTCTCCTGATCGGAGATCTGTCGCCCGAGCACTGACTCCGGCTGCTCGCCGGCCGCCGCGACGATCTCGAGTTCCGACCCGTCCGAGAGAAGCACCATCGACCGACGCGCCGCGACCACGCTGCGCCCGCGCTTTGCGATCAGCTCCAGCAGCTCCTCCAGGGAGATCCCGCTCGACACGGTGCGAGCGACGTCTGAGGCCGCCTCCAGTCCGCGCAGCGCCTTCACCAGCTCCGCCGCCCGGCGGCCAGTGCTCTCGTACAGCCGCGCGTTCTCGATCGCCACCGCCGACCAGGCGGCGAGCACGACGATGAGCTGCTCATCGGCGTCGTCGAATTCGGCGCCGTCTTTCTTCTCCGTCAGATACAGATTGCCCCAGGCCTCCCCGCGCACCAGCACTGGGGTGCCCAGGAAGGTCTTCATCTCGGGATGCGCCGGCGGGAATCCGTAGGAGCGGGGGTGGGATCCGACGTCGGCGAGGCGCAGCGGTCGGGGGTCTCGGATCAGCTCGCCGAGCACTCCTCTGCCTCTCGGCAGCGGGCCGATCTGACGCCGGGTCTGCTCGTCGATCCCGGAGTGCACGAAGCGCTCCAGCCCGGTCTTGTCCTCGTTCAGAACCCCCAGCGCGGCGTACTTGGCACCGGTGAGATCCCGGGCCGCGTCCAGCACGCGGCGGAGCACGGTCTCCGGATCTAGCTCGGAGACGATGGCTCGACCCACCTCGAGAAGCTGTTCGAGGCGCTCATCCGTGAGCTGATTGCCATTCAAGGCTCGTACCACCTCGCTGCGGATCGCCAACCCGCGTGTGAGGCGGGGCAGGGCTCATCAATAGTGATGCTGTAAATCCAGATTACTCCCCTGCGCCCCGAATCCGGCAAGATGAGCACGGGTAGATGACCGATCAACGGCCAGTCCCGTCTCGGCTTGGGTGATCGACCTCCACTGCCACATCCTTCCCGGCATCGACGACGGAGCGTTGGACCTGAACGACGCTCTGGCGATGGCGCGAGTCGGCGCCGCCGACGGGATCGAGGCGATTGCCGCCACACCGCACATCCGCCACGACCACGACGTGCACATCTCCGAACTGCCCCAGCGGGTCGAGGAGGTCAACCGGGAGCTCCGACGCTCCGGCGTCGCAGTGACACTCGTGACCGGCGGCGAGGTGGCGGAGACGGCGCTCGACGGGCTCGATGACGAAGAGCTCCGCGCCGTCTCCCTGGGCCGCGCCGGCTGGATCCTGCTCGAGCCGAAACCGGGGCCGTTGGGCGACTCGCTGCTGCAGTCGGTCGAGGGTCTCCACGCGAGGGGCTTCCGGACCTTGATCGCGCATCCCGAGCGCCACCTCTCGGAAGACGTCTCCGACCGAATCGCCGAGCTCATCGGGCGCGGCGCCCTCGTTCAGGCGACCGCCGCCTATTTCGTGGAGCAGCGCACCCGAGAGGGGATGCTTGCGCTGGCGCGGCGCGGGCTGATCCACGTCCTCGCGAGCGACGCCCATTCCTCCCACGGGGGCAGGCCGCTGCGGATCTCGGACGGCATCGCCGCCCTGGCGGAGCTCGACAGGCTGAGCCCTCACATCGACTGGATCGCGCGCGGGGCACCGGCCGCGATCCTCAGGGGCGAGCAGGCCGAGCCGCCCTTCGCCCCAGCGAGCTAGACCCGGCGCAGATCCACCTCGCCGACCAGCTCCTCGACCTCGCGCCGTGAGCCCGTGCCGAGGCCGTGGTGAAGGAAGTTGACGGCACCGGCGGCGGCGCCCGTCACCAGCGCGTCGGGGAGCGCCCCGCCGTCCGCAAGCGCGGCCGAGATCGCACCCATCATCGTGTCGCCGCAGCCCTCGCGCGACCCGATTTCGAACTTCGGCGGCACGAGCTCCCAGAGCTCGTCGCCGAGCAATGCGATGGCGGGGTCCCCAGCCCTGGTCACGAGCACGTTCGCCGCGCCGAGCTCCCGCAGCCTCTCCGCCGCGTCGCGGAGTCTCTGCGGCGTGTCGACGGGGCCCTTCACGAACGCAGCGAGCTCCCAGTCGTTGAGCTTGACGAGTTCCGGCTCCGCCGCAGCGGCGGCCTCGACGCGCGGGCTCGAGAGGTCGGCGATCACACGGACGCCCGCAGCCCTGGCGTTCGTGACCAGGGCGCCGTAGCAGTCGATGGGCAACGCGTCCCCCGGATACGGATTGCAGATCGCGAGGACCTCG
>DATIDP010000092.1:2500-12246 GCA_035456265.1 Solirubrobacterales bacterium | reverse complement strand
TCTTCACCGGCACCGCGGCCGAGCTGGTCCCGATCCGCGAGGTCGACGACCACGGTGTGGGCGAGCCCGGCGAGATCACGCGGGTGATCCAGGGCAAGTTCGACGACGCGCTCCACGGCCGCCTCGAGGAGTACCGCGAGTGGCTCGACCCGGTGGGTGAGCCCACGGGCAAGGCACCCCCTGAGCCCACTCCTGCAGAGGTCGATGCCGAGGAGGTCGGGGAACCGGCCTCCGGTACCCTGGGCTCCTGATGCTGCACGGCTTCACAGGGCGAATTACCGGCACCGCAGCCGCTTAGCGGCGCGGTCACCGCAGGGCCCCGTCACAGGGGCCAAACGTTCACCCTCGAAGTAAGAAAGGCAGCGATGCGACAGGTTCTCCTCTACGACACGACTTTGCGCGACGGCATGCAGGGCCAGGGCATGTCCCTGTCGGCGCAGGAGAAGGTGCGCGTGGTTCGCAGGCTGGACGATCTCGGAATCCACTTCATCGAGGCCGGCTTCCCCGGATCGAACCCGAAGGAGCTCGAGCTGTTCGAGATGCTCGCCGACACCGAGCTTGAGCAGGCATCCGTCTGCGCCTTCGGCATGACCCGGCGGCGCGACACCGACGCAGCCGAGGATGAGGCGCTGCGGATGCTCGCCGCCGGCTTCGCCACCGTGGTGACCCTGGTCGGCAAGACCTGGGGCCTGCACCTCGAGAAGGTCACCAAGGTGAGCCGCGAGGAGAACCTGGCGATGATCCGTGACTCGATCGCCTACCTGGTCAGCGCGGGCAAGCGAGTGATCTACGACGCCGAGCACTTCTTCGATGGGTATCGGGACGACGCCGGCTACGCGCTCGAATGCCTGCGGGCCGCCGCCGACGCCGGTGCCGAAAACGTCACGCTCTGCGACACGAACGGGTCCAGCCTGCCCGCGCAGGTCGCCGAGGCGACGGCAGCAATGGTGGACGCCGTTGATGTGCCCATCGGCATCCACACGCACAACGACCTCGAGTGCGCCGTCGCGAACTCGCTCGCCGCGGTGGAGGATGGCGCGAACCTGGTTCAGGGCACCATGAACGGGATCGGCGAGCGCACGGGCAACGCCAACTTGACCTCGATCCTCCCGGCGCTTCAGCTGAAGATGGGCTACGAGTGCGTGAGCCCCGAGCAGCTCTCCCGGCTCACCGGCATCGCCCACTTCATCGACGAGCTTCTCAACATCACCCCGGATCCCGACCAGCCCTTCGTGGGCCGCAACGCCTTCGCGCACAAGGGCGGCATGCACGTGGCGGGCGTCAATGCCGACGCCCGCACGTTCGAGCACATGGACCCGGCCGAGGTCGGCAACCAGCGCGACCTGGTCGTGTCCGAGCTCTCGGGGAAGGGCACCGTGCTCGGGCGAGCCGAGCGCGCCGGCATCCCGCTGGACGACGAGCAGGCTGCCCGTGCGGTGCGCACGCTCAAGGAGCGCGAGCATCGCGGCTACCACTACGAGGCGGCAGACGCCTCCTTCGAGCTGCTGCTCCGCAAGGAGAGCGGCCGCTACGAGCCGCTCTTCCGCCTGGAGGGCTTCCGCGTCCTCGTGGAGAAGCGGGAGGACGGCAAAGTCGTCACCGAGGCCACGATCAAGGTCTGGGTCCACGGCGAGCGCTACCTGCGCACCGCGGAGGGGAATGGGCCGGTGAACGCCCTCGACGAGGCCCTGCGAGGCGCGATCATCGACCGCCATCCGCATCTCGCGGACATCGAGCTGACCAACTACAAGGTCCGGATCCTCGACGAGCACCACGGCACCGGCGCGGTTACCCGCGTGCTGCTCGACTCCTCGGACGGGGAGCGGGAGTGGGGCTCGATCGGAGTCTCGGAGAACATCATCGAGGCCTCCTGGGAGGCACTGGTCGACTCGCTCGAGTACGCCTTCCAGCCACGCGACGAGAGCAGCACGCCGAGTGAACGAACCGATCCCGCTCGCACGACCTGACCTGGGCCCGCGCGAGGAGGAGCTCCTGCTGGAGGTGGTGCGCTCCGGCTCGCTCTCCCTGGGGCCCAAGCTCGATCAGTTCGAGCACGACTTCGGCGAGTGGCTCGGCGGCGGCTACGCGGTGGCGCTCTCGAGCGGCACCGCCGCCCTCCACCTCGGCGTCAGGGCCATGGGCTGGGGCGAGGGAGACGAGGTCATCACGAGCCCGTTCAGCTTCGTCGCCACCTCGAACTCGATCCTCTACGAGGGCGCCACGCCGGTCTTCTGCGACATCGACCCGGTCACCCTGAACATCGATCCCGAGGCCGCCGCGGCGGCCGTGAGCGACGCCACAGCCGGCCTGCTGCCCGTGCACATCTTCGGCTACCCGGCCGACCTGCCCGCCCTGTCGAAGATCGCCTCGGATCGAGCGCTGGGAGTGCTGGAGGACGCCGCGCAGGCTCTCGGGGCGATCGATCGACAGGGGCGGAAGATCGGCACCTCGGACGACATCGCCGTCTTCGCCTTCTATCCGAACAAGCAGATGACGACCGGGGAGGGGGGAGTGCTGGTCACTCCCGACAAGGACGTGGCCGACCGGGTCGTGAGCGAGCGGAACCAGGGGCGCCCGGCGGAGAACGACGGCGGTGTCGAGCACGACCGGGTGGGCTTCAATTACCGCCTCTCCGACCTGCAGGCCGCGATCGGCATCGCCCAGGTCGAGCGGCTGGACGAGTTGCTCAACGCCCGTGAGAACGTCGCGGCGCTCTATCGCGAGCGGCTCACACAGCTCGGCGCCGAGCCCGCCGGCCAGGAGGACGCTCACGACATCGTGCTGCCCTGCGAGAACGACGGCGACGAGCGCCGGGGCTGGTTCGTCTTCGTGGTGCAGCTGCCCGTGGGGACCGATCGCGACGCGGTGATCTCCGCCCTCGGCAGTTACGGCGTCGCCTCCAAGGCCTACCTGCCGTGCATCCACCTGCTGCCCCCGTACCGGGAGCGTTTCGGCTTCTCGGGAGGCGAGTTCCCGGTCGCGGAGCGGGTCTCCCAGCGTTCCCTCGCCCTCCCGTTCTTCACCTCGATGACCGAGGGCCAGGTCGATCGGGTCTGCACGGCCTTGGGCGAGGCGCTCGGCAGGCGACCCTAGACTCAGGGCCGATGAATCGCTTCGGCGAAGAACAGGATCCGCTCTTCCGGCGGATCAACTCCTCGATCTCGTTCGACTGGCGCCTGGCCTCCTTCGACATCGAGCAGTCGAAGGCGCATGCCCGGGCACTCGCGAAGCTGGGCGTGCTCGACGATCCCGAGCTAGAGCAGATCACCGAGGGCTTGGACCGCGTCGGTGGCGAGCTCGACCAGGGGACCTTTCAGTTCCGGGAGGACGACGAGGACATCCACATGGCGATCGAGCGCCGGCTGACCGAGCTGATCGGCCCGCTCGGGGGCAAGCTCCACACGGCTCGCTCGCGCAACGATCAGGTCGCGACGGACCTGGCGCTCCTCGTCCGGGCGCATTCCGCCCGCGCGATCGCTCTGCTCGAGTCCCTGATGGAGACGCTGGTGGCCCAGGCCGAGGCCCATCGGGACTGGCCGGCTCCCGCGTACACCCATCTCCAGCGAGCGCAGCCGGTCTACCTCGGCCACCACCTGCTCGCCTACTTCTGGATGTTCCAGCGCGACGCGCGCCGGTTCTTCCGCGCCGCCGAGTCGACCACGGACATGCCCGCGGGCTCCGGGGCGCTCGCCGGCCTCAACTGGGACGTCGACCGCGATGCGCTCGCGGCAGACCTGGGCTTCGAGCGCCCCTATCCGAACTCGCTCGACGCGGTCTCGAACCGCGACTTCGCGCTCGACTACCTCTCCGCCGCGGCGATCTGCGCGATGCATCTCTCGCGGCTCGGAGGCGAGATCGTGCTCTGGTCGAGCCAGGAGTTCGGCTTCGTCGAGCTGCCCGACTCGTTCGCCTCGGGGTCGAGCATCATGCCCCAGAAGAAGAACCCGGACGCCGCCGAGCTCCTTCGCGGCAAGGCACCGCGAGTCGCAGCCGCGCTCCAGAGCCTTCTCGGCACGATGCACGCCCTGCCGCTCGCCTACGCCAAGGACATGCAGGAGGACAAGGAGCCGCTCTTCGACGCGATCGACAACCTGGAGCTCTGCCTCGCCGCAGCGACCGGGATGCTCGGAGGTATCGGCTTCAACCGCGAGCGGCTCGCCGCGGCGGCCGAGGACGAGATGCTGGCCGCCACCGACCTCGCCGACGCCCTCGTCCAGGAGGGTGTTCCGTTCCGGGAGGCGCATGGGCTGGTAGGTGGGCTGGTCAGGACGGCCGTGGATTCCGGCAGATCGCTCTCCGAGCTCGCCGAGTCCGAGCTCAACGGCGTCCCGGAGGGAGCCCGCGATGCGGTCCGCCGGGCGCTGGGGGCCGGGCGCACGATCGAGTCGAAGGTCTCGGCGGGCGGGACGTCGTCCGCCCGCGTGGAGGAGCAACTCGGGCGGGCGCGCGAGGCGCTCGCGGCACTGCGCGCGTGAACCGGAAGGACTTCGACCGCTCCGTCCACGAGGTTGCACGCAACCTGATCGGCTGCCGGCTGGCCATCGGCGAGGCGGCGGGCATCATCGTCGAGACGGAGGCCTATGAGGCCAGCGACCCCGCGTGCCACGCCTACATCGGCAGGACCGCTCGGAACGAGGTGCTCTTCGGCCCTCCCGGGCACGCCTACGTCTACCTCTCCTACGGAATCCACAGCCTGCTCAACTTCGTGACCGAGCCCGCGGGCACCGCCTCCGCCGTGCTGATCCGGGCGCTCGAGCCAACTGACGGCATCGGGCTGATGAAGGAGCGGCGCGGGCGAGATGACATCGAAGGGCTCTGCTCGGGCCCCGGCAAGCTCACCGAGGCGCTCGGCGTCGACCTCTCGCTGAACGGGGCCGATCTCCTCGCCCCCCCGTTCGAGCTCGATCCGGCGGACGGAGCCTGGGCCGCCGCCGAGGTGGTCACCGGCCCGCGCATCGGCATCACCAAGGCGGCCGAGCTGCCCTGGCGCTACTGCGTCAGCGGCAGCCGGTACGTGTCGCGGCCCTGGCCGGCCTCGATCACGAGAGCCGCCTAAGGTGGCAATCCTCCGACGGCGTTGGAGGCGTGACCCCCTCCGGCGTTGGAAGCGTGACCCCGAGGCGCCGCTTTGCATGGAACGCAGCGGTCCGGCCTAAGTCTGCTCCTTGCCGCGTCAACCGGGAGGATCTCCGCTGAGCTGCCGGCGGTGCGGGTGGGGAAACCTGGCCGGGCCGCGCGCGGTCGACCAGCGCCACGATTACCAGCACCACCGCGATCAGGGTGACTTAGTACGCGCCGCCGGCGCTACCACCGCCGGAGGCGACGAGAGCCACGACGGCGATCGCCGCGACCACCGCGAGAACTCCGATTGCGATCCAGGCTCTTCGGCTGACAGTCATCGGCTTTCTCCTTTCGTTTCGGAAGGGTCGTTCACAAGAACTACGAAGTCCGACCTATCCGCGATTGGCCGGAGCCTGGAGTGCGGGGTGCCGAGCGCGATTCAACGCTGGACCGGCTTCCTCCGAGCGCGTGTCGAGCACTTGACCCCCGGATATGGGGGCAATCGCTCGAGACCTAAGCGGACGACGAAGGAACGTTCGCCTAGAGACCGGTGCCGCCGGTGCCGCCGGAGGTTCCACCGGTGCCGCCACCGCCACCACCGCTCGGTGCGGACGGGGGTGGCGCAGCAGTCGGGCCGCCACCGCCTCCGCCACCGCCGGTGTTCCCGCCGCCGCCGCCCGAGGAGGAGCTGGATGAAGAGCTGGACGGCGCAGAGTAGTAGGTCGTTGCAGAGTCGGAACTGGTTGTCGTCGAGCCGGAGTCGCCCTTGTTGTTCTCCGCGGCCTTGTGCTGGCTGTAGATCGACTCGGCCGCGGCCATGACCCGGCCCCAGATGTAGGCCGGGAAGGTGCCGCCATCCACCGGGCCGCCGTTGTAGTCGGTCGTCATCGGCGTGTTCGTGTCGGCGTGGCCGACCCAGACACAGGCCGTGAAGTGATCGGTACCGCCGCAGAACCAGGCGTCGCCGTTGTTCTCGGTCGTCCCGGTCTTGCCCCAGGCGTTGTGGCCGGCCGACTGGGCCAGGACGCCGGTTCCGGCCAGCACGTTCTCGTGGAGGATGTTCCTCATCGTCGAGGCGACGCCGGAGGAGAGGACGCGGATCCTCCTCGGCTTGTCCTCGGCGATCGTGTCGCCGCCCGGGTCGCTGACCTTGTCGATCGCGGTCGGGGCGAGCTGGTACGGGGTGTCGTTCGGGCCGGGGCTGGCGTCGAGGTTGCCGCCGACGCGCTCCCCGCCGGCGGCGATGGTCTGGTAGGCGTGCGCCATCTCGAGCGGGCTGACGCCGGGATCGATCGCGCCGAGGACCATCGACGGGTTGGTCGAGAACTTGGTGTCGATGCCCATCTGGTGCGCGGTATGCGCGATTCGCTTCGTTCCTCCCCGGACCGCCGGACTGCCGCCGCAGCCGGAGGTGCAGCGCAGGGTCCGGCCGAGGGCCAGCTCGGAGTAGACCGAGTTGTCGGAGTGGATCGTCGCGGTCTCGAGGCTCGAGCTGCCGTAGTACTCGTCGCCGTAGTTGTGGACGTCGAAGTACTCGTTCTTCGACTTCGGGACCTTGAAGATCTTCTCGTTCGAGGCGTAGCTGGTGCCGGGCGAGATGCCCTGGCTGAGCGCCGTGGCAAGGGTGAACGGCTTGAAGGAAGAGCCCGGCTGGCGGTGGCCGTTCGTCGCCAGGTTGAACGGGTGGTTCTGGTAGTCATTGCCGCCGACCATCGCCTTGACGCCGCCGGTCTCGTTGTCGAGCACGACCACCGAGGCGGTCGGGGCGACGCCCGACAGCGTGCTCTGCGCGATGTCCTGGGCCGCGTTCTGCATCTCCATGTCGAGCGTGCTGTGCACCGTCAGCCCGCCGCCGAACGCCCGGCCGGGGCCGTAGAGGTCGACGACCTGCTGGCGGAGCCAGGAGGTGAAGTAGGGCGCCTCCGACTCGACCGACGGCTTGGCCAGCTCGGAGGCCGCCGGCAGCTGGGTCTTGACGCCCTGGTCGTACTCCATCTGATCGATGTCGCCCTCGTCGAGCATCTTCTGGAGGACCAGATTGCGGCGGTCCAGGGCAGCCCGCGGGTTGTTCCGCGGCGAGAAGGCCGAGGGGGAGGTGATGATCCCCGCGAGCATCGCGGCCTCCGGCGGGGTCAGGTCCTTGGCGCACATCTCGTGACCGGGCTGACCGCAACCCTGATGGTTCCAGCCGAAGTACGTCCGGGCGGCGGCCTCGATGCCGTAGGCGCCCTCGCCGAAGTAGATGGTGTTCAGGTACTCGGTGAGGATCTTGTCCTTGTCCCAGTGGCGCTCGATCTCATAGGCGAGCGCGGCCTCGCGGAACTTCTGGAAGACGGTCCGGCTGTTCTGCGCCTCGAGGGCGTTCTTCACGAACTGCTCGGTGATCGTCGAGCCACCCTGGGTGGAACCACCGGGGACCAGGTTCTCGATACCGGCTCGGAACAGACCCTGGAGGTCGACGCCGTTGTGCTCGTAGAAGCGGCGGTCCTCGATCGCGACTGCCGCCTCCTTCATGTAGGGGGAGATGTCGCCCGAGTCGATCAGGATCCGGTTGTCGTTGCTGAGCAGGGTCCCGATCTTGTTGCCCTGGTCGTCCACGACCTGGGAGTTCTTCGCCTCGGCGAACTCCTTCTTGGCCTCCAGCTGAGGCAGGTCCTGGGTGATCGACATCATCATCCCGAAGAAGAACGCGACGAGCCCGAGGGCGCCCAGCCCGACGACCAGGATCAGCAGCCGGAGCTTCTTGATCCGGCCCGGCTTCGGCTTGCGCGGGCGGCGGGCGCTGATCCGCCGCGGCAGACGGGGCGGGGGAGGCTTGCCGGCGCCGGCGGGACGCGGCTGCGGGATTCGGCCGGGAACCCGCTCACGCAGGGCGCTGACCCGGTCGCGGCCGTCTGCGATCCTCTCGCTGCCGACGCGGCGAAGGCTCTGCAGGCCGCCTTCGAAGGCGTTACGTAGCGCGGAGCCGCGTCGCGCGACGCGGCCCTTCTGGGGCTGGGATTCGAGCACCGACTCGAAGTCGAGATCCTCGCCCTCCTGCTCGCCGGCGCGCTCGAGGCGGGCGCGCTCCTCGTCGAAATCGAGAATCGGGCTCGGACGTCTCGAGGCGCGGCGCCTGGCCTCCTTGGCGAAGTTGCGCGCCTCGCCCGGCGTGGGCGGACCGGCGGGGCCGTCGTCGCGCTCGCGAAGGGGGGAGAGGCTGCCCGGCTCGAAGACGTCGCCGCCGAAGCTCAGCCAGTCGTCGTCGGCCGCCTCGCCCGGGCGCCGAGGGGTCTCGGGCCCCGGCCGCTCCCGGCGCGGTGGCGGCGCCGCAGGCGCGTCCGTGGCGTCCTCATCCTCGTCCTCATAGAGGAGCTCGCCGCGTCGCCCGAGCAGCTGCTTGGCCCGCGCGGCGTAGCCGCCGGAGTCGCCCGATCCGTTCCCGGTCGAGCCGTTCGCGCGCGCGCCGCTCCCGTTCCCGTTGCCCTGCGAGCCACTGCGACCGCGGAAGCGGCGGGGTCGCTCGGGGGCGTCGCCGCTCTCTCGGGGCTCACGTGACTCAGTCCGCGAAGCGGATCGGCCCCGGTCTACGTCGAAGTCGAAATCGAAGTCGTCTGTCATGTGGGATGGGCGACGCTCATGTCGCCCGCGCCCGGATCCAGATTGCGCCAGGGCATTGACTCTAAGGACACCGGCTGACGTGGGTTGTTGCACCCACGGGAAGCAGCCGTGCCCGGCCCAGGCGGAAGCGGGGAGTCTAGCATCGGCCCCGTGGCGGAATTCCGGTTCAGATGGGGGCCCCGGCTAGGCTTCCGCGGCCATGTCTGAGCTCGAAACGCTCATGCGCGGGGCCGAGGAGATCCTGCCCGATGGCCAGCTCGAGAAGCAGCTCGCCGAGGGAGATCCGCTGCGGGTCAAGCTCGGCATCGACCCGAGCACGGCCGACATCCACCTCGGCCATGTGGTGGTCCTCACGAAGTTGGCACAGTTCCAGGAGGCCGGGCACACGGTCGTCCTGATCATCGGGGACCTCACGGCCCTGGTGGGCGATCCGAGCGGGCGCGACGCGACGCGGCCGGTGCTCACCCCCGAGCAGATCGAGGATCATGCGCAGACGTACCAGGACCAGGCCTTCAAGGTGCTCGACCGGGGCCGGACCGAGGTGCGCCGCAACAGCGAATGGCTCGATATGCCGGCGCAGGAGCTCTTCAGGCTGCTCGGGAAGACCACCGTGGCGCGGCTGCTCGAGCGGGAGGACTTCACCAAACGGATGAAGGCCGACCAGCCGATCTCCTCGCTCGAGCTGATCTATCCGGTCCTGCAGGGATACGACTCGGTCGCGATCCGCTCGGACGTCGAGCTGGGGGGGACCGACCAGAAGTTCAACCTGCTGTTCGCCAGGGACGTCCAGCGGGCCTACGACGTCCCGGAGCAGTCGATCGTGACCATGCCTCTCCTGCCCGGCACCGACGGCAAGCAGAAGATGAGCAAGTCGCTGGGTAACTACGTCGGGGTGACCGAGCCGCCCGAGGAGATGTTCGGCAAGCTGATGAGCGTGCCCGATGAGGCGATGGGCACCTACTACGAGCTGCTTCTGGGTGAGGAGGCGCCCGCCGGGCATCCGGCCGAGGCGAAGCGGGCGCTGGCGCGGCGAATCGTGGTGCGCTTCCACGGGGACGAGGCGGCGCGGGAGGCCGAGGCCAGGT
>DATIDP010000091.1:0-3514 GCA_035456265.1 Solirubrobacterales bacterium | reverse complement strand
TCCGACCTCCGAGGAGGTCGGGCGGCTGAAGCAGGGGCAGGTCCTGATCGGATTCCTCGAGCCGCTCACCAACCCCGAGCTCGCCAAGTCGCTCGCCAAGGCGGGCGTCACAAGCCTCGCTGTCGAGGCGATCCCGCGGATCACCCGGGCGCAGTCGATGGACGCGCTCTCCTCCCAGGCCAACCTCGGCGGCTACATGTCGGTGCTGATCGCCGCGCGCGAGTCGGGCAAGCTCTTCCCGATGATGACCACGGCGGCCGGCACGGTCCCGCCCGCCAAGGTCCTCGTCCTCGGTGCGGGGGTGGCGGGGCTGCAGGCCATCGCGACGGCCAAGCGCCTGGGCGGCGTCGTCACCGGCTTTGACGTGCGGTCCGTCGTCAAGGAGCAGGTCCAGTCGCTGGGCGGACGGTTCCTCGAGGTGGAGGCCGTCAAGGACGCCGAGGGCGAGGGCGGCTACGCGCGCCCGCTCACCGACGAGGAGAACGAGCGGCTCCGGCAGGAGCTCGGCGAGGCCGCGAAGCGCCAGGACGTGATCATCACCACCGCGCAGATCCCCGGCCGGCCGGCGCCGAGGCTGATCACCGCCGACGCGATCGAGGGAATGCAGCCCGGCTCGGTGATCGTCGACCTCGCCGCGGAGACCGGCGGCAACGTCGAGGGCTCCAAGCCGGGTGAGACGGTTGAGCAGAACGGGGTCAAGATCATCGGCCCGGCGAACCTGCCGAGCCAGATGGCGGGCAACGCCTCGGCCCTCTACGCCAAGAACCTGCAGAACCTGGTCGAGCTGTTGGTCGACGACGAGGGGAACCTCAGGATCGACACCGGCGACGAGGTCATCGCCGGCGCGCTGCTCACCAAGGACGGCGAGATCGTCAACGAGAGAGCGAAGGAGGCGGCAGGCGAGGCCTCCGGCTCCGGAGGAGGTTCCCAGTAATGGACCTGATCATCGAGATCACGATCTTCGTCCTCGCCGCCTTCGTCGGCTTCGAGGTGATCTCGAAGGTGCCGACGACCCTGCACACGCCGCTGATGTCCCAGACCAACGCGATCCACGGCATCGTCATGCTCGGCGGGCTGATCGTCATCGGCGCGGCCGACGACACCCTGGAGAAGGTGATCGGCGTGATCGCGATCGCCTTCGGCACGATCAACATCGTCGGCGGGTTCATGGTCACCGACCGGATGCTGGGCATGTTCCGGGGCCGAGACCGCAAGCCCAAGCAGGAGGCGGAGCCGGAGACCAGCTCCAATCGGGTTGCGCCTAACGGCGCACCCTCGCCTGAATCGGAGGCCGGTCAGTGATCTCTGCACCGCCGCTGGCGCTGTCGGAGTCGAGCGACTTCGTCACCGCCTGCTACATCGTCGCCTTCTCGCTGTTCATCCTCGGGATCCGGCAGGGCACCCATCCCCGAACCGCGAGGCGCGGCAACCTGATCGCCGCCGCCGGGATGCTGGTGGCGATCGCGATCACGCTCTCGCTGGACGTGATCGGCAACGGCGGGCTGATCCTGATCGGCATCCTGATCGGGACGGCGGTTGGCGTGATCGCCTCCCTCCGGGTGCAGATGACCGACATGCCCCAGATGGTCGCCCTCTACAACGGCGTCGGAGGCGGCGCGGCGGCGCTGATCTCCTGGTCGGAGTTCCGGCACGTGTCGGCCGGAGGCTCGAGCATCCCGCTCGACGTCTTCGTCCCGATCCTGTTCTCCACGGTGATCGGCTCGGTCTCCTTCTGGGGATCGAACATCGCCTTCGGCAAGCTCCAGGCGATCATCCCCAGCCGGCCCGTCCAGTTCCCCGGTCAGCACATCTTCAACGGGCTGCTCCTCGCCGCGATCCTCGCCGGGTGCATCGTCCTCGGGGTCGACCACGATTCGCCGTCGCAGGGCCTCTACATCGCCGTCCTGATCGCGGCTGCGGTGCTCGGCAACCTCTTCGTGCTGCCGATAGGCGGCGCCGACATGCCGGTCGTGATCTCGCTGCTCAACGCCTTCACCGGGCTCGCCGCGGCCGCCGCCGGGTTCGCGCTCGACAACGTCGTGCTGATCGTCGCCGGCACGCTCGTCGGCTCCTCGGGAACCATCCTCACGCTGGAGATGAGCCGGGCGATGAACCGCTCCATCGGCAACCTGCTCTTCTCGGGCTTCGGAGCGGTCAGCGCGGCGGCTGGGGAGAGGGAGGAGCGCCCGGTCCACTCGATCGGCCCCGAGGATGCGGCGATCAAGCTCGGCTACGCGGACTCGGTCGTCTTCGTGCCGGGGTACGGGATGGCGGTCGCGCAGGCTCAGCACGCAGTGAAGGAGCTCGCCAACGAGCTCGAGAAGCGCGGCGTCCGTGTGAGCTACGCGATCCACCCGGTCGCGGGCCGGATGCCGGGGCATATGAACGTGCTGCTGGCGGAGGCGGACGTGCCCTACGAGCAGCTCGAGGAGATGGACGAGGCGAACGCCGAAATGCCGCAGACCGACGTCGCCGTGGTGATCGGCGCGAACGACGTCACGAACCCCGCCGCGAAGGACGATCCGAACTCACCGATCGCCGGCATGCCGATCATCGAGGTGGATCATGCGAAAGAGGTCATCGTGATCAAGCGCAGCCTCAGTCCGGGCTTCGCCGGGATCGACAACGACCTCTTCTACGAGGACAACACCTCGATGCTGTTCTCGGACGCCAAGGGCGCGGCGTCCGACATCGCGGCGCAGGTCGAGGAGCTGTGAGCGTCTTCGCCGGTATCGGCAAGCCGCAGACGGATTTGGCCTGCAAGGCCAACAAGCGCTAGGGCGCTACGAGCCGGATCAGAGCCGGTCGTAGACGGCGAACGTGATCGCCTCCGCGGCTGCCAGGCGCTCCGCGTCGCTCCCCCCGGTGCCGTTCACCGTGACGATCAGGACCCGCTTGCCGCGCGCCGAGAGCAGTTGGTGCAAGAACGCGATCCAGTTGGCCCCGGCCGCGCCGAGTCGGCGGTCACCGATGCCCTTCAGCGGCCGGGGGACGTGACTGGGGATGCTCTCCGAGAACTGGGCCGTCTCGACGATGCGGTTCTGGTAGCGCTGGACCGCATCGGGTGCGCCGTCCATCGAGAGCTCGACGACCTTCGCGAAGTCGCACCGGGAGTTCCGCGGGCTGCCGGTGGGCGTCGGTGACGGGAGTCTCCCGATGATGCCGTTTGCTCGGAGAGCCCTTTCGACCTGCCGAGCCAGCGATCGGTCGCAGATCCTGACCATGGGGCCGCTCGGCGCGGCGACGGTGGTGGTCGGCGGCGTCGGGGTGGCCCTGGTGCTCGTGATCTCGGAGCCCGAGCCGCAGCCCGCGAGCGCCAGTACGAGCGAGCAGGCGATCAGGGCCGGAATCGATCTCACGGCCTTCACCTACCCGAGATCGGCGATGGCATCCTCGCGGCGGCTGTAGCCGTGGTGGTAGGTGGTCAGCCCGTCGCTGACCCGCCAGACGGTCCAGAAGCGCCAGGCGACCTCGGCCAACGTCGCCCTCAGTCGCTGCTGTGCCTGCGGAGTCG
>DATIDP010000090.1:0-33475 GCA_035456265.1 Solirubrobacterales bacterium | reverse complement strand
CAAGCGCCGGTAGATGCCGACGTCGGGCGAGGTGATCCAAAGCGCCCAGGAGGGGCCGACGTGCGTCCCGAGTCCGGCGAAGCCGACGACGCGTCCCTCCAGGTCCCGGACTGGAAACATGATCCGGGAGCGGAACTGGGCATGCGCGCGCCCCCTGACCGAGCGGTGCGCCAGGCCGGCGTCCACGATCTCGTCCGTCGAGTAGCCGAGGCCGCGGAGGTGGTCCATCAGAACGTCCGGGCCGACCGGCGCGAAACCCACGCCGAATGCCCAGACCGTTTCCTCCTCGAGGCCCTCCTTCGCCAACACGTCGCGGGCGGTCCTGCCGCTCGACGAGTCCCAGAGGTGGGCTTCGAAAAACGCCGCTGCATCGATGAGCAGGTCAGCGATGCGGTCGTCCACACCCTCCCTGGCGCGCATGTCCCTTACTGCTTCGATGCTGGGATGGTCCCAGACGCCGCTTAAGGGGGCGTTAGGTCCCTCCCGGCGAGTGCCGACCGCCCGGCTACGCGATGCTTAGTGCGTGTCCGCGGACTACGAAGTGGCCACATCCGTAGGCGGGATGGAGGAGCTCCCACGGGAGTTCCAGACGAAGAGTCTGCGACGCCGCACTCTGCAGGCGCTGATCGCGGGAACAGTCCTCACAGCGATCGTGCTGTTCGCGCCGGGCCTCGGGGAGGTGCGGGACCGCCTGGCCGATGCCGCACCCGGGTGGCTGGCCCTCGCCGCGGTGCTCGAGGGCCTCTCCTTCGCCTCCTACGTGGTCATGTTCGGGCCGGTGTTCTGCGCGGGCCTGGGGTGGCGGCGGGCATGGGAGATCGGCGGGTCGGAGCTGGCGATGGGGTCGCTCGTCCCAGCGAGCGGCGCCGGCGGCCTCGCTCTGGGAGCGTGGGTGCTGTATCGAGGCGGCATGGACGGCGGGCGCATCGCCCGTCGCTCGGTCGCCTTCTTCCTGATCAAGAGCGGGGTCAACTTCGTCGCTGTCGCCCTGATCGGGACGGCGCTGGCGGTCGGGCTGGTCGGTCCGGATCTCTCCCTCTGGCTGACGGCGTTCCCGGCGGTGATGGCCACGCTCGCGATCGGGGCCGTGGCGTCCCTGCCGCGGCTGGGCTCGGGCCCTCGCCCCTTTCCCGGCCCGGATGCCTCGCGGGCCAGGCGCTGGCTGAGCGCGACCCGGCGTGCGGTGGTTCGCGGCGTCACGGAGGCGCGGGGCATCGTTCGTGCCGCGGATCGCCGCGTCCTCGCCGGCTCATTCGGCTACTGGTTCTTCGACAACGCCGTCCTCTGGGCGACCTTCCACTCCTTCGGCATGTCGCCGCCGATCACGGTGATCCTGATGGGCTATCTGATCGGCCAGCTCGGCGGACTGCTCCCTGTTCCGGGGGGCATCGGTGGGATCGACCTCGGGCTGATCGGGGTCCTGGTCGCGTACGGGACGCCCGTGGCCGGTACCACCGCGGCCGTGTTCGCCTACCACGTGATCCTCTTCTGGCTGCCGCTGATCGTGGGCGGAATCGCCTTCACGATGCTGCGCCGCAACATGCCGGGCCGAAGCGAATTCGCAAGTTGCGCGCCGGCGATCGCGGCGCAGTCGACTGGCTGAGCGCCTCTGCGGCCGCCCTTCCGCGTCCCGATCAGGTAGCCATTGCGAATGCTCTCGCGCCGGATGCTGCCGCTGGCCGCGCTCGCCCTGCTCTGCGGGACGCTGACCGCTCCGGCGGCCGCGCAGGCGTGTGGCAGCTCGGCCTTCGACCCGGCCGACGAGCCGCCCTTCGGAGGGCAGACGCTGACCCTGTCGGCTCCGCTGCCGCCCGCCGCGAGACCCGGGGGCTTCGCGCTCACGGCGGGACAGGCCACCGCCCAGGCGACGGAGGCGCTGACGCCTGGCGGATCGGTCCGGCGCTTCGAGACGCGCACGCGCACCGGCCCCGACGGGATCCGGCAGTGGCAGGTCGACTACTTCGATCCGGGCGGCAAGGACGTCGGTCAGGTGGTGATCGCAGATCCCGAGGGCTGCGTCGTCGAGAAGTGGACCGGCGAGCAGGTGGAGACGAAGCTCGCCCGGGGCTACCAGGGCGCCGTCGCCGGCAAGGTCAACCGCTGGTGGATCTGGCTCCCGCTCTGCGTCCTCTTCCTCGCCCCGTTCGTCGATCCGCGCAGGCCGCTGCGGCTCATCCACCTCGACCTGCTCGCGCTGCTCGGCTTCAGCGCCTCCCTCTTCTTCTTCAACGAGGCGAGGATCGAGCTTTCGGTCGGCCTCGTCTATCCGGTGCTCGCCTACCTCTTCGCGCGGGCCCTGATCATGGGCTTTCGGTCGCTCGAGCGCCGGGATCGGATCCTCCCGATCATCCCGCGGGGCGCTCTGGTGGCGGGGATCGTGGCCCTGGTCGCCTTCCACACCGCCTACGTCGCGACGAACGGCAAGGTGATCGACGTCGGTCTCGCCGGCGTGATCGGCGCGGACCGCCTCACCCACGGGGAGGAGGTGTACGGCCCCGGAGCGTCGTCGGGGATGCCGATTCGCGGCGACGTGTACGGCCCGGTGAACTACCTGGCCTATGCGCCGTTCGAGGCGGTCCTGCCCTGGTCGGGAGATTGGGACGACGTGCCGGCGGCGCGCGCCGCCGCGCTCGGGTTCGAGCTGTTCACGGCGCTCGGCCTGTTCGTCCTCGGCAGGCGGCTGCGGCCGGGAGGCGAGGGGAGCACTCTCGGGATTGCGCTGGCATACGCCTGGCTGGCCTACCCGTTCACGATGTACACGCTCGGCTCGAGCTTCAACGATGCGCTCGTTGCCTTCCTGGTCGTCTGCTGCCTGCTGGTGGCCGCGTCGGCGCCCGCCCGTGGAGCGATGTCTGCCCTGGCGGGCCTGACCAAGTTCGGGCCGCTGATCCTCGCGCCGTTGTTCGCCGCCGGCCACGGCGACCGCCGGCCTCGGCAGCTCGCGCTCTTCGCGGTGGCCTTCCTGGTGACCGCGGCGGTCGTGACGATTCCGCTGCTGCCGGATGGCGGCTTCCGCGAGCTCTATGACCGCTCTTTGGGCTACCAGGCTTCGCGCGGCTCTCCCTTCAGCGTCTGGGGGCAGGCGCCCTCGCTGCATCCGCTGCAGACCGTGGCCAAGATCGTCGCGACCGCGCTCGCCGCAGCCTTCTTCTTCGTCCCCAGGAGCCGCACGACCGCGCAGCTCGCCGCGCTGGCGGCGGCCCTGCTGATCGCGGTCCAGGTGACCGCCAACCACTGGTTCTATCCGTACGCCGTCTGGTTCGCACCGCTGATCCTGGTGGCCCTCTTCGCCCAGGAGAGGCAACCCGACCCGACCATGCGCGCGAGGCGGCACGCGACCGCCAGGCACGTGTAGACGCGGCCGGTTCTAGAGCGCGCCGCCTGCGGCGGGCGGCATGGCCGGGTCGTCGCCCTCGTCGCCGAGCTGCTCGCGCGAGAGGAAGTCCTCGATCAGCAGCGGGCTGTCCTTCGCCTGCTCGCAGACGTTCAGGAGGTCGTTCATCGAGGAGACCTCCTCGACCTGCTCCTTGACGAACCAGCTCAGGAACTGCTCCGCCTGGAAGTCCCCGGTGTCGCGGGCGAGCTTGAAGAGGGCGTTGATCTCCTCGCTGACCCGCTTCTCCTGCTCGAGCGCCATCCGCACCGGCCCCGAGACGTCGTCGTAGTGCGTCTGCTGCGACTTGATGTCGGGGATCCGCACCTCCTCGTCGGTGTCCAGCAGGTACTGCACCATGATCATCGCGTGGTTCCGTTCCTCGACCGCCTGGCGATAGAAGAACGCGGCCAGGCGGGGCAGCGTCTCGGAGTCGTAGTAGACCGCCGAGCCGATGTACTGCTGCGAGGCGGCGAACTCATTCGCAATCTGCTCGTTGAGCGCGTCGGCGAAGCTCTCGGCCATGGGCTGAACCCTATTCACCCCACCGGAAGCCCGTCGGCGTGGGCTCCGGCTCGAGCGGGCTGGTGGGCAGCCCGGGCTCGGTACCGGCCGTGTTGTAGCCGGAGGGCGCCACGTCGTTCGGAGTGTCGGGGTGGAAGATCGAGGCCAGGTACTGGATGTGGCCTCGGCCGGGGCCGAGCTCCCACTGGCCGCCGCCATAGGCGCCGATCCCATGCTCGTCGGCGTAGTCGTACGCAGCGAACAGCTCGTGCAGGGGGCCGAACCGGGACGGCTTGATGTTGACCATCATCGGAGGCCAGGGCTGCGACTGGATGTCCGCGACCGAGTGGATCGGCGCGTCCCACGTCACGCGGTCGGCCACCGGATCGAGGAGCGGCTTCGTCTCGTCGTTCACGTCCGGGTCCTCAAGCCAGGCCTCGGGGAAGGCGTCGATCAGCTTCCGGTAGAGCTCAGGGTCGGTGTCGACGTCCACCGGCGTTCCCTTGTACTGGCCCTTCAGGTCGAGCGAGTCGACCGCGCCGGTCTCGACGAGCTGAGAGATCAGCTCGTCGGCCCAGTCGTTGGTCGGGTCGAGCTTGAAGCGGAGCGTGGGGTAGATCTCGAGGCGCCTGCGGACCGGCTCGATGGTCGAGACCTCGTCGGAGCCGGGTGGAGTCAGCCTCATGGAGACGACGAAGGTCACCGGCCGCGGCTCGCGTCCGAGCACCTCGTGCAGCGACCTGTCCGCCTGCCGCAGCGCGAGGTCGAGCGCCGCGCTCTCGAACGCCCAGCGGCGGTAGTTGACGGAGACGTCGCGCTCCGGCGGGTTCGGGAACAGGTCGAGCCCGTCGAGCAGCTTGGAGAACGACGCGATCGTGTGCTCCCCGGCCAGGTCGAGGACCGGGCCGGCGTCCCGGAGGGCGACGTGGTCGAGTGCGTCGTAGACGACGTCCTCGCCCATCCCCTCGTGGCCGTCCCCCTTCAGGTGGATGATCGTCGTGAGCCTGTCGAAGTCCGTCCCGGGCGGGTGGAACTCCAGCCCCTGGAGGTCGTACGAGTCGATCTTCAGCGGAAGGTCCTTGATCCGGTCGTAGCTGGCCATCGCCGCGGCGGAGGCTACCGATCGCCCGCCGCCGGCCCGCAATGCCGCGTAACGTCCCGCCGTGGAGGGGGACGTAAGCCCGTTCGACCCAAAGGAGGAGAGGGAATGGCGGAGTCACTGGGCGCCGATGCCGGCGCCGGCCTGACGGCGCTGGGAATCAACTGCACGCTGAAGAAGTCCCCCGAGCGATCGCACACGGAGGCCCTGATGCAGCGGGTCCTCGGGATCCTCGAGGAGCATGGCGTCGAGGCCGAGCTGCTCAGGCCGGTCGACTACGAGATCAAGTTCGGCGTCACCTCGGACGAGGGCGACGGCGACGAGTGGCCGCTCCTCCTGGAGAAGATCAAGGCCGCCGACATCCTGCTGATGGGAATGTCGATCTGGTTCGGCGTCCGCTCCTCGGTCTGCCAGATGGTGATCGAGCGGCTCGACGGCACCTACAACGAGCGCAACGACGTCGGCCAGTACCCGCTCTACAACAAGATCGCCGGCGTGGTCGTCACCGGCAACGAGGACGGCGCCCATGCGTGCGCCGAGACCACCCTGTTCAACATGACCCACCTCGGCTGCGTGGTGCCGCCCAACGCCGACACCTACTGGGTGGGCGACGCCGGGCCCGGGCCGTCATACCTCGACGCCGGAGGGCACATGCACCCCTACACCCTGCGGACGAGCTCGTGGTGCGCTCACAACCTGCTCCACATGGCGCGCATCATGCGCGACAACCCGATTCCGCCGATCGGCAACACGCTCGAGGAGCACGGCGGAGACGCCGTGCACGCCGGATAGCGGCTAGGCGACGACGAGACCGGGGCCGGGGACCGCCTCGGCGTCCCTGGCGCCGACCTGATCGCCGCACTTCGAGCAGCGCAGTTCGACCGTCGGCTCGCCGCCGCAGCCGCGGTGTCGCACCTGCAGCGGGGGGCCGTCCTCGGCCATGTAGCGATCGCCCCACTCGCGCAACGCCATCAGCACCGGATAGAGGTCGAGGCCCATCTCGGTGAGCCGGTAGCGGTCGCGCGTCCGCACCTGGTCCTTGTATGGCTCCCGGCGCAGCACGCCGGCCTCGACGAGGCGGTTGAGCCGCTCCGAGAGCAGGGAGCGCGAGATGCCGAGGGTGGACTGGAAGTCATCGAAGCGCTTGGTGCCGTTGAACGCCTGCCGGAGGATCACCAGGGTCCATCGATCGCCCAGCAGCGCGGCGGGCTTCGCGATCGAGCAGTTCTGATCCGCGAGGTCGGCGGCTCTCATCCGGGCCAGGATAGCGGGACTGCGTTCGGAATCCGAACCCTATATCCTGCGTTCGCTTTCTGAACTCAGCCGAAGAGGCCCGGCCGGCCCACCCGAGGAGGACTGCAATGCCCAGGCTCGATCTGACCATCAGCGCCGATGTGCTCTCCGAGGAGGCGAAGCCGGAGCTCATGCGCAAGCTCGGCGCGGCGCTTCTCCGCTGGGAGGGCGCACCGGACACCGAGTTCTTCCGGTCCATCACCTGGTCCCACCTGCACGAGCTGCCCGCCGAGGCGATCCAGACGCCGGATGGCGTTGCCGAGCCTCATGCGATGCTCGACATCACGATCCCCTCCGGGGCGCTCAGCGACCGGCGCAAGGCAGGCATCGTCGAGGACGCGACCAAGCTGGTCCTCGACGCCACCGGTTGGGGCAAGGAGGCGGGCGTTCGCATCTGGGTGCTGATCCATGAGGTTCCGGACGGGAACTGGGGCGCCGCCGGCCAGGTCGTGCGCTTCGAGCAGCTGCGGGAGGCGGCCAAGGCCGAGCGCGACCAGGAGGGGACCGGGAAGGAGAAGGTCCCGGCGGTCGCGGACGACGACAGGGTCCCTGCATGAGGCAGCTGACCTTCGTCGAGAAGGGCAGTCTGGAGTGGCGCGACGCGCCTGACGCGCTGCTGGAGGGCGACGGCCAGGCGGTCGTGCGTCCGGTGGCGCTGGCGACCTGTGATCTGGACGCGGCCTTCGTGCAGGGGTACGCCCCCGTCGGGGGCCCGTTCGCGTTCGGCCACGAGTGCGTCGCCGAGGTGACGGACGTCGGCGACTCCGTGACCTCGGTCAAGCCGGGAGACCTGGTGAGCGTTCCGTTCCAGATCTCCTGCGGAGAGTGCGAGCACTGCCGGGCCGGCCGGACCGGCAACTGCGAGGCGGTCCCGAGGCTCTCGATGTACGGGCTGCCCGTCGGCCCGCAGACCTACGGCGGCTTCGCGAGCGACGCGGTGAACGTGCCTTACGCCGACGCGATGCTCGTCCCGATCCCCGAGGGCGTCGAGCCATCGGTCGTCGCCAGCCTCTCGGACAACATCCCGGACGCCTGGCGGACCGTCGCACCGCCGCTGGAGACGGCGCCCGGCTCGCCCGTGCTGATCGCGATGGGTGCCGGGTCGATCGCGCTTTATGCGGTCGCGATCGCGCTCGGCCTGGGGGCGGAGCGGGTGGATGTCGTGGGCGGTCGCCCGCGTGACCGCGAGCTCGCCGAGAAGCTGGGCGCCAATGTTCTGGACGAGGAGTTCCCGGACCGCGCCGGCTTCTACCCCATCACGGTCGATGCGAGCGCGAATCCCGCCGGCATCGCCTGCGCCCTTCGCTCGACGGACGCGGACGGCATCTGCACCAGCATCGGGATCTACTTCGAGCCGACGCCGCTGCCGCTGCTCGACATGTTCACGCAGGGCATCACCTTCGTCACCGGCCGTCCGCACGTCCGCGGACTGATGCCCGAGGTGCTCGAGCTGGTGCGCCAGGGCAGGTTCGACCCGGATCCGATGACCGTCAACAGGGTCGGCTGGGATGACGCGGCCGAGGCCCTCTCGGACCTGCGGGCGAAGACGGTCGTGACGCGCTAGCCGGGGCTGCCGACGCCGCCGGTGTTGGCCGAGCCGGCGGTCGCGGGACGCAGGACGTTGATCTGAGGCTGCTGGAAGAGCAGCCTCATCGAGTCGTCTGAGGCGAAGAAGAAGAATGCCCCGACGCCCTGCTTCATCGCGGGCGCCACGCAGGCCGCGGCCTGCGCTGCGGAGGTGCTCAGGATCGCCTGGCTCTTGCTGGCCTGCGGTGTGTCGGTGAAGGAGAGCTGCATCGCCGTGTTGCTGAGCAGGGGCTTGCCCCTCTTCTTGATCGGCTCCCTGAAGGTCCGCTTCACCTTCTTCCTCCTGCCCTTCACGTGCACCTTCCTGGTGATGAACCTGAACGTGTAGTGCAGCCGCAGCTGCTTGGCCCGGGCGCCGAAGCCGCCTGAGCCGCCGTCGGCGCAGACGTCCTGGGTCTGAACGCTCATCGGGCCGAGCTTGCGATCGCCCAGGCGCGCGTTCTGCTTGTTCAGGTTCTGGGCGATCTGCCCGTAATTCCAATCCGCGACGTCCTGGGGAATGAGCCCGGTCCGCTTGCCCGCGCCGGCCGGATTCGCCGCGACGGTGGACATGAAGCCGAAGTTCCACCCCCGGAGCAGGGGAAACGCCTTCTTGAAGTTGGTCTTCCAGGGCGGCCGGCTGGGGTCGGTGGCCCGACCCGAGTCCCAGTCGGTCTGCTCGTAGTCGGTCATCAGTGCGAAGACGTTCGGATCGGCGATTCCGGTAAACGCGAAGCCCGCCTGGGTCGGATCGAAGCTCATCCCGTTCAGGGCGATGATGCGGTTGCAGGGGAAGGTGCTCCGCAGGTCCGTGGCGAGCTGCGTCGCGACGTCGGAGGTCATCGCCGGAAACTGGCCGCTACCCGTGAAGCGGGTGTTGAGGACGAAGATGTCCTGGGGACGGATCCGGCCACCCATCCCGCCGTCGGGCTTGGTGTAGGTGTCGACGTTCCCCTGCGTGTTGATCCGGATCATCATCGTGAAGCTCTCGGGCCCCGACGATGCCGGGCTGAGGCCGCGCGGCTGAGCGGGGCAGCTCACCTGGGCCTGGGCAGCGACAGGCTCGCCCGAGCCTCCGCCGAGCAGCAGCAGCGCGAGCAGGGCCGCGCCGATCGCGAGTGCGATCAGCCGGCGGGGGCGTGCGAACGCGTTCCCCTCGGTATGTGAGACAGCTCCTGCCATTTGGGACGAGTGACGCCGAGATGACGCTAACGGCGCTCTCCTACCCAACACGCGAGTCAGCTTGCAGTTGTGATGCGGGTGTTGAGCAGCTCGCCGAACGCCTCGATCGCCGCGGTCAGGTCCTCCTCCGCGGTGTCCTCCTCCGGTGCGTGGCTCACCCCGCCGAGGGAGGGAGAGAAGACCATCGCGGTGGGCACGTGAGGCGCCATCGAGGCGGCGTCGTGCAGGGCGCCGCTCGGCAGCTCGTAGGCGGTCCCGGTCACCCGCTCGCAGGCCTGACCGGCGAGCGCCACCAGATCGCGATCGAAGGCGATGGGCTCGATCCTCCAGATGGGCTCCTCCGTCACCGCGCAGTCGCGCCGCGCGGCGCAGGCCGCCACCTCCTGGCGGGTGGATTCGAGCATTCGCGCCAGGGCTTCGGCACTGCGGTGGCGGAGATCCACGACCATCGAGGCACGACCCGGCACCGCGGTCGGGATGCCCGGCTCGAAGGTCATCTCCCCGACCGTTGCCACGCCGCGTTCCCCGATCGCGATCTCCTCGATCCGCAGTGCCGCCGCGGCGGCCGCTAGCCCGGCATCGCGGCGGGCGTCCATCGGCGTCGTCCCGGCGTGGGAGACGCGCCCGACGATCTGGAAGCGCACCCGCTCGACCCCGACGCAGCCGCTCACCGCGGCTGCCCCGATCCCGGCCGCCTCCAGCACCGGGCCCTGTTCGATATGGAGCTCGAGGTAGGCGCCCAGCCGCTCGAGGCGCGACCGGGATTCGAGGACACCGTCGAGCTCGACGCCGTTCTCGGCCAGGACCCCGGGTGCCCGCCTTCCCTCCGCGTCTCGCGCGTTCGCGAGCTCGACCGGGTCGAAGGTGCCGGCCGTCGCTGAGCTGCCGAAGAGGCTGCGGCCGAAGCGGGCGCCCTCCTCATCGGCCCAGTCCACCAGCGCGAGCGTCCGCGGCGGCTTCCCGTCGACACCGGCCCAGGCCCTGAGCACGCCGAGCCCTCCCATCACGCCGAGCGCTCCGTCGAGCCAGCCGCCGTTCGGCACCGAGTCGAGATGGGATCCGACGGCGAGGGCCGGCTCCCGATCTCCCGCGAGGTAGGCCCACGCGTTGCCGGCCTCGTCCACCTCGGGCTCGAGGCCGATCTCGTCGAGGAGCTCCCGCAGGAATTCCCTGGCGGCTCGCCATTCCTCGCCCCAGCAGAGCCGCTGGGCGCCGGCGTCGTCGCTGGTTCGGCGGGCGAGCTCGCGCAGGTCGGCGATCACCCTCCCGGCATCGACCGCCGGTCCGTCGCTCACCCCAAGCGCTCCCGCCGGAGCGCCTGGCCGAGGCAGTGAGCGCCGCCGCCGCCCAGCGTGAACATCGAGAGATCGAGTTCGATCACCTCGAAGCCGCGGGCGCGCAGCGCCTCGTTGAGGTCCGTCGCGCCGGCCGCCGAGATCACCCGGTCGCCGCCGAGCGAGATTCCGTTGACTCCGAGGGTGAAGGCCTGTTCCGCGCTCACCTCGATCAGGTCGAAGCCCTTGTCCCGCAGCCACTGGACGGCACTGAAGGGAAGCACCTCGGCACAGACGGCGGCGAGCTTCGCTCCGAGGACGGCGACCAGCACGTCGATGTGGACGTATCGCTCGGGAAACTCCTGAACCCGCGCCTCCCAGCCGTCCTCCTCGAACCACCCCGCCAGCTGCCGCGCGGCGACCTCCTGGGTGCGGGTCTCGCCGCTGCCGATCAGCACGGCGCCCGGCTCGACGATCATCACGTCGCCGCCCTCGAGCGAGCCCGCAGTGACCATGCCGCGGATCGGAATCTCGGTCCCCTGGTAGAAGCGGATCGCCGGCGCGTACTCGCCGCGGCGCCACCATTGGCTCATCTGGGTGATGAACGTCCCGGTGGGCCCCATCGCGCTCGAATCGCGCGCGAACACCTGGTAGGGCAGGGCCGGATCGGGCTCGAGGAAGTGACAGCGCACGCCGGCGTCCTCGTAGGCGGAGACCATCTCGGCGTGCTGCGTGGCCGCGAGACCGCGGTCGTAGGTGTGTCCAGCGTCGAGTGTCGCCCGGCTGATCGCGCTGGTCGGCAGCCAGCGGAAGTTCTCGGGTCGCCCGAGCAGGACGTCCAGCAGCCTGCCGTGCTCGGAATCGACACCCCAATCCAGCTCCGCGGCGTTCATTCCCTCACCACCCGGATCGTCTGGAGCGTGCGGTCGCTGGCCCCCCGAACCAGGCCGCCGTGCGCGAGGGAGTCAGCGATGTAGGCGATGGTCGGCCGGGTCAGCCGCTCGCCCGGGAGGACGTTCGGCACCCCGGGCGGGTAGGCCGCCAGGGACTCGGCCGCGATCCGGCCCTCCGCCTGCCGAAAGGGCACGACCTCCTGCGGTCCGAGGAACGCATCCCGCGGGGCGAGCTCGAGCGGGCCCCAGGGCGGCGGCTCGGCGAAGGCGCGGCGGCCCTCCACGTCGGTGGGCCCGACCTTCTCGACCGCGTGCCGCAGGCCCTCGACCAGACGGTCCGCCGGCGCCGTGGGCGCCTCGCCGATGCCGAACACCGCCACGATCACGTTCTCCGAGAAGAGCTCGAGGATGATGTCGTCGCTTTCCCGCATCAGCTGCGCGATGCGGTGCCCGGTGGCCCCCGTGCCCCTGACGTCGACCGAGAGCCGGAGGGGATCCCAGGCGGCGACGCTGGTGCGGCCGGCGAGCCGCTCGTCGAGCACGTCCAGGCCGGGTATCTCCCGCACCTTTTCGCGCGTGCGGGCCAGTGCCGCCAGGGTGTCATCGAGGAGCGCGTGCCCCTCGGTCACGGCGTGGCGCCTGGCGGCATCGAGGGAGGCGGTGAGCAGGGCGTTGGGGCTCGTGGACTCGACGAGGGTGACCGAGCGGTCGATCACGTCTTCGTCGATCCGTCCCTCGCTGCCGAGGTGCAGGATCGCCGATTGGGTCATGCTGCCGACGATCTTGTGGGTGCTCGTCAGCACCAGGTCGGCGCCGCAGCGCAGCGCGCCGGACGGGAGCCCCTCGTGGAAGTAGAGGTGCGAGCCCCAGGCCTCGTCGACCACCAGCGGAATGTCGCGGCGGTGCGCCACCTCTGCGAGCTCCTCGATGCGCGCGACCGCGCCGAAGTAGGTCGGCGAGACCAGCATCACCGCCTCCGCGTCCGGCTCCGCGTCGAGCGCCGCGGCGAGGGACTCCGGGGTGACGCAGTGGGCGATCCCGAGCTCCGGGTCGATCTCGGGCGAGACGAACGTGGGACGCAGGCCCGAGAGCACCAGCCCGTCGATGATCGAGGAGTGCACGTTGCGCTGGACGACGACCGGTCCGCGGTCAGGGGGCCCGGTCCGGAGCTTCCCGCTGGCGTGGGCGAGCGTCATGCAGATGGCGTGGTTTCCGCTCGACGCGCCATTGACCAGGAACCAGCTGCGCTGGGCGCCCCAGGCATGCGCGGCGAGGCGCTGCGCCCGCTCGAAGGGAGTCGGTTCGGGCCCGACGTCGATTCCCTCGATGCTGGGCGGGACGTCGTGGAGGATGGCGGCCTCCCCGAGTAAGGCTGTCAGGCCGGGGTCGGCCCGGCTGCCCTTGTGTCCCGGGATGTGGAACCGCCCCGGGTTCCGCGCGACGTAGGCCACGAGCGCATCCAGATACGGAGCTTCCTGCTGGTCCGGCATCCGTGCCGAGTCTATTTGCGCGCCCTCTCCGGCCGCCGTCGCGGCCTCAGGCTCCGTGTGGGGGCTCGCCTCCGGTGTAGCGCGAATACGGGTACCACCACTCCTTCGGGGCCACCTCACTCTCGATGTGGACGTGCTTGGTCTCCTGAAAGGCCTCCAGTCCCTCCCGCCCCAGCTCCCGCCCGAGCCCGGACTGCTTGAAGCCGCCGAAGGGGCCCGCATCGTTGTCGGTGAGCGGATCGTTGAACCAGACCGTGCCCGCCTTCACCTCGCGCATGCAGCGAAGAATCGTCTTGAAGTCCTCCGTGTAGATGTTGGCCCCGAGTCCGTACGGGGTCGAGTTGGCGAGCTGGATCGCCTCGTCCAGGCTCTTGACGCGCACCAGGGGCGCGACGGGGCCGAAGGTCTCCTCCCGGAGCAGATCGGTCTCCGCCGGCGCGCCGGTGACGACGGCCGGTGAGAAGAAGTGCCCGCGCTCCCGGCCGCCCGAGTCGCCGCCGACGACCACCTCGGCTCCGGCCCCGACGGCGGCCTCGACCTGATCCGCGACCTTGTTTCGCTGGCCGGCCGAGATCATCGGGCCGATGTCGGTGTCGCTCTCCATCGGATCGCCGATGACGAGGCTCTTCGTGTAGTCGACGAACGCCGCCAGGTAATCGTCGTAGACGTCGTCAAGCACGTAGAAACGCTCTGCCGAGGTGCAGACCTGACCGGAGTTGAGGAACGCCGCCCATGCGCCTCCCTTCGCGGCCACGTCGATCCGGTCGGCGACGTCGGAGCAGACGATGAAGGGGTCCTTGCCCCCCATCTCGAGGTTGACTCGCGCCATCCGGTCGACACATGCCCGCGCCACCTTCTTGCCGGTGGCGACGGATCCCGTGAAGGCGACCCCGTCGATGCGCGCATCGGAGGCGATCGCGGCCCCGACCTCCGGGCCGCCTGCGATCAGATTGACCACCCCCGCCGGCAGGTGCTCGAAGCAGGGGGCGAGCATCAGCGTGGAGAGCGGCGTGAGCTCGGACGGCTTGGCGAGCGCCGTGTTGCCGGCCGCCAGCGCCGGCGCCAGCTTCCAGGCGAGCAGGAGCAGCGGGTAGTTCCAGGGGACGATGCAGCCGACTGCGCCGAGCGGCTCCCTGACGACGAGGCTGAGCTGACTCGACTCGATCGATGGGATGACGCGCCCGGCGGAGTCGCGCCCGATCTCGGCGTAGTAGTCGAAGCAGGCCGCGGTCCAGCCGACCTCGTCCGAGTTCTCGACGAGGGGCTTCCCGCCCTCGAGGGTCATGACCTGGGCGAGCTCGCCGGTCCGTGACCGGAGCCGCGCCGCGACCTCGTGCAGCATCTCGCCTCGCTCGACGGCCGGTGTGCGGGCCCAGTCGCGCGCGGCGTCTCGGGCGGCGGCGATCGCGGCGTCCAGCTGGTCGCGGCCCGGGGCGCCGACAGTGGCGATCGCCTCCTCGGAGTATGGGTTCTCGACCTCCAGGGCGTCGCCGTCCCCGGGAGCCTGCTCACCGCCGATCAACAGCCGGGTCTCGAGCTCCGCCACGGGCCGATGCTATTGGGCCGCCCCAGCCGGCGCCGGTTATGCGAAGGCGGGGAAGGACGGCCAGGGGGAGAAGGAAACCGGCCGCCCTATCCGCCCGCCTGCGCCGAGGCTGAAACTCGGCGGAGGCGAGGCATCTGAATATGTGGGCGGGCGCCGGAGTAGGGGGTCTCCGAACGCCCGCCCGCTGCCTCGACTCAGCACACAGAGTACCCCTCCAGAGCGCGCCTAAACGCACGTGCCGGCGAAAGGTCCCAATCAGCGCTTTTTTGCCGCTACGGCGCGCTGCAGCTGGCTCTTGTTCATGCTCGAGCGGCCCTCGACCTTCAGGCGCTTCGCCTGGCTGTAGAGCTGCTCCCTGGTCTGGCCCTTGGGTCGGTTGGTGCCCGACTTCTGGCCGCCGCGACGCTGCGGCGAGGATCCCCGGGTCGAGCTGCTGGACCGGCTTCGTGATTCGCCGGACCGTGCGCGGTTCTTGTTCACGGTCCGTGCGGCCATCTCCTTCGCCCGCGACGAGGAGGCGCCGCGCCTGCGGGCGGAGCTCTTGATCCTCTCGTACTGCCTGGCACGCTTGGTGCCCTTCTTGACGCCGCGAGGTGGCATCTGCATCACTCCTTCGGAGGCAGGTTGTCAGGCGAGCGGTACCCGCGCGGCGCGCTGCGAAACCGCTGTTTGCGACACCCAGGTGAGCGGGTAGCTACGGTAGGTGGGCGGCCGGACCTCGGGCTCCCCAGGGGCGACACAGCCACGGACCGGAGGTCGCCGATCAATGACTGAGCTTGCCTTGGCCGACAGCCAGATGAACCAGACGCCCTCTCCCGGACCCGAGGAGCAGCTTGTCGGTGAGCGTCGACTGCTCGAGCGCTACGCCAAGGACCGCTCGCCCGTCGTCCGCGAGGAGCTTGTCGACAGGTTCATGCCGCTCGCGAGACGCCTGGCGGCTCGCTACGCCGGCGGAGCGGAGCCGTTCGATGATCTCGTTCAGGTCGCGAGCGTCGGCCTGGTGAAGGCGATCGACCGCTTCGATCCGGAGCGGGGAACCGCCTTCTCCACCTTCGCCGTGCCGACGATCCTCGGAGAGCTCAAGCGCCACTTCCGGGACCGCGGCTGGTCGGTACACGTGCCCCGCGACGTCCAGGAGCGGATCCTCAAGGTCGAGCGCGCGATGTCGGAGCTGCCGGCCAAGCTGGGGCACTCCCCCACGGTGCGCGAGATCGGCGAGCGCATCGAAGCCACCGACGAGGAGGTGCTGGAGGCCATGCATGCCGCCCAGGGACACCACGCCGTCTCTCTCGATGCGACGTCGACGACGGGCGACGGCGACGAACCCGGACCGCTGCGGGACCGAATCGGAGACGTGGACCTCTCCTTCGACACCGTCGAGTACGGCGAGGCGATCGGCCCCGTGCTCCAGGAGATCTCAGAGCGTGACCGGAAGGTGCTCCACCTGCGGTTCGTCGAGGACATGACCCAGAGCGAGATCGCCGAGCAGGTGGGCGTCTCCCAGATGCACGTGTCGCGCATCCTGCGCGCGACCATCGAGAAGCTGCGTCAGAGGATCCCGGACGAGGAATAGCCGGGCAGGCGCCTAGCTCGTCACCTCGAACTCCAGGAACTCCGCCTTCTCACCCTGGGCGGTCTCCCCGGTGGTGACCTCCATCCTGCTGGTCAGCGACCGCAGCGAGCCCGCGCCCGGCAGATCCATCTCATCCAGGAGCCTCTCGCCGGCACCCTCCACGAGGGGGCCCACGCGCACGCCGAGCGTCCCGTCGCCGTCTTGGATCTTGATTCCGACGCGCCCGTCCGCGAAGTCCCCTTCGCCGGAGGAGGAGACGGCGTCGCCGAGCAGGACGGTGTCGGCGAGCCGGTCCACCGAGAACTCCGCTCGGGCGGCGAGCGCTCCCATCACCCTCGCCAGCACCGGCTTGACCAGCTCACCCGGCGTGATCGCCATTTCCAGGGCTTCCGGAGCCTGCGCATCGACGCCAGTCCCGTTGTTGGCCGACTCGGGTGCCTCGTAGCTGAACCGGATCGTCGTGCGGCTGCCCTGTCCGGCGCCACCGCTGATCTCGAAGCTGTCCGACAGGGCGGCGATCAGTGGAAGGCCGAGTCCGAGCGACGGATCGCCTTCGTTGGCGCGCGGCTGGAAGCCGGCCCCGCGGTCGCTCACCTGGATCTCGAGCTCGCCCGAGCGCGGTTCCGCGCTCACCTCGAGCGGCCCGGGCTCACCCTCATAGGCGTGGAGTACGACGTTGTTGCACGCCTCGCTGATCACGGTCTTCAGGTCGGCGAGTCTCTGCGGCGACAGCCCGAGCACCTCGCCCAGTCCGGCGACGGCCTGTCGGACGACGATCACGTTCTCCGCGGTTGCGGGGAGGGTCAGCCGGAATTCACGCGCGGTCACGGCGGCGACTTCCCGGAGTTGCCCGAGGCCGCGGTGACGGCATCCTCCCGTCGGGCGTGCACGGGAAGCTCGCTCCGGAGGCCGGTCACGTCGAGGACCCTGTCGACCGCGCCGGAGCCGTTCGAGCAGGCGACCGCGAACCCTAGCTTGGCCTCCGTTGCCCGGCGGCGCCCGTCCAGGATCACTCCGAGGATGGACGAGTCGATGAAGGTGGCGGGCGACAGGTCGACGACGGTCGAGACCCTTTCGTCGATCAGCCCGTCGAGGCGCCGCCGGAGATTCGGCGCGGTACTCAGGTCATGCTCGCCTGAGATCGTTAGCACTGCCAATTCTGCATCCTTCCGCTCGAGCGCGAGCTCCCCCGTCCGCACACCGGCTGAAATACCTTCATTGGCGGGCACTCAAACCTCCTGCTCAGGGCGAACTGCGGCGAGGCGGTCAGCGCGTCGCTGCTGCCACACCGTGAAGACCATCGCGAGCACGGTGACGGCGAACAGCATGGTGGCGATGATGTAGACCTGAACCGGGATGCCGCGCTGGGCGGCCCCGAAGATGTAGAGCGGGAAGGTCACCTCGGTCCCCGCGGTGAAGTTGGAGACCACGAAGTCGTCGATCGAAAGCGCGAAGGCCAGCAGGGCGCCCGCGATGATTCCTGGCCAGATCAGCGGCAGCGTCACCTTGCGGAACGTGGTGAAGGGGTCGGCCCCGAGATCCTGGGCAGCCTCCTCAAGGCTGCGGTCGAAGCCGATCAGGCGTGATCTGACCACGATCACGACGAAGCTGATGCAGAACATCACATGGGCGATCAGCAGCGTCGAGAATCCCAGGGAGAGGCCGTAGATCAGGAACAGGGAGAGCAGCGAGGCCCCGAGCACCACCTCTGGCGTGGCGGTTGGGATCACGATCAGGTAGTTCGAGGCGCGCCGGCCGAAGAAGTCGTAGCGGACGAGGGCCAGCGCGATCATCGTGCCGAGGATCGTCGAGATCACGGTCGCGAGCAGGGCCAGCCTCAGGCTGAGCAGCAGGGCGTTGGTCAGCTCCGAGATCTCGAAGGGATGCGCCCAGTGCGAGAGGGTGAAGCCCTGCCAGGTGAAGTTGAACTTGCCGGCCGGATCGTTGAAGGAGAAGACGATGATCAGGCCGATCGGGACCAGCATGTAGGCGATCGCGAGCGCCCCGTAGATCATGATCGCGTTGCGCTTCAGCCACTTCCAGGCGCGTTCCCCGACGGATTCGCGGCGACGGGCGGGCAGGGTGGCGGCGTGCGCCTCCATCAATCCGGGACCTCCTCGCCCATCAGCGCCTCCGAGCCGGCGAAGCGGATGTAGATGAAGACGATCAGCAGCATGGCGGCCATCAATGTGAAGGAGAGGGCTGCGGCCGCCGGATAGTCGGTCTGCTTCAGGTAGAGCGACTGGATGACGTTCCCGATCATGGCCTGCTGGGCGCCGCCGAGGAACTGGGCGTTGATGTAGTCGCCGGTCGCCGGGATGAAGGTGAGCAGCGTGCCCGCGACCACGCCGGGCATGGAGAGCGGCAGCGTCACCTTGAGAAATGCCTTGCGAGACGAGGCGTAGAGGTCCTTCGCCGCCTCGATCAGGCTCGTGTCCATCCGCTCGAGACTCGCGTAGATCGGCAGGATCATGAAGGGCAGGAAGTTGTACGTGAGTCCGGCGATCACGGCCGGAGCCGTCGCGAGCACCCGCCCGTCCTGGGAGACCAGGCCGAGGGTCTGAAGCGTGTTCACGACGAAGCCGTTGTCGGAGAGGATCGTCTCCCAGGCCAGTGTCCGGATCAGGTAGGTGGTGAAGAACGGCGCGATCACGGCGAGCAACATCGCGTTCTTCCAGCGACCGCCGCGGAAGGCGATCGCGTAGGCGAGCGGATATGCGATCAGCAGGCCGATCAGCGTTGCCAGCGCCGAGTACTGGAACGCCCGGAAGAACTGAGTGTCGTAGGCGCTCAGGGAGTCGCTGTAGTTGGAGAAGTTCCAGTCGAACTGGAACTGGGGGAAGATCCCGGACTCGAGCGAGAGGCGGCCCATGAAGTACATGGGCACGACGAAGAAGAGGATCAGCCAGAGGATCCCCGGCCCGAGCAGCCCGTAGGGGATGAGCCGGCGGCGGAGAGCGACGAGGCGCTCGTTACGCATCGATCGTCTCCGCCGCCAACCCTCGACTCAGCCGTTCAGGACGCCCTCGAACGCCCGGGTGACGGTCTGCTCCTCCTGGCCAGTCAGGTTGGGCTGGGTGGAGCAGTTCTTGGTGAACTCGTCCGTCGGGAAGATCAACGGGTCGTTCACCAGGTCCGGGTTGGTGGTCTTGAAGACCTCCCGGACCCCGTCGACCGGGGTGACGTAGCTGTTGTACGCCGCGAGTGGCGCCTGGTTCTTCGGGTCGTACACGTAGTTCATGAAGGCCTCGGCCGCCGTCGGATTCGGCGCGCCGACCGGGATCTCCATGTTGTCCGACCAGAGGATGCAGCCCTCGGTCGGCATGCGGAACTCGATGTTCGGGTTGTCGGCCTGCAGCTGCACCGCGTCGCCAGACCACCCGATGATCGCCGCGACGTCGCCGTTGGCCATGTCGCGCGTGTAGTCGTTGCCCGTGAAGCGCCGGATCTGGCCGGAGGCGACCGCCTGCTTGAGCTTGTCGATCGTGTCCAGCCAATCCTGTTCGGTGGCCTTGTTCGGGTCGATCCCGTCGGCCTTCATCACCAGCGGCACGGTGTCGCGCAGCTCGGTCAGCATCTCGACCTTGCCCTTGTACTGCGGGTCGAACAGGTCGTTGATCGAGCGGACGTTGGGGGCCAGCTGCGTGTTGACGATCAGCCCCGTCATCCCGCTCTGCCACGGCACCGAGTAGTCCCGGTTCGGGTCGAAGTCCGGATGCTGCAGGTTGTCCCGCAGGTTGGCCTCGACGTTCGGGAGCCCCGCCTTGTCCAGGTTCTGGACGTAGCCGAGGTCGTGCATCTTCTGCGCCATCCAGTCGGTCACGACGATGATGCTCCGCCCGCCCGACTGTCCCTTGGACAGGAGTGGCTGCATCTTGGCGAAGAACTCCTGGTTGTCGTTGACGTCCTCGATGTAGTCGACCTTGATCCCGGTGGCCTTCTCGAAGTTCGGCACCGTGTTCTTGTCGATGTAGAGCGGCCAGTTCGAGACCGTCAGGTCGCCCGACGGCGGAGGCTGGTACTTGACCGTCTGCACCTTCTCGCTGCCGCCACCGCCTTCGATGCCGCCGCCGCCGCCGCACGCCGCGAGCGTCACTGCGGCGCCAAGGGCGACGACACCCAGTCCCAGGGCCTTCGCCCTCTGCGTAAGTCTCACTTCGGTGTCCTCCTTGTCATGTCGCCGCCGGCTCGGCGTCCTGCTCCGCCGGCGCCGCTCCGTTTGTCTTCGATTCCTTCACCACGTGCATGTGCTCGGGGGCCCAGGAGAGCTGCACCTTGGCGCCGCCGCCCGGGAGCCGCTGGCGCTGGGCCTCGTCGGTGTTCGGCACCAGCACCGTCATGCGCACCTCGCCCGGGAGCTGAACGATCAGCTGAGTCGACGTCCCCAGATACAGGGAGCTCTCGACCAGTCCCTCGACGCTCGGCCGGTTCCCATCGCCAGCACCGATCGCGAGCTTCTCGGGACGAACGACCGCATGACAGCGCTCGCCGGGCTCGAAGCCGTCGACGTCGGTCCGTACCTGAACCCCGCTGTCGAGCTCGACCTCGCCCTGATCGCCGCTCTTCCGGATCGTGCCCGGCATCAGGTTGGAGACGCCGATGAAGCCCGCGACGAAGGTGGTCGTCGGGCGGGCGTAGACCTCCTCCGGACCACCGATTTGCTCGATCCGCCCCTTGTTCATCACCGCGATCCGGTCGGACATCGTCAGCGCCTCCTCCTGGTCGTGGGTGACGTAGACGAAGGTGATTCCGACCTCGCGCTGGATCTTCTTGAGCTCGACCTGGAGGCCCTTGCGCAGCTTGAGGTCGAGTGCCCCGAGGGGCTCGTCGAGGAGCAGGACGCGGGGCAGGTTGACCAGGGCTCGGGCGAGGGCGACGCGCTGCTGCATGCCGCCCGAGAGCTGCGCCGGGCGCCTGTTCGCCTCCGCGGCGAGCCCGACCCGCTCGAGCTCCTCGCGGACGCGGCGGTCGATCTCCCTCTTGTCGACCCCCTTGCGGCGCAGCCCGAAGGCGACGTTCTCCTTGACGGAGAGGTGCGGGAAGAGCGCGTAGCTTTGGAAGACGGTGTTGGTCGGGCGCTTGTGCGGCGGGATCCCGAGCATGTCGTCGTCGTCGATGGTCAGTCGCCCATCGGTGACCTCCTCGAATCCCGCGATCATGCGGAGAGTCGTCGTCTTGCCGCAGCCGCTGGGGCCGAGCATCGTGAAGAACTCGCCCTCGGCGATGTCGAGGTCGATCGCGTCGACAGCGGTCAGCTCGCCGAAGCGCTTGGTGACCGAGTCGAGGACGACGCAGGGTCCGCCTGGTCTGCCGGCCTCTGTGCTCATGCGTGGACTACCAATACTGGACGATCGGACATCTGAACGAGTTTGTACGGGGTCGCGCCTATGATCGCACCGACGACGGGGTGGTCGCCATGACTACCCACGACGATCATGCGCGCGTCGTGTTTGTCGCCGGCCGTGATCAAGGCGTCGTGTGGATGTTCGTTGATCATCTCGACCTTGCAGTCGACACCGGCGACTTTCGCGGCTTCCACCGCCTCCTGGGTCACCCTCTCGCCGAACTCCTCGACCGCTCTGCGCTGCTCGGGAACCTCGCCCCCGCCGTAGCCGCCGGGGGCGGCAGCGAAGACGACGATGACGCCGTCACCAAGCGCCTTCGCGAAGGAGAAGGTCTGCTCCAGGGCAGATTTCGAGGACGCCGACCCGTCGTAGCCGATCACGATCTCGTTCAACGCGCGGCCTCCGTCAATCCGACATCACGGACGCCTCGCCCTTGACCGTCCCCTCGAGTATCCCGGGGTCGGCCGTCTCCCACTTGCGCTTGAAGAAATTCGGGTAGGCGAAGTTGGCAAACACCAGTACGACGACGCCGAGGAGCAGGCTCCCTACGCCGATCGCGACCGGACTTCCCACTCCCAAGAAGCCGCCCGAGTAGTTGACGTCCGTGCTCGTCGTCTTGTAGTCGAGGAAGGCCTTGACGAAGATGAAGGTAAGCATCGCCCCGCCCAGGAAGGGCGCCACCCCCACGAAGATGAAGTTCTTCAGGCTCTTGAAGATCTGCTTGCGGAAGTAGATGCAGCAAGCGAATCCGGTCAGGCCGTAGTAGAAGGCGATCCCGAAGCCGATCCCGGTGATCGAGTCGTTGAGCACGTTCTGGCTGAGGTTGATGATGATCAGCGTCCAGATCAGCGACGCAGCCCCCATCACGAGCGTCGAGACGTCGGGCGTCAGATACCGCGGGTGGATCCGCCCGAAGATCTTGGGGATCGAGCCGAAGCGGGCCATCGACAGCGTGGTCCTGGCAGTCGGCAGGATGGTCGTCTGAGTCGATGCCGAGGCCGAGGTGAGCACGGCGATGATCAGGATCTTGTCGAGCGGTGACCCGAGCACAGGCCCGCCGAGGGCGCTCAGCACATCGTTTCCGTGGTGCTTCAGGAACGTCGTGCCGGCGTAGGCCTGGGCCGCTGTGGCCACCACCACGTAGATCAAGACGAGCAGGATCGTGCTCATGACCGCGGCTCGCCCCGGCCCGTTGGCGCTGTCCCTGGATTCCTCATTGACGCAGACGCCGCTGTCCCAGCCCCAATAGATGAACACTCCCAGGAGGACGCCGTCCACCAGCGCCCTGATGCCGCCGTGGAGCGTGAACGGGTTGAACCAGTCCGCCTGGACACGGAAGCCGCCCGGGTCGCCGAAGTAGACCTTGGCGAGCGCGACCGCGGCGAACAGAGCGAGTGCCGCGATCTCGGCGGCGAGCAGGAAGTACTGGGTGCGAGCCGACAGCTCGATGCCGATGTAGCAGATCGCGGTCATCACGATGATCCAGAGCGCGGCGACGATGCTGACGTCGAGAAGGTTGGTTGCGGCCGCATCGAGGCCGAAGAGCAGGAACGTGTAGACACCCGCGATGTAGGCGAGGGCCGCCATCACGATGACATCGGTGACGACGATCGCCCAGCCGGTGAGCCACCCGAGCCGCGGCCCCATCGCCCTGGTCACCCAGGTGAAGCTCGTGCCGCAGTCCGGGTCGGCTCGGTTCATGTAGTAGTAGGCGGCGGCGATCAGCAGCATCGGGATGAACGAGACGAGCATCACCGCGGGCGCATGAAATCCCATCCCCGGCACCGCGACGATGAACCCGAGGGTCGCGGCCAGGCTGTAGCCCGGGGCGGTCGAGGCCACCCCGATCACCAGGTTGGAGAGATAACCGAGCGCGCCGGCCTTCAGGCCCTTGTCGCCCTCCTTGGCGCCGCTTGGGACGCCGGGGGCCGCGATCGACGCGCTCTCCAAATTCTCTCCTTCCGCTCCAGTCCGGCTCCTGGACGGAGTTGAACTGGCCACGCCGGCCCCGATTAGCCACCGCGGATGCCGGAGCCTAGGAAGCGCGACGATCCGTCGCAAGGGGCGAAAGCCCTAAACGTCGGGCCCCGCGTTGTACACGTTGTATAAGGACCAGATGGCTGATTTCACACAATTCCGCTTGTAGCCCCGAGCGCCTGGGGGTAGCTTTGTACGAGGAGGCTAGCGAGACAGGAGGAGACGGATGGCAGCACCGACCAGCGCCCCGCGGACTTCTCAGGCCGAGGCAAGCGCGCTCCAAGAGCAGGCTCAGCGCCACCTCTGGATGCACTTCACCCGCATGGGCTCGTTCGGCCCCGAGCATGAGGTGCCGATCATCGTCCGTGGCGAGGGTTGCTACGTGTGGGATGAGCACGGTAACCGCCATCTGGATGGCCTCTCGGCGCTCTTCTGTGTCAACGCGGGCCACGGCCGCGCGGAGCTTGGCGAGGCGATGGCCACCCAGGTGCGCGAGCTCGACTTCATCACGGTCTGGAGCTACGCCCACCCGCCGGCGATTGAGCTCGCTACGCGTATTGCCGGACTCGCGCCCGGAGATCTGAACCGAGTCTTCTTCACAAACAGCGGATCGGAGGCGGTGGAATCGGCCATCAAGCTTTCGCGCAGCTATCACCGCACCAGGGGCAACGGGCAGAAGGTGAAGCTGGTTGCCCGGGAGGTCGCCTACCACGGCACCACTCTCGGAGCGCTCAGCGCGACCGGGATCACAGCCCTCCGCAGCAACTTCGAGCCGCTCGCCCCCGGCGGTGTCCACGTACCCAACACGGACAGCTATCGCTGGCCGGCAGACCGCGACCCGCTCTGGGCCGCCGACCAGATCGAGGAGCGCATCCTCTTCGAGGGCCCCGAGACGGTTGCCGCCGTGATCCTCGAACCGCTGCAAAACGCCGGCGGCTGCATCCCGCCGCAGGAGGGCTACTTCCAGCGCGTGCGGGAGATCTGCGACAGGTACGACGTCCTGCTGATCTCCGACGAGGTGATCTGTGCATGGGGCCGCCTCGGCCACTACTTCGGCTGCGAGCGTTACGGCTACCAGCCCGACATCATCACAGTCGCCAAGGCGCTCACCTCCGCATACGTGCCGATGGGAGGGATGATCGCCTCCGATGCGGTCTTCGAGCCGTTCGCGAAGGACAAGGCGATGTTCGCCCACGGCTCGACCTTCGCCGGTCACCCCGTCGCGGCCGCCACGGCGATGGCCAACCTCGACATCTTCGAGCGCGAGGACCTCTGTGGCCACGTACGGGCGAAGGAGGGGGAGTTCAGGGCCGCGCTCGAGTCGCTCTACGACATCCCAATCGTCGGCGACGTGCGCGGCGACGGCTACTTCTTCGCGATCGAGCTGGTCAAGGACAAGGAGAGCAAGGAGTCACTTGAGGACGACGAGTCCGAGGCTCTCCTGCGCGGCTTCCTCTCCGGCGAGCTCTACCGGCGCGGCCTGATTTGTCGCACCGACGACCGCGGCGACCCCGTGGTCCAGCTCGCGCCCCCGCTGATCGCCGATACGGAGCAATTCGAGGAGATCGTTGAGGCCCTGCGACCCGCCCTCGAAGAAGCATCACGACGCGTAGGGCACTGATGCTCACCATCGAGAGCCTCACCTCCGAGCTCGGCCTCAAGGTCTCAGCCGCGGAGGAGGCTGCCGGCGAGCGGGAGATCCGCTGGATGCATATCACCGAGCTGCTCGACCCGACGCCTTGGCTCTCGGGAGGGGAGCTCCTGCTCACCACCGGGATCCGGCTGGAGAACGCCGAGAAGCAGCGCAAGTTCATCCGACTGCTGGCCGGCGCCGGTGTCGCCGGCCTCGGCTTCGGCACCGGCTTCGACCACGGCAAGATTCCGAAGGCGCTGCTCGGCGAGGCGAACGGCTGCGATTTCCCGGTATTCGAGGTTCCCTACGAGACCCCGTTCATCGCGATCACCGAGGCTGCCTTCAGTCGCCTGGTGAACGAGCAGTACGACGTCCTCTCCCGCGGCATCGCGGTGAACGAGCGGCTCGAGCGCCTGGTCCTGCAGGGCGGCGGCCTGGACGAGATCGCGAGGGAGATCGCGGCGGCCGTCGGCGGCAGCTCGGTCGTGCTCGACTCGCGGGGCGAAGTCCTGGCCAGCGGCGGGCGCAAGCTTCTCGAGTACCTGCTCGACCCGATCCGCGAGGAGGTGCAGCCCCGCGGAGGCGCCGCGGCGCCCTTCGTGCCGAATCAGGCCGACCTGCGAGGCAGGGCGCTGGCGCATCCCGTCTCGCCACGGGCCGGCGCCGCCGAGGCCTGGCTGGTCGTCGTACGGCGCTCGGGAGAGCTCGGCGACTTCGAGCGGCTCTGCGTGCAGCAAGCCGCGATCGTGGTCGCGCTCGAGCTGATGCGCGAGCGGGTGGCCAGGGAGACGGAGCGCCGGCTCTCCGGCGAGGTGCTGGCGGCAACGCTGTCCGGCCGCCTGGCTGCGGACGACGTCCGCGACCGCCTGGCGCCGTTTGGGATCGGGGAGCGAGCGGTGGTGCTCGCCTTCGAGCTCGGCGACACCGAGGCGGGCGAGGCGACCCTGGCGGAGTTCCTCTCAGGTAAGAATCGCTCAGCCGTGGTTGCGCCTCACGCGGCCGGGCGCCGCGAGCTGCTTTGCGCAATCGTCGACGGGGGCAAGGGGGACCCGCTCGAGCTCGCCGGGCAGGCACGCGCCGCGCTCGAGACCGTGCACGGGACGACCCGCGCCGCCACCAGCCGCTCGCTCCCGACGGAGAGGGTCCGCCACTCGTTCCACGAGGCGCGCTGCGCGCTCGAGGCGACCGGCTTCTCCAACGGCGCGGCACCGGAGGTCGCATCCCATCGCGACCTGGGTGCCTTCACGCTCCTACTTTCCGTGCAGGATGTCGAGGCGCTCCGTCTCTACTGCGACAGCGTGCTCGGGCCGATCGAGGACTCCGACGAGCGCTACGCCAGCGAGCTGCTGCGTTCCCTCGAGGCGTACATAGACCGGAACGGGCACTGGGAGAGGGCGGCCAGCGACTGCTACTGCCACCGGCACACGCTCCGCTATCGGATCAAGCGCATCGAGGAGCTCACCGGCCGCGACTTGAGCAGGGCCAACGACCGCGTCGAGCTCTGGCTGGCCCTGCGCGCGAAGGAGCTGATCTCGTGAGGGTGGCCATCCTCGGCGCCGGTGGGACGATCGCGCCCGCGATCGTGAGGGACCTGGCGGAGTCCGACGAGGTCGCCGCCATGCGCCTGCTGGACCTCGACCTTCGCCGCGCTGAGGCGGTTGCGATCGAGCACGGCGGGGGCAAGGCGCAGGCGAAGCAGGCCGACGCGACCTCGGACCTGGCGGAGCAGCTCGCCGGCATCGACGTGCTCGTGAACTCCGCTCACTACCCGGTCAACCTCGCCGCCATGGAGGCATGCCTCGAGTCAGGCTGCCACTACATGGATCTGGGCGGCCTCTATCACGTCACCGCCAAGCAGCTCGAGCTGGGTCCGCGATTCGAGCAGCACGGGCTGCTCGCTCTGCTCGGCGCCGGGTCGGCCCCGGGCAAGACGAACCTGATGGCTGCCCGCGCCGTGCGCGAGCTCGGCGGGAAGGCGGACTCGATTTCGGTGGCCGCAGCCGGCAGAGACCTCGACCCGCCGGGCGGGATGGCCTTCCCATACGCGGTGAGGACTCTGATCGCGGAGATTACGCAGCCGCCGATGGCGCTGGTCGACGGGAATCCGCGAGAGCTCGAGCCGATGAGAGCGGGCCCGCGTGTGGACTTCGGCGAGCCGATCGGCGAGGGGGAGACGATCTTCACCCTCCATTCAGAGGTACTCACCTTCGGCGACAGCTTCGGGGCCAAGCACGTCACGTTTGCCCTCTCGCTCTCACCGGAGGTGCTGAAGCTGTTGGGGGAGCTTGCGGAGGCGAGCGAGGAGCGAGTAGCCGAGGCGGCGCGCTCCGCTTCGCCTCCCTCCCCCAACACCATCTCGGCCCACGTCGTCGAGGCGACGAGCGGCGGCAGGACGCTGCGCATCGCGAGCGTCACCCCCCCGCGAGAGTCCTGGCGACTCGGCGGCGGCATCGTCTCCACAGGGTCGGTGGTGGCTGCGGCCGTCAGGCTGCTGGCGCGAGGAAGAATCACCCGGACCGGGGCGCTTCCCCCGGAGCTCTGCGTCGATCCCGACGAGATGTTCGGCGAGCTCGAGACCCGCGGCGTCCGGTTCGATGTGACCACCCACGACGAGGCGCGCGCGGACCCGCTCGCCGGCAAGGTAGCGCGATGAGGGTCGGCGTTCCGACGGAGATCAAGGAGGACGAGTACCGCGTCGCGCTGACCCCGGCTGGGGCGCGGGAGCTGCGTGAGCACGACCACGAGGTCATCATCCAGGCCGGGGCCGGCGAGGGCAGCGCGATCCCGGACGACGCCTACTCCGCCCAGGGGGCGCAGATCCTCCCCGACGCCCCCGCGGTCTTCGAGCAGTCGGAGATGATCCTGGGAGTCAAGGAGCCGCAGCCCGGCGAGGTCGAGTTGCTCCGGCCGGAGCACACCCTGTTCACCTATCTCCATCTGGCCCCGGCGCCGGAGCTCACCGGGGCGCTGCAGGCGAGCGGCGCCACCTGCGTCGCCTACGAGACGGTCGAGGACTCGCAGGGCCGGCTGCCGCTGCTCGCGCCGATGAGCGAGGTCGCGGGCAAGATCGCGACGCAGGCCGGAGCCTTCTTCCTCGAGAAGCCGCTCGGCGGGCGCGGCATCCTGCTCGGTGGCGTACCCGGTGTGGCGCCGGCGAACGTGATGGTCATCGGCGGCGGGGCCGTCGGCATGCACGCCGCGTTCATCGCGATCGGAATGGAGGCCGACGTCTTCGTCTACGACGTCTCGATCGACAAGCTCCGCGAGCTCGACATCGCCTTCGGCGGGCGCGCTTCGACGGTCTTTTCCTCGACCCTGTCGATCGAGGAGATGCTGCCCCGCGCCGACCTGGTGATCGGCGCCGTCCTCGTGCACGGTGCCAAGGCGCCCTACGTCGTCCGCCGCGAGCAGCTCAAGCTGATGAAGAAGAACGCCGTTCTGGTCGACGTCGCGATCGACCAGGGAGGCTGCTTCGAGACCTCTCATCCCACCACCCATCGCGATCCGGTCTTCGAGGTAGAAGGGATCACGCACTACTGCGTCGCCAACATGCCGGGCGCGGTTCCGATCACATCGACTTACGCGCTGACCAACGCGACGCTGCCTTACGTTCTGGCCCTCGCGGACCACGGAGTCGCCGAGGCGGCCCGCCGCGACCCCGGTCTGAGACTGGGGATCAACGTCGCCTCAGAAGCAGTCACCCATCCCGCCGTTGCGGAAGCAGTCGGCATCGAGTACACCCCTGTAGAGGACGTGCTTGGAAGCAAGCAGAAAGTCTGACCAAGGAGGAGCAATGGAGTCCGCAACCGCGGAGCAGCAGAAGCAGGAGTCAACGGAGGTTCTCGACCTGAAGAACATGATCGGGGGCGAGTTCGTCGATCCGGTCGAGGGCAAGACCGAGGACGTGGTCAACCCGGCGACCGGCGAGGTGATCGCGCATGCGCCGCTCTCAACCGATGAGGACGTGGACCGGGCCGTCAAGGCGGCGCAAGGGGCGTTCGAGACCTGGCAGTACACGACGCCGTCCGAGCGCCAGCAGCTGCTTCTGAAGCTGGCCGACGCCTTTCAGGAGCGGGCCGACGAGATCACCGACTGGGAGACCAGGGACGCGGGCAAGCCGCGACAGGCGATGTTCGACGAGGAGATCCCGCCCATGGTCGATCAGCTCCGCTTCTTCGCGGGAGCCGCGCGGACGATGGAGGGGCGCGCCGCCGGCGAGTACATGGAGGACCACACCTCCTACATCCGGCGTGAGCCGGCCGGCGTGGTCGGGCAGATCACACCGTGGAACTACCCGCTGATGATGGCCGTCTGGAAGATCGGCCCGGCGCTCGCCACCGGCTGCACGCTCGTCCTGAAGCCGGCCGAGACCACCCCGGTGACGACGCTCAAGATCCTCGCCGAGCTCGCGGCCGAGATCTACCCGCCCGGCGTCATGAACTTCATCGGCGGCCACGGCGATCCCGCGGGCTCCTCCCTGGTCACCCATCCCGAGGTCGACATGGTCTCGCTGACGGGCTCGCCGGAAACCGGCAAGTGGATCGCCGAGCACGCGGCGGACACCCTGAAGAGGGTCCATCTGGAGCTCGGCGGCAAGGCGCCCGTGATCGTCTTCGACGACGCCGACATGGAGCTGGCGATGGAGACCATCGCCGGCACCGGCTATTTCAACGCCGGCCAGGACTGCACGGCGGCAACGCGTGTGCTGGCCACGAAGGCGGTCTACGACGACGTCGTCTCGGGCCTCGCCGAGCAGGCGAAGGACTACAAGACGGGCGACACGTTCGATCCCGACACCGTGCTGGGCCCGGTCAATTCCGAGCGCCAGCGCGACCGCGTCGAGGGCTTCCTCAAGGACGCGAACGGCGCGGAGATCGTCACCGGAGGGAACCGGCCGGACCTCCCCGGCTACTTCCTCGAGGCGACGGTCGTCGCGGGCCCGAACCAGGACGACCGGATGATCCAGGACGAGATCTTCGGCCCGGTGATCACCGTGCAGTCCGTCGACGACGAGGCGAGGGCGATCGAGTGGGCCAACGGCGTCCGCTACGGGCTCGCGTCATCGGTGTGGACCCAGGACGTCGGCCGCGCGATGCGCGTCTCGAGGGCGCTCAAGTTCGGCTGCGTCTGGGTCAACGACCACATCCCGATCGTGGCCGAGATGCCGCACGGCGGCTACAAGCAGTCCGGCTATGGCAAGGATCTCTCGGTCTACGCCTGCGAGGATTACACGCACATCAAGCACGTCATGCTCAACCACGCCTGAGGACGCGCAGGGCGCTACGCGCCCTGCGCAGGGTTTCGGGCGATCAGGAACGCCGGCCGCGGTCACGCCACTCAAGAGCGAGCCGCTTCTCCGGCTGCTGATCTGCGACCTGGTCGGAGAGGGGCCCACGCGGGGCAGCATCGCTGCCCTCCGCGCAGACATCGCCGACCTCGAGATGCGGCTGGACGAGTCCGAGCGGACCGCAAGCGAGTTGCCGCATCGCGAGAAGTATCTGCTGATCGTGATCTCGTTCCTGCGCCGGTTTCTCGACCTACACCGAGAGCTCGTGGACGACGTCGAGCGCGAGCTCGCGCCGCGGGGGAAGGCCGGTCGGACTAGGCGCCCTTGACCCGCTGGCAGTAGCCGTAGGCGGTGAGGTTGGCGGGGCCGAAGTAGCCGAAGGCGTTCGCGGTCGTCGTGTCGTCGTTGCTGATCGAGCTGCCCGCATAGAAGGCGTAGCGCGAATCGAGCGCGAAGCCGGTCGTGGTCACGCGCAGGTTGCCGGGGCAATCCGGGGTGGTCGCCGAGCCGTTGGCTCCCTGCGCGACGGGGGTCGGCGCCGAGGACACTTCGGTGAGGATCCGTCGCTTGCTTCTCGAGCAGTATGCGATCGCCGTGAGCTCGCCGCCGCCGGTGGTGCCGCTCCCGATGAAGGCGCTGCCCGTCACCTTCCAGGCGTTGCTCCCTACTGCCCGGGACTCGGTGATGTAGTTGCCGCCGTCGCTGGCGAAGTTGGTGCGCTGGAAGCCGCCGGTGATCAGCTGCTGGCCCTTCGGGCAGCGGGCGATCGCCGACCTGGTCTGACCGGGAAGGATGAAGACGGTCTTGTGAGGCGTCGGGTTCTGCGGGATCTGGCCTCGGGCGCAGAGTGCCTGGACGGTGACGTTCCGCGACGTCGTCGAGCTCCAGTTCGAGTCGTAGAGCACCTCGCTGATGTGGAAGCCGCGCTGGGCTCCGAGCCGCTCGTATGAGTGCGGGTAGACGCCCTCCCCGTCGGCGCCGGGCGGAGCGTTGACGGTCATGCCGCCGCCGATCGGATACCGCCCGCCGGGACAGAGGACCTCGAGACGGGTGAGCTGGTCGGGGGCGGACATCTTGAAGGTCTTGGTGACCAACCTCAGGCTGCGCGGCGGACCCGGTATGCCCGGCACGACCCTCGGACCGCCGCGGCCGTGCAGGCGGATCGTGCCCTGGGCCGAGTTGAGGACATAGAGACCGGAGGAGGCCCGCAGGGCCATCATCACCTTGTTGCAGTTGCTGCCGTGCTTGAGCACGAAGACGACGTTGAAGCGGTTGACGCCGCCGAGACCGTTCGCGACCCGCACCTTCAGCCCTCGCTTCGTCTCGGCGATCTTCTTGGCGAGCGGCTGCGCCGGCGGATAGCAGCCGTCGCTGCTCACCGAGCGCACGTAGAGGGCGATCTTGAAGGCGTCCTCGAGCTTCTTGGTCGGGTCGTTGTGGCCCGCGCCGCCCCGAGCGAAGGCGGCCGGCGAGCAGGCGAGCGCGACCGCCAGCATGGCGACCGCCAGGACGAGTCGAGGCGAGGTCCTCCGCACGGTCACGATTTAACACGCGACCGAACGAGAAAGAGCGCTGCAACGAGCAGCGCGGCCCCACCCACCGCGAAGGGCCACCAGGGGGTGCCGCCGCCGTCATCGGAGCTCTCCTGCTGAGCGCTCGGCGCGCCACCCGGCAGCACCTGCGCGAGGAAGTTCCCATAGGCGTGGGCGCCGGTGAAGTTCGGGTGGAAGAGATCGGGCAGGAACCAGGCGCCCGGCGCCGGCTCGACCTTGTGGTGGGGCAGGCTGTATTTCACCCAGTCGAGCAGCTTGATCTGGTCGGGATGGTCCTTCGCCGCTTGGACCAGGACGTCCGTGTCGGGGGCGGGCGGCTCCCCGGTGTCGGCGTTGTAGGCGGTGACCAGGGCCAGCGTCCGCTTCGGCCCGATCACCTTCAGGGCGAACTTGATCAGGTCCCTGTTCACGCCGCCGTTGCCGTATGAGTTGATCAGGATGAGCTTGGGGAGGATGCCGCGGTTGCGCAGGTCGCGTGCGACCCAGACGGCCTGCTTGAAGCCGCGGCACCCCTTGGCGTCGACGTCGAAGCCGACCCGCGTCAGATCGGGGATCGGGAGCAGCATCGTCGAGTCCCCGATCGCGATCGGCGGCGGCCCGTCGTCCGGCCCGTAGGGGTTCCGCTGCGCTTCGGCCGTGTGGACGTGGCCGCAGCCGAAGGCCGGCTCGCCGGCGGCCCGCGCCGACGGAGCGAGCCAGAGCCCGGCGACCGCGATCGCCAGCGCGGGCCAGAGAAACCGCCACCGGCCAGCCCCCATCCCCGCCTCGATGCTCACGCCAGATCGCTCCGAGCTAGAAGTTCTGCGTGTAGGAGCTCTTGATCTCCGCGTCGCCCTTGCGGCAGTCGGCCGTCGCGTTGAACTGGACGCCCGGCACGGACTGGCGTGCTCCCTCGGTGCAGGTGAACCCCATCACGGCCGTCTCGCAGGTGCCGCCGGCGCCGCCGTTCTGCTGGCGGCAGCGGTGGTACGCGGTCACGACCTGCTCGGCCTGCCCGCAACTCACCTTCGCCACCTCGATCGTCGTCACGTAGGAGGCGCCGAGGTCCTGCTGCTTCCCGTTGATGTCGCAGCTGCTCAGGTTCGCGGCGCTCGTGCTGGTGCTGCCCGACGAGTCATTGCCGCCACCCCCGCAGCCTGCGATGGCTGCGGTCAGGGCGACCGCGAACAGGAGTGGCCGGACGCATTTCAACGCGGGGCCAGTCTATTCTTCGCTCCACCTTGCGCAGGGTGATCTCGACCGCCGTCGTCGGGGCGGGGATGGCGACTGGGCTGCTCGTCCAGACGAGCGTGGCCTCGCCGGTCGCGCACGCCGCCAGCTTCACCCCTTGCAACATCAGCGGGAAGCAGCAGCAGCTGGGGGCGTCTTACGTGACCTCGCTGAAGGTGCAGGGCGTGAGCTGCACCAAGGGGGAGAACGTGATCAAGGCGTACCACCGGTGCCGTCATCAGAACGGAGGAGCCGCGGGCACCTGCGGGGCCACCCTGCTGGGGTTCAAGTGCAAGGACGGGAAGCGGACCGGTGTGCCGGACGTCCAGTACAACGCCACGGCCAAGTGCCACAAGGCCTCGAACCCGTCCAAGCGGGTGAAGAGCCGCTACACGCAGAACACCTAGTTGGGATTCGGCCGCGCGGCGCCGTGGTTGGTGAAGCCGCGCCGGCGCCAGCTGAACCCGGTCCGCCAGTGTTGGCGGCGCCAGCAGCGGCGGCCTGTCGGCCCGCTGATCACGGTTCGCCCGGCGCGCCTGTGCTGCGAGCCGGTGCAGCTCCGCTCGCCGTTGCAGGTCCCCGCGGTGAACCAGCGGCTTCGGCGGCAGAGCCTCGGCGACCCGGGGGCGGGCGAATACGAGTGCCGCTCTGCGTGGAAGGCGGCGATTGGAGCATTGG
>DATIDP010000089.1:0-2364 GCA_035456265.1 Solirubrobacterales bacterium | reverse complement strand
ACTGCCCTCGTCAGCCCTCCGCGACCATCGAATCGACCGTCCGCGGCTCGAGCAGCCCGTGCAGCTGAGCCCACCGGCTCGCCTCCGTCCGGTTGGCGACGTCGAGCTTCCGGTAGATGTTCGACAGGTGGAACTTCACCGTCTGCTCGGTCACCCACAGCATGCGGGCGAGCTGGCTGTTCGAGTGCCCCTCGGCGACGAGCTTCAGGATCTCCCGCTCGCGCTTGGTCAGCGTCTCCACAGCGGGATGTGAGTCCGCCGCTACCGCGCCGTTTCCCGGCGCGGCCGAGGCGACGCCGGGTAGGAACAGCGAGGGCGAGAACGTCTGCCGGATGGCCACGCCCACGTCGTCCGAGTGGGCGGTCTTGACGACGTACGCAACCGCTCCGGCGGCGAACGCCGCCTGTACTTGTGTCGGGTCGTCCGACGACGCGAGCGCGATCGCCTTCAGTCCCGGAACACGTGCACACGCTTCGCGAATGCACGCGGTGCCGCCGGCCGCAGGCTCGGCGACGAGTATCCCTGGTCGCAGCTCCTCGCACAGGGCGAGGGCCCTCTCCGCGTTGGAGGTGCGCCCGACGACCGTGACCGCGTTCTTCGCGAGCACGTTCTCGACCGCGTCCAGCCACAACGGGTAGGGGTCGACTAGTACCGCCGTTCTTTCGCCGCTAGATGCCACAGCTTGATGCCCCTTTCTCCCCCCCGGGAGTCGGTCCTCAGTACAGGTAATAACCCATTTGCGCCTCGATGTAAAGACGTAGATAACTCGTATTAAACGTCGCAAAACCTCTTGATACCTGTTGCCGGCTGCCTGTGCGGGAACCCGGAGGGGCTTCGTTACCACCCCCGGACCCTGTCCGGAGGTCCGGGCCGAGCCGCCTGGGCTCCTGATAGAGCCGCGGGAGCCCAGTCGAAAGTCGGCACAGCGGTGGGGCTTGCTGCCCGTTTGCTCCCGGTCTGCAGCCGGCTCGCCGTCGAGTTGGCGTAACGCAAATTCGGCGAACAGAGAGGAGCAACACACCATGAAGCAGCTCGCCATCATCGGACTCGTCTTCTCGAGCCTCCTGCTGACCACGGCGACCGCCCAGGCCAAGCCCACCGGGATGACCAAGGCGGAGATGAACGCGCTGATGGCTCGCAGCGACGGGCTCAACCAGAAGTACGGACTGGGCCAGTACTCCGTCCGGCAGAAGCTCGAGGAGATCGGGGCCTGGGCCGTCCCGTCGAGCCCGCAGGGAACGGGGACGCCGCCCGTCCAGGTGACGCCCACCAGCATGACCCAGGCGGAGCTCAGCGCGCTGATGGCTCGCAGCGACGGACTCAACCAGGAGTACGGGCTGGGCCGTTACTCCGGGCCGGCGCTCGTGAGCGAGAAGCTCGCCGGGCTCGGCACCTCGGAGCCGACCACCAGCCTCGCTTCGAGCGGCCAGGGGTTCGACTGGAACGACGCGGGGATCGGCGCGGCCTTCGTGTTCGGCGCCGTCTTCCTCGCGGCCGGAAGCGTGGTCGCGGTCAGGCGGCACGGCCACACGCCCGTCGCCCACTAGCCGAGGCAGATCGCGCGATTCACCGGAAAGCCCCGCATACGCGGGGCTTTCCGGTGCAAAGCCGGATCAGGTGTCGTTCAGAGCCGCGTCTCGGCCCGCTGCCGGAGCAGCTCGCCGGCGTCCTCCCAGCGGACGATGAGCGCGTAGAGGATGATCGCGTTCAGGGCGAGCACCGTCAGCGCCCACAGGGGGTACTGCGCTCCGCCCACGAATCCGAGCTGGACGACGAAGTTGATGCTCCCGGCGATGATCCCGACCCAGCGGCCCCAGCTCATCCCGCTCATCAGCGCGGCGCCGCTCACTCCGAGGACGAACGACCAGATCAGCATGATCCAGCCCCACGTGGTGAGGTCGAAGACGACGATCTGATGCGGCGTGAGGACGTAGTACTGGTCGCGGAGGATCGCGATCAGGCCCTGGAAGAAGTCCAGGAAGGCGATGATCATCATCAGGACACCGCCGAACCGGATCCAGCCCGCCCACGTTTCGGTTCCTGCCATCTAGCGCTCCTTTCGCGCCGAGATTTCGCGTCACTGCAGGCTTTCTCAGACCGGCTCCCAGAGCGTCACCCGATCCGGATGATGCGCCCGACGCCGCCCCTTGCCACCATCGAGCCATGTTCGAGAAGTCGACAACCAGACAGCTGCGCGAGCTTCGCGTCCACACACGGACGGCAGCGCTGCTGGCGAAGGTGCTCCTGGCCGAGCTCGCCCGGGCCTCGCTCGAGGCCGCCGACGTCAGGGACCGCATCCGCCGCAGGCGCGTGTCGCCGTGGAGGCGCAGGACGCTGGAGCTCGGCGCCGCCGCCGTCGTGCTC
>DATIDP010000088.1:0-23311 GCA_035456265.1 Solirubrobacterales bacterium | reverse complement strand
ACGGTGATCCGAGCGCCTACAAAGCGATGTACTCGCAGGGCGAGGACATCACCCTCGCAAATCCATTCGGGGGAGTGGCACGAGGACGTGCCGAGGTGGAAGAGAGGCTGGATAGAGCGGCGGCCAACTTTCGCGATGGTGAGATCGTCGGTTTCGAGACGATTACGAAGTCGGTCACATCGGAGCTCGCGTATCTCTTGGAGGTGGAGAAGTGCAAGGCCAAGGTCGGTGGCAGCGACGAGCTCACCCCGATTGAGCTCCGCGTCACGACCGTCTTTCGACCGGAGGCCGGCACCTGGAAGGTCGTTCATCGACACGCGGATCCGGCAGTCGCCCCCCAGCCACCAGAGACGGTGATCCAGAGGTAGTTGTCGGAATAGCCGCTTTGGACGGAAAGCAGAAGCCAAGAATCCCTGGGAGTGCGTACTAAGAAGCTCAAGGGAACGGCAACCTGCCGAAAGACATTTGCCAACAGCTCGAGTTGGCGGCCGAGCTCGGCGACCCCCACAGGCCTACGCGGGTTCGACGGGCCGTGATGGCTTCCACTTGATCGTGCAGCCCTCGGCCTGGGTCTCCGACGGGTCGGGCTCTCGTCCGGCCAGTACCGCGTCGAGCGCGGCGCGAAGCCAGGCCGCGTCCTGCGATGGATCGTCGTAGTCGGCGTCCGGAGCGCCTCGGTAGCGCAGCTGCAAACCCGAGTCGAGCACGAATACGTGCGGCGTCCGCTCTGCGCCCCACTCGCGGGCGACCTGCTGGGTCTCGTCGTACAGATAGGGGTGCGGCCAGCCACCCTCTTGTAGGACACGTTCGACCATTGCCTCGAACGAGTCGGCCGGGTATCGCTCGGGATCGTTCGAGCTGATCGCCAGCACCCGCACGCCGCGATCCGAATAGTCGCGAGCGACGTCGAGGAGGCGCTCGTGCCAGGCGAGGGCATAGGGGCAGTGGTTGCAGGTCCAGTAGACCACCGTCGCCGGGGCGCCTTCCGCGCTCAGCGCGTGACGCTCGCCGTCGGTGGCCGGGAGCTCGAAGTCGGGGGCCCGTTCCCCAATCGCAGTCGGCATCGGCCGCAGGCTAACCCGTCAGCGGTGCGCGGCCACCCCGAGCGCCTCGCGCAGGTCCTCCGGGTCGGGGAGCGGTGAGGTCCGCCCGTCCCGGCGGCGGTATACGCGGCAAGCGAGCCCGGTTGGCTCACCCTCCACGGGCGGCTGCACGTCCACCCCGTTCACTCGGATCGTCGGCGAGCCAACGAACTCATGCCGCCGGGCCGCCGCCTCGGTGTCAACCTCGCTCACTTCGATCAAGTCCGGATCGAGTCCCCTGTAGGCCATCGCCTCGCGCAACATGTCGAGCGCCCGCTCCCAGGAGGGGCACTCACGCCACCAGAGAAGCTCGACTCGCGGCGCAGAAGCCACGCATCCCAGGCTAGCTACCGAGGATTTTCGCCTTCTATCGCTCAACGTCAGAGTCGGTGAGCGCGCCACGCCTACACACTGCTGCTTTGCATGGAAAGGAGCGGTGCGGGCCGAGATACTGCGTGGGCGATGTCGGAGGAGAACGTCGGGGCGACCAGCCGTACTTGACGTTGACCACGCGCGTGGAATAGCTTCGCCCGAAGGGACCATGACCTCCAGCACCCACTTCCGTCGCCGGGCGTGGCTCTCGGGCGCGATGGTCCTGGCGGCAACGGTCGCGGTGGTCCTGGCTGTAACCGGCGGCGAGGCCCGCGCTAGCCACCTGAGCTGCGGCGACACGATCACCGCCGACACGACTCTCGACAGCGACCTCCTCGACTGCCCCAACGTCGGCATCTTCATCGGAGCCGACGACGTCACCCTCGATCTGAACGGCCACACGATCGGCGGCGATGGCACCCCGACCGCCGGATGTGACCCCCAGAAGGAGTTCTGTGACGAGGGGGTCTCGAGCCTCGGTCACGATCGCGTCACCGTGATGCATGGGTCGGTGCGTGAGTTCGACGATGGTGTGGCCATGGGGAAGGCCCGCCACGCCCGCGTGCTGGGTATCTCCTCGTCGGATAACCGCTTTGCCGCCATCCTGGTGGGACGGTCCACGCAAAGCCTGGTGCGAAACAGCTCGGGAAGCGGCTCGACCGCCCGACACGGGGGGACCGGCATGTTCTTGGTCGCAGATCATCACGTTCGGATTCTCAACAACTCGTTCACACGAAACGGCGACACGGGGATCTTCGCATCCGATTCCCCCCACAACCTGATCAAGAAGAACCTGGTCAAACGCAACACGACCGGAATGTTGTTGGAAGGGTCCTCGGCGACGAAGTTGACCCGCAACCGGGCAATCCGCAACGGAGAACTCGGCATCCAAGCCGGGCGCGGGGTAATCGACGGTGGCGGGAACATCGCCCGTCACAACGGGGACCCCCGCCAGTGCGTGAACGTGGCTTGCCACTAGCGCCGTTTGCCGACGAGACCGAAGCCCTCGAAGCCGCCGTGCTGCGGGGTAGCGGTCGCTATCGCTTTGGACGAAAAAGCGCCGCTTTGCATGGAAAGGAGCACTCTCGATCAGGCGCTCGCTTTGCGCCGCATTCGAGGAGCGAGAGCGACGGCCGGCCGCAGATGCTTCTGCAGTAGCGTTGGCAAGTCCCAGCCTGCCTCGCAATGCTCACGCTGCAGACACACCTCAGGGTGAACGGCATCACGGGGAACGAGATCTTCGACTTCCTCACCAACCCCAACGATCAGGCATACCAGCGATGGTGGCCGGGCAGCCACCTTCGGCTTCACCCGCTAAAGCGAGCCGAGGACCACATCGGCGATGTGATCTACATGGACGAGTACATCGGCAAGCGGCGGGTGCGGATGAGCGCCATCGTCCTCGCGGCCGATCCCGGAAAGAGGCTCGTCTGGCAGATGAAGAGGGTGATCAAGCTGCCGGCTCGACTGAGCCTGGAGCTTGCCGACTACGAGGGTGGCGTCGCCATCACCCACACGATCCAGGCAGGGTTCCCGGGACCCGGGCGCATCCTGGATCCGCTGCTGAGGATCTACTTCTCACGCCGGTTCGCCGAGGCGATGGACGACCACGTCAAAACCGAGTTCCCACTGTTGCGGGACCGCCTTCCGGACATCGAGCGCGAGCTGACCACTCGCTAGCGGTGCTGCGAACCCCAACTCGTACTCGCTTTGCGCTGGAGCGAGCAGCGGCGCTCGGGTGTCCGAGGCGCCCGCTAGAGACGAGAAGCGGTGCTTCGCATGGGAAAGCGACACTTCTCGCGTTAGGTTCACGGGGCGTGCTGAAGACATGAGAGCCGGGTCTGGCGGGAGGACGGCGCCCCGCTGCGCCGGATGGTGGAGAATCCGGACAATCGAGACTCCCGAGGTGACGCACCTCGGCTACCGGATCGCAACCACTGACAGGAGTGCCACGTGAGCACGCGGGCCGGCAACAAAGTGAATCTCTCGATGTCCGTGTCCGCCGACGGCTTCGTCGCCGGACCCAACCAGGACGAGGACAATCCGCTCGGCGTCGGCGGGATCGAGCTGCACAGGTGGCACATCGATGAGGGGCCCGAGAGCGGCGGACACCCCGTCAACAAGCAGGTGATGTCGGAGATGATGGACGGGATGGGCGCCTTCATCATGGGGCGGAACATGTTCGGCCCGATCCGCGGCGAATGGGGCGACTCGGACTGGAAGGGCTGGTGGGGAGACGATCCGCCGTACCACGCTCCGACCTACGTCCTCACCCACCACGCCCACGATCCGATCGAGATGGAGGGAGGCACGACCTTCCACTTCGTCACCGAAGGGATCGAGTCCGCCTACGAGCAGGCGAAGGCGGTCGCCGGAGGCCAGAACATCTCCATCGCCGGCGGCGCCTCATGCGCCCAGCAGGCCCTCAAGGCCGGGCTGGTCGACGAGGTCGACCTCCAGATGTCCCCGGTGATCCTCGGCGCGGGGGAGCGGCTCCTCGACGGCTTCGAGCCGGGAGAGCCGGAGCTCGAGCTGGTGCGGGTGCTCGAGGCTCCCGGCACGATCCACATCCGCTACCGGGTGGTCAAGTAGCACGCTCGTCCCACTCAGGAAACAGCGACGGCGAGCTCGATGAGCTCGGCGATCGAGCCCCGCCAGACCGCCGGCACCCCGCGGCGCTCGAGCAGCTCGATCGCGTCCGGCTTGCGAAGCCGGGCGTAGCTCAGCCTGAGCCCGAACCGGGCGAGCAGCCCGAAGATCCGGTTGCGGGCCGCGGTCCTCGTCTTCACCAGGTGGGCGCGGCGGCGCAGGTGCTCGCGGAGCGCCCGGTCGGAGGGGGAGGGAAGCCGGAGCTCGGGGACCAGGTCGCGCCGGCGAAGCTCGGCGAGCACCCGGGCGTCGACCCGGTCGGTCTTGCGGGCGAGCGGGGCGACGTCCCTGACCTTGCGGGCGTGGGCCACCTGCACCTCCCAGCCCGCGGCATGCAGCTGGTCGCGGACCCAGCCGCGCCGCTCATCATCTCGACGGCCGCCTTCGCCTCGCTGCCGAGCCGCAGCACCAGCTTGGCGAGCCCGTCCTCGTTCGCCGGGACCAGCCCCTCGGACTTGATCTCACCGCCCTCTCCGATCGCGCAGAAGGCCGCCCGCCCGTAGGCCCAATCGATTCCGACATAGTTCATGCCGGGTCTCCTCTCCTCGCTGGACTGCAGTGCCAACCGCGGTTCTAGTGAGCGCGGCGGAGGCCCCTTTTCAGTTCAGGGGAGCGGGACCCTCATGACATTCCATGCAAAGCAGCTGCTTTTCGTCTCTATGAAGAAGGGCCGGTTGTCAAGTAGCGGTCCGGTGATCGGGGTCAGGGTCCTCTCGCTGTTCGGGGGTTGGGAGCGGTGCTCATGTCTCTATCGCCTCCTCGAGGGAGGATCAGGCGGAATTGGATGCTTCGCTCCCAGGCGCAAGTCCAAGAGGGCGGTCATGCCGCCAGGCGAAAAGCGGCCCTTCGGGGAGCGGAGGACTCGTTGCGGGTAAGGAGAAGAAGGCCGCCGTCGGCGAAGATGGCTTCCAAGCGGAAGCGCACGGCGGGAGCGTCACGCGAGCCGGGGATCGACCCAGTGCCGGTGGTGCTCGCCCGCCGACGTCGCCGTGCTCAGCGCCGTGGCCGCTGGATCCTCGGTGACCTTCGTCGCAGACAAGGGTGCCTACTTCGCAGGTCAGAAAGCCGAAGGCGCAGGACGCCGCCTAAAGCGCAATGGGGTGGGTGCCCAGGGGTTCTGGCACCCGCTCCAAAGCGTTCAGTCTCGTCAGTCGTCCGCTTCGGCTGCCCAGCGTTTCGCCGCAGGCCCAGTTGCTACCGCACCAGCCGGAGTCCTTCCAGCAGTACTGGACGATCGCGATCCAGTGCGTATTTGTCGCGTTCATGCCTTGGTCGCAGAACACGTTCGAGCCGCAGCCGCAGGGAAGCGACGTCCAGACGTTCTCGCCGTCGAAGAGCGGACCCCATCCATCGTCGGTGCCGCGCCGTTCCCGCGACGTCACCAGCACGCGAGTTCAAGGCTCGTGCTTGGCCGCCCGCCTAGGGGGCTGGGGGAACATCGGGGGAACGAAATCCGTCTGCCAGGCGTCGCGTTGACCCACGTTGACCCAGCTGGCAGCCTCCTCTAACCGCTTGCGAGCCAGCTCGAATTCGGGTTGGGAAAGCGAAATCCGAGCTATGAAGCGGAGGGGGTGGGATTCGAACCCACGAGGGACCCAAGAGCCCCTAACGGTTTTCGAGACCGCCCCGTTCAACCACTCCGGCACCCCTCCGGGACGGTGAGAAGGCTAGCGGCGGATCTGGGCTATGCGCCCGCGGGCAGCTTGCCCTCGAGCACGTAGCGGAGCACGTCCACGACCTGCTCGGGGGTCTCGGCGGTGGCCATGGCCGCGCGGTCGATCTCCTTGAGCGCGTGCGTGCTGTCCGGGTCGTGGAGGGTGATGATCGGCTTGCCGAGGGCGGCGGCGAAGCCGGCGTCGAACGCCGCGTTCCACTGCCTGTACTTGTCGCCGAACCGGACGACCACCACATCGGCCTGGCGGATCAGCGTCTGGGTGCGGATCGCGTTCACCCCCGCGCCCTTGTGGTCCTTCCAGAAACCCTCGGACTCAGAACCGAGAATCGCCACACCGACGTCGTCGGAGGCGCCGTGATCGGTGACCGGCGACGTGAACGCGACGTCGAGACCGGCCTGCCCGGCTCCGGATGCGATCCGGTCGCGCCAGTCGGAATGGATCTCGCCGGCGAGATAGACGTTCCATGCCATGGCGCGATCTTAGTGAGCGTGTTTCGCCCGAGCGCAGCCCGTAGTGAGGGACTAGGATCGCGTGCGATGCGGAGCAGAGGGAGAGTCGCCGCCCTGCTCAGGGCCTTGGCGCTTGTCGCACTCGGGGCGATCCTGGCGACTGCCGTGGGAGCCCTGGCGAAGAAGAGTCCGCCGCGCCCCGCCAAGCCCCAGCCGAGCCCACCGGTTTCGATCCGGCCCACCGGCGTCGGCGTCCCGGAGATCGGTGCGCAGGGGACCGTCGGCATCTCGGATCTCGCCGCCTCCCTGCGGAGCTACCACGACGGGGGTCAGTACGAGTCCGACCTCGGCACCGTCGACGGGCAGGCCCGCGCCTTCATGCTCAGGCAGGCCAATGCGTTGCGGCAGAAGCGGAAGCGCCGCTGCGCGCACAAGGGCGCCAAGAGACAGAGAGGCCGGGCGACGGCGGCCTGCGCACCGCTCAAGCTGGCGATCGTGCTCGACATCGACGAGACCTCCCTGTCGAACTACACGCAGCTCAACCTGAACGACTTCGGCAACGCGAGCGCGGCGCTGGCGGTGGCCGCTGTAGCCGGCACCTCCCCCGCGATCGCGCCGACGCTCGACCTCTACCGGCGGGCGCGGGCCGCCGGCATCTCGGTGTTCGCGATCACGGGCAGGCCATCCGTGATCGAGACCCAGACACGCCAGAACCTCGACGGCGCCGGCTACGCGGACCTCGCCGGGATCTTCTTCAAGCCGAGCGGCGAGGCGGTGATCCCCTTCAAGAGCGGGCAGCGCGCCGCGCTCGAGGGACAGGGGTATCGGATCGTCGCCAACGTCGGCGATCAGGAGAGCGACCTCGCGGGCGGGCACGCCGACCGCAGCTTCAAGCTCCCGAACCCCTTCTATTTCATCTCGTAGCGACGGGCCCCCCGGCCGCTAGGCTCTTCCGCAGATCACCCGGAGAGGTGTCCGAGTGGCTTAAGGAGCTCGCTTGGAAAGCGAGTGGGCGGGTTAACCGCCTCGTGGGTTCGAATCCCACCCTCTCCGCTCCGCACCGCGAGCGGCCGTGAAACGCAGGGGGCCGCGCTCGGTATCCGCGCGCGGCCCCCGTGGAGCCCGAGATGCAGCGGGACCTAGGCGGCTGCGGGCTGCGCCGGCGCCGAACCCGAGCGGGCCCGCATCGACAGCATGATGCTGGCGATGATGATCCAGAGCGCGGCGCCGGGTGCACCGAAGAAGCCGATCGGCCCGGCGAGCGAGACGACCCCGAAGACGATCCCCCACCAGCCGAGCCACTTCGGCAGGGCTCCGCTCTTCAGGACCGCGAGTCCCACGGACCAGTTGAACAGCAGCACGCCGAGCAGGAACGGCAGGAAATCGTTGTCCCAGATCGCCTGGATCGTCTGGATCTCGGTTGCCGGGATGTCGTCGACGGCCTCCGCCGCGGCGAAAATCAGCATGCCGTCGATCGCGGCCCCGATCGCGACGATCGTCACCGCGATCAGGGGCAGGATCGAGAGCACCGGACCGGCCGCCTCGAAGACCTTGCGCAGGTAGGCCCCGAAGGCGATCAGCAGGGCTCCGGCCACGATGCCGATGAACGAGCCGATCTCGGCGCTGTCCTTGTTGTCGCTGTACCACTTCGCGATCTCATCCGGGGCGTGGTCCGCGCCCTTCGGCTGGCCGCTGACGATGAAGCTGATGATCAGGATCACGGCGAAGCCCAGGCCCGTAACGAGCGGCCAGAGCCACTCTCTGCTGCCTCTCTCCATGCGAGTACCTCCTCCTCAGGTCGGCGCCACCCCCCGGCGCGCTGACGCGGATGTCTGCGGTCACGGTTGTGACAGCGCGCACGAGTATCCCAGCGCCGTCGGTCGGCTCGATGCTGCCGGGCGAGGGGTCACCTAGCGGGGCAGGCCCTGTGGTCGCGGCGAGACCGGCGCCGGCCCGCTTCGCTCACCCTCGGCCCAGGGGAAGCCGCTGGGCGTCCTGCGGAGGTCCGCAACGAGGTAGAGCCCGACGGTCGTCGCAAGCAGGAGCGCCGCGCCAAGCACCGCCAGGTCCCCCGCGCCGTGATGGAGACCGGCGCCGGCTCCGATCACCAGGATCCCGAAGCAGACGATCGCGACCGCGATCACGCGGTGAAAGCGGCCAGCTTCCGAATGCGGCCAGGGATCGAGCATTCGGGTCAGCTCGCGGCCCTCGTCGGAGTCGGTGCAATCGCCTTTGCGGGGGCAGGCGTTGCAGACGTGGGCGCGAGCGCGGTAGCGCGCCACCCGCTGGCGGACATCCGTCTCAATCCGGTGCAATCGCTCTCCCTCCGGGCACTCCCAGGCGTCCAGGTGATCGTCGTAGATGAAGCCGGCGCTCCGATAGAGCTCGGAGCGCCGGTGCGAATGACGGGCCAACAGGTCCACGCCGAGGGCGACCAGCACGAGAAATATTCCGTAGCCCGCCGCCAGCAGGCTCTCGGTCGCGACGCCGCTCATCTCATCCCCACCGGCTCGGCCGGCTCGGTGACCTCGGTGAAGAGGATCTCCTCGGGCTCCTCGATCACCTCCTGCTTCACCGTGTAGCGGACGCCGAGGTAGGTCAAGTAGAGCAGCGGCAGGACCCCGACCGCGATGAAGTAGAGATCGCCGGGCAACCTCAACCACTCGATGACCGTGTTGGTGTTCGTGCTCAGGTAGTCGAGCGACCGGGCATCGAAGTAGCTGCTGTTGACCGATTCGTAGATCTGCCGGATGCCGAGCGGGAAGAGCGTCGCGAACGCCATCCAGGCAAGTCCGATGTTGAGCCCCCAGAAGCTCATCTTCGCCGCACGCTCCTTCCAGCGGTCCGCCGGGATCAGGTAGCGCAGGCAGAACATCGCCAGGCCGACGGCGAGCATGCCATAGACGCCCATCATCGCCGTGTGGCCGTGGTTGGCCGTCAGCGCGGTGCCGATCTCGTAGTAGGAGACGATCGGCAGGTTGATCAGGAAGCCGAAGATGCCCGCGCCGAGGAAGTTCCAGAAGCCGACCGCGACCAGGAACATCACGGCCCAGCGATGGGGGAAGGGCGTCGCGGACTTCGACTCCTGGCGCGCGCCGAGCTGCAGGAAGCTCCAGGCCTCGACGGTGAGGAAGGTGAGCGGCATCACTTCGAGCGCCGAGAAGAATGCGCCGAGCGCCATGTTCTCCGCCGGCGCACCCGAGAAGTAGAGGTGATGCATCGTCCCGATCACCCCGCCGACCGAGTAGAGGATGATGTCGAGCAGCACGACGGTGAGCGCGACCCGCTCGCGCACCACCCCGAGCAGGACGAAGATGTAGGCGACCATCGTCGTCGTGAAGAGCTCGAGGAAGTCCTCCACCCAGAGGTGGACGACCCAGAAGCGCCAGTAGTCGGTGATCGTGAAGTTGTCCTCGGAGCGGACGAGGAGGCCGACGGCGTAGAAGGCCGGGATCGCGAGCGCGGCGAGGAAGAAGAGCCACGGCATGTTGCCCACGCGCTCCTTGGTCAACCGTCCGCGCAGCCCCCGGAAGAGGATCACGGCCCAGACGAAGAGGCCGATCACCAGCAGCACCTGCCAGAAGCGCCCCAGATCCAGGTACTCGAAGCCCTGGTCGCCGAAGATCGAACCGGAGAACCAGTTGTGGATGTCGGCGAACTCGCCGATCAGGCTGCCGAACACGACCACGGCCAACGCGCCCAAGAGCAGGAAGGCGAGCTTGCCCTGCCCCTTCGGCTCGCGGCCGGCGATCATCGGGGTGAGGAAGATCCCGGCGGCGACGAATGAGGTCGCGACGAAGAAGATCGCCAGCTGGACGTGCCAGGTGCGTACCAGGTTGTAGGGGAAGACCTGGGCGACGTCGATGCCGAAGAAGCCGCCCAGGTCGGCGCGGTAGTGCTGGGACATGCCGCCGACCAGCGTCTGCAGGAGGAAGAGGGCGGCCATCACGAAGAAGAACCAGGCGCAGGCCCGCTGCGCGGGGGTGAGAGCGACATCGCCTGGGGCGCGGAAGCTGAGGGTCGCCTGATCACGGCCCTGCCACCCCAATCGCCAGCGCCCGAAGGCGGCGAAGAGGACGCCGATACCGCCCAGGAGCGCGATCAGCGAGATCACCGACCAGACGATCACGTTGGCGCTCGGGGCGTTGCCGACCTGCTCCTCGGGCGGCCAGTTGTTGGTGTAGGAGTAGTTGTGGCCCGGCCGCCGGGTTGACGCCGCCCAGGCAGACCAGGCGAAGAAGGAGGTCAGCTGGTGGATCTCCTGCGGGCTGGTGATCGGCTTCGGCCGCAGGCCGTAGCGGGTCGTGTCCGTCCCGAAGAAGTCGGCGTAGTGGCGCTCGAGCTGAGCGAAGGCGCTCGCCTGCTGGGTGGAGATCGGCAGCGTCTTGGCCTCGGAGTCGTAGCGGTTCGTCTGGAACTGGTCGATCGCCTCCTGTCGGGCGGAATCCGAAGCGCTTCCACCCAGCTCGTCGCGGACGATCGCCGAAGCGCGGTGCAGGTAGTCATCGGTGAAGTCGGGACCGAGGTAGGCGCCGTGGCCGAAGATCGAGCCGTACTCCATGAGGCCGTGGTGGAGGAAGCTCTTCTGTCCCGCCCGGATGTCGTCGCCGGTGAAGACCACGCGCCCGCTCGGGTCGACCACTCGGTCCGGGATCGGCGGGTCCGACTTGTAGGTCCGATAGGCGAGCAGGATGAGGACCGTGAATCCGACCAGGACCACCAGCCCTGCGACCTGGATCCAGGTCTTCGAGACGAGCAGCTCGCGCTTGCCGGACGGCTGAGCGGCGGGCATGCCGACCGTGGTCTCTCCTCTGCGTCTGCGGATGATTGGCATCGATCAGGACGATTGATCGAACCGGCGGCGGCATCCTATGCAGCTGCCCAGCCGGAGTTCAAGATGCGGCACCAAACCCATAGGGTTCTCGCGCCATGGCGCAGGTGCCGACGGTGACCGGGATGGTCGAGGCCGAGGAGCTCGGCACCACGCTGATCCACGAGCACCTGCGCAACAGCGACGAGGCGGTCCATGAGCAGTGGCCGATCGCGGGGGCGGTCAAGGAGGACAAGCCCTACGAGGTCGCTCCCGATCAGGTCTTCGAGATCGCCGTGCGCGAGGCGAAGGCGGCGGTCGACCTGGGCGTGAAGACGATCGGCGAGCCCACGGCGATGTTCCTCGGGCGGGACGTCGAGTTCATGCGCCGTGTCTCGGAGGAAACCGGCCTCCAGGTCATCCCCTGCACCGGGATCTACACCTACGACTACCTGCCCCAGTTCTTCATGAACCGGGATCCCGACCAGATCGCCGACCTCTTCGTCCACGACATCGAGGAGGGCATCCAGGGGACCGACATCAGGGCGGCCTTCATCAAGTGCGCCGCTGATGAGCCCGGCGTCAACGAGAACATCGAGAAGGTCCACCGGGCCGCCGCCCGCGCGAGCGTTCGCACCGGCGCGCCGATCATGGCCCACTCCAGGCCCGCCAGCAACACCGGCCCGCGCCAGGTGGAGATCTTCCTCGAGGAGGGAGTCGAGCCGGGGAAGATCCAGATCGCCCACACCGGGGACTCGGACGACCTCGACTACATCGAGGGCCTCCTGGAGACCGGCGTCTGGATCGGCCTCGACCGCTACGGCCTCGACATCTTCCTTCCCTACGACAGGCGTCAGGCGACCGCGAAGGCTCTGCTGGAGAGGGGCTACGCCGACCGGGTCTTCCTCTCCGCCGACTCGGTGGCAAGCACCGACTGGTTCCCGCCGAACGTGATCGACGCCCTGATCGCGGCGGGCGCGGCGAACGACTGGACGATCCGCATCGTGCACGAGAGGGTGCTCCCCGAGCTCCGGGAGTGGGGCATGACCGAGGAGCAGGAGCGGACGATGATGGTCGAGAACCCCAACCGTTGGTTGACGGGCTGACCTAGAAGCACCCGCATAGGCTTCGCCCATGGCGGACGCCAACGACCCCGGGCTGCTGACGCCGGCGGAGACCTCGCTGCTGATCGACCGCTACGAGATCACGATGGCGGCGAGCTATCACCGCCTGGGGCGCACTGAGCCGGCCGTCTTCGAGCTCTTCGTCCGCAAGCTCCCGCCCCATCGCGACTGGCTGGTCGTCTGCGGCCTCGGCCCGACCCTGCGCCTGATCACCGAGATGCGCTACGGGCCGGCGGAGCTCGAGTACCTGGGGACACTCGGCTGCAACGACGCCTTCCTGGGCTACCTGGAGGGATTCCGCTTCTCCGGTGACATCGACGCGATGCCGGAGGGGACGATCGCCTACCCCGACGAGCCGCTGGTTCGCGTGACCGCCCCGCTGATCGACGCCCAGCTGCTCGAGACCCTGCTCCTCAACCAGATCAACTTCCAGACGATGATCGCCACAAAGTCGGCTCGGGTGGTGCTCGCCGCGGACGGGAAGGGTGATTCCGTGGTCGACTTCTCTCCCAGGCGCGACCACGGGGTCGATGCGGCGATGAAGGTCGCCAGGGCCTCCGCGGTCGCCGGCCTCGGCGGCACCTCGAACATGGCGGCCGCGATGCGCTACGGGCTCCTGCCCGTGGGCACGATGGCCCATTCCTACGTACTCAGCTTCGAGAGCGAGGAGGAGGCCTTCGAGGCATTCATGAGGGAGAACCCGGGGAACGCTCTGCTCCTGGTCGACACCTACGACACGCTCGAGGGGGTGCGCCATGCGATCGAGGCGTCTCGCCGCACCGGGATCCCGCTGACCGGCATCCGGATCGACTCCGGCGACCTCGCCGGGCTCGCGCGCGAGGCACGGCGCCTGCTCGACGAGGCCGGTCTCCGCGATGCCGTCATCGTCGCCTCCGGCGACCTCGAGGAGCACCGGATCGCCGAGCTGTGCCGGGCCGGGACGCCGATCGACATCTGGGGAGTCGGAACGGAGCTCGGGACCAGCCGCGACGCGCCGGTCGTGAACGGGGTCTACAAGCTCGTCGCCGAGCTGAGCGGCGGGGCCTGGCGCGGCGTCGCGAAGCGTTCCGAGGGCAAGGCGACCCTGCCCGGCGCCAAGCAGGTGTTCAGGCGCTTCCACGGCGAGACGATGGCCGAGGACGTCCTCGGGACAGCCGAGGAGGAGCTCGAGGGCGAGCCCCTGCTGGTCGCCGCGATGAGATCAGGCGAGATCGTCCACGAGGAGACCCTCGAGCAGATGCGGGAGCGGACCAGGCACAGCCTCGATTCGCTGCCCCTCGCGCTGCGCAGCCCCGGTGAGAAGCCCCGCTACCCGGTCCGCCACTCGGAGGCCCTGACCGCGGCGGCCCGGGCGCTGTCCCCGGGCTAACGCCGCGCCGAGAAGAAACCCTCGAGCAGCGCCGCCGACTCCTCGCCGAGCAGCCCCGTCTCGACCGTGGGCCGGTGGTTCACGACCGGCGCCTCGAAGAGGTCGATGACGCTGCCCACCGCCCCGCCCTTCGGGTCGGCGGCGCCGTAGACGAGGCGCGGCACGCGCGCCAGGGTGATCGCCCCGGCGCACATCGGGCAGGGCTCGAGCGTCACGTAGATCGTCGTCTCCAGAAGCCGCCAGCCGCCCAGCCGCTCGGAGGCCTCGCGCAGGGCGAGCACCTCGGCGTGTGCGGTGGGATCGCCTCGCAGCTCGCGCTCGTTGCCGGCAGAACCGAACGCCTCGCCGCCCCGTGCGACGACGGCGCCGATCGGCACGTCGCCCTTTCGGGCGGCCTCCTCCGCGAGGCGGAGAGCCAACCGCATGTGCCGCTCGTCCGTCTCGCTGAACTCCGGCCGAGACATCGCCCTGCCAGTATGCAGGCGCCCGAACCCCGGCGCCACCAGGAACTTTTTCGGCCGGCCGGTGTTTGAAACCAGGCCGGCACGCCCGGCGGCTGACCTCTCGAGGAAGCACCAGGGGACCATGCGAAAGCTGATCGCCACAACCACCCTCGTCCTCACCTCCGTCCTGGCCTCGGGCGGAGCCGCTCGGGCTGCGGACGCTCCCGTGCACTCGGGATACGTCCCGGGCCAGCTGCTCGTCCGCTTCGCAGGCGGGGGCGAGCACCTCATGAAGCTGCCCGACGGGGTCGACGTCCCCACGGCCGAGCGAGCGCTCGACGCCAACCCGGCGGTCGACTACGCCGTCCCCAACTACGTCGCGCACACGTCGAGCGTCCCCGACGATCCCGGCCTTGCCGGGGTCCCCGGCGGCTGGGAGCGCATGCAGTGGAACTTCCTGCCCTGCGGCTCGCTCTGCGGCGAGTCCTCCACCCCACTGCCGTTCCAGGAGCGCGGCGGCCTCAACGCCCCCGGCGCCTGGGACATCCTCAAGCAGCGGGGAACGCCGGCCGGCAAGGGCGCGCGGGTCGCCGTGCTCGACACCGGTGTCGCCTACATGACCAAGAAGCCGAAGTTCCGCCGCAGCCCGGACTTCTCCCGCAAGCAGTTCCTGCCCGGCTACGACTTCGTCGACAAGGACCGCCAGCCGCTCGACGAGGACGGGCATGGCACCCACGTCACCGGCACGATCGCGGAGCGAACTGGCAACCACGTCGGCCTCACCGGCCTCGCCTCGCGGGCGAAGATCATCCCCGTCCGCGTGCTCGACTCGGAGGGCTTCGGCACGGCGCGCAACATCGCGAAGGGGATCCGCTGGGCCGCGAACCACAAGGCGCAGATCATCAACATGAGCTTCGAGTTCTCGCTCGGCGTGAACAGCTGCGGCAAGATCAAGGGAATCTGCTCGGCGATCAAGTACGCGTTCAAGAAGGGCGCGCTGGTCGTCGCCGCCGCCGGGAACGAGAACGGCGAGCCGGTCGCCTATCCGGCCGGCGCCCCGCACGTGATCGGCGTCGGGCGGACGACGAAGGACGCCTGTCTGGCGAGCGACTCCCGGACCGGTGCGGGACTCGACCTGGTGGCGCCGGGCGGCGGCTTCCCGCTGCTCGCCAACTGCGGGTCAGACGACGGCCTCTTCAGCCGCGGCGTGCCGATCTTCCAGCTCACGCTCGTCGGCTCGGGCTTCGGCAACTTCGGCTATCCCGGCGGCTATGAGGGGACCTCGATGGCGGCCGCCCACGTCTCCGGCGTGGCGGCGCTGGTGATCGGGAGCCACCTCGTCGGCAGCTCGCCGGCCGCGGTCGAGTGCCAGCTGGAGGGCACGGCCCGGCACAGCGACTCGCAGCTCGGTCAGCCGTACGACCCGCGCCTCTTCGGCGCGGGGCTGGTCGACGCCGCGGCCGCGGTGAGGGCCAGAGCGCCGAACTGCTAGCCCAGGTTCCTGACCGCAAGCGGATAGACGTCGAGGATCACGTAGGCCCTGACGGCGCCGGGGAGGGACGTTCCGGGCGGGATCGTGAGCCTGACCTCACGCAGGTCTCCACGGCGGTCGGTTGCCGACGTCGTCTGGCCGCGATAGTCGAGCGGAACGACCTCGCCGCCCGGACCGGTGAGCAGGATGGAGCCGATGTGCCGGCTCGCCGGGTAGCGGGCCCGACGCGCGAGTTTGAGCCTCGCCACGACGCTGCCGGGAGAGCCGCCGGCGGGGCGGTTGATCTCCAGGCTGGACAGCCCCATTCCCTTCGGCTTGCGGGCCGGCGCGCGATCGCCGTAGCGGCCTGTGAGGAGCGTCCCGCCGGCGGCGAGGGTGTCCTGAGCGTTGCAGACGCCCGCAACCTGGAGCTGGGCGCTGTAGTTGGGCACATCGGAGCAGGTGGTCTCGGAGTAGATGCCCGTGCCGGGCCGCATGGCCAGGTCGGGTGCGATCTGGCCCCGCAGCTCGAAGAGCCGCAGCGGGACCGAGCCGAAGCTGAACTGCAGGCTGAGGTCCGCGGAGCTCAGGGAGAGGGCATCGCGGCGGTACACGCCGGCGAGCGGGAACTGGAAGTTTCCGGCAGGGTCGGGCTCGAGGACGCCGTGCCTGTCGCGGCGGGCGCCGATCACCCAAAGCAGGACCCTTCCCGCACGACGACCCCTCGGCTTCGTCCGCGCGATCGTCCCGGCGATCATGTCGTAGCTGTCGAAGCCGATCTGGTTCACGCTCGGCAGCAGCGGCGGCAGCGGGATCGCCATCCTGCTGATCGAGAAGGCCGTCGTGCGCTTGCGCCGGACACGAAGCGGAAGCTTTCCGTGCGAGGGCGCGGTGCGGAAGCCCAGAGTCGTGTCCACCGTGCCGGAGTCGACACCGGGGGCGGCGCCCACGAGCCAATCGCCATGGATGTGGACGCGGTAGCGCTTCCCCGGGCGCAGCTGGCCGCTGGGCCGAATGAAGAGGTAGTGGCCGTCGCCGGAGAGCTCCGTCGTGAAGTCGAAGCGGGGCTTGACGTCCACCAGTTGATCCGAGGAAGCCGGCGACTGAAGGGCCGCGTCCTCGGTCGACCCGGATCTGCGGACGAGCAGGCGCGTCGCGAGCACCGTGGCCGGGGGGATCTCGATCTGCTTGCGCTTCCCGACGGTCGTTCCACCGGGAGTCACGTAGAACATCCGGTCCACGTCCTTGCCGAACTCCTGTCCCGGCTTGCGGCTGCACCGCGGGTTGCTGGTGTGCAGGCAGTAGTCGTAGGGGACGAACCAGATCCGCCCATGCTCGCCGCCGATGTACACCCCGCGGCGGCCGAGAGCCGGTGAGCCGTTCAGGTCGTTGCGATCGCGAAGCGCCGGATCGCGGGGCGTGGTGTCGAACGACCAGCGTCGCTTGCCGGTCGCGGCGTCGAGCGCGTAGAGCCTGCCGTTCGAGGACCCGACGTAGAGGACGTGGCCGCCGCCGCGCGGCTTTCGCCCGAGCACGGGAGACGAGCGGATCGGATCGGCGGTGTCGTATCGCCAGAGCAGGCGACCTGAGGGGTCCAGCGCATACACCGAGCCGTCGGCCGAGGCGATGTAGATCGCGGAGGTTCGGCCGTCGGGGCCGTCGGCGAGCGCCGGCGAGCTGTAGATGTGGGCGTCGGTCGAAAAGCTCCATCTGATCTGGCCTGTGTCCGGATCAAGGGCGTAGAGCTTGTGGTCGAACGAGCCGACGTAGACGGTCCCGTCGGAGCCGAGGGCAGGCGACGAGGTGAGGTAGCCCGGGGTGAAGGTCTGCCAGCGCTGCCGCCCGTTCTGGTCGAGGGAGAAGGCGTAGAGATCGACGGAGCCCCAGAAGCTGTTGCCGGCCTCCGCGCCCTGGCCGAAGGCCGGTGTGGTCCAGACGGACTGGCCTCTCGGGGCCGCCCAGCGCAGGGTCCCATCGGGGTTGATGGCGTAGGCCGCGCCCCCCGTGTTTCCCGCGTAGATCGTGCCGCCGGGTCCGATCGCCACGTTCCCCTCCCACCAGCTCACCTCCTGACCGCCCGCGGGCAGCAGGGTCGGCGAGAAGGACCAGACGATCCTCCGCTTCCGCGAGAGGTTGGGATTCGTCCGCAGCCGGTAGAGGCGCTCGTCCCCCGACCCGACCGTGATCGGCGCGCTCCCCAGGGCCTTCACATGCCGGGCGATGGCGCCGGCCGCGTCGATGATCCCCGCGGTTCGGAACCTCCACGACAGGCGTCCGTCAGGCCGCAGCGCGTAGAAATTGTGATCCGCCGAGCCGACGTAGACCGTGTCGTCGCCGCCGATCACGGGAGTGCTGAAGATCCCCCGCTTGGTGGCGAAGGCCCATGGCCGCCCGCCCCTGAAACGCCCGCGGATCGGGCTCGAAGCCGTGTTGCGGCTGTCCCGGCGCATCTCCGGCCAGGGCGATTTGGCTTGGACGGGGACGTCGTAGGTGAAGGCCACCACCTGGTCGGCAGCGGCAAGGCCGCCGAACGCGATGGCGATTGCCGCGGCCCCCAGCGCTACGGGAGGGCGGCGCATGGGGCTAGGTCGTCTTGACGATCCAGACGTCGCAGGGCGCGTGGTGCGAGATCTTGTTCGGCACGCTGCCCAGCAGGAACCGCCGCGCCCCGGTCATGCCCTTGTTGCCGACCATGACCAGATCCGCGTTGTTCTCCTCGGCGACGTCGAGGATCGCGTCCGCGGGGTCGCCCTCGCGCGGATGGGTGACCACTTCGACCTTCTCCTTCTTCGCCTCGGCCGCCGCCTTGTCGAGCACGAACTGAACGTCCTCACGCGGGTTGATCGTGTGCGAGACGTCGCCGGAGATGCCCGACTCCTCCTCCCTGAGACGGGACTGCGGGACCGGCTCGTAGGCGCTCACGATCTCCAGCTTCGCGTTGGAGAGCTTGGCGAGCTCGACGGCCGTCCTCACCGCCTCGGTGGCGGTCTCCGAGCCATCGGTTCCTACCACTATGCGCTCGAACATCGATCCTCCTCGACCAACATCAGGCGGTTGCGCTGTCGCGCACCCTCGCAGAATTGCGGGCGCAGTCTATCCCGCGCCGCGCGACCGGCGCGAAAGCCCGCGTCAGCTCAGCTTGACGATCGCGATCACCATCGACGCGAGCAGGCAGGCGACGATGATGGCCATGCTCGCTATCCAGATGCGCGGCATGGCGCGATCGTAGCCGCGTTCAGTCGGCCTCGATCGGCTGGACCTGCGGGGCCGGGACGCCCTGGAGCGCGCTGGGCGGAGTGCCGGGAGCGACCTCGTACCAGTCCACGTAGCGTCCGCACGCCCTGCGCAGCGGCACGACCTGGCGGGGCGGGTCGGCCCGGGTCGCGGCGATGCCCGTCAGATAGGCCTTGCTCTCGGTGTGCAGCAGGCGGCCGATCAGCGGCGGGTCATCGACGCCGACCTCGAAGACGACCTCGCCGGGGCTCTTCACCTCGAGGGTCCCCACCGGGTAGAACGGCGACGGCCCGCGGAAGAGCAGGTTCGTGCGAAGCGTGGCCTCGAAGGGGGCCGCGAGCGCTCCGCCGCTCGCCGCGACGCGGAGCGCCTGCGTGCTCGCATACTGGATCGAGATGTCCCAGCGGCCCGGCGTCAGGTAGAGCCGCTGCCGGGCCGGCTTGGTCTGGGTGAGCTCCGGGCTCGGCCGCCAGACCCTCCCGACGACCGGCTGCACGGTGAACGCGGTCGCCGCGCCCCTCACCCTGCGGAGCTTGGCCACACCCGGATCGGCGCAGTCGAGAGGCGCGCCCGGGTTGATCGGCTCGAACAGGGTGCGCCGCCGGCCGACGGGTTGGTCGCGGTGCCAGAGGATGAAGTCATGGGTTCGCAGCCTGGGTGAGAACCCGGTCGGTGCCTGGCTCTGCATCGCGGCGCTCGTCGTCACCACCCACTTGAACTTGTTCATCACGGAGACGGGGACGTTGTCCCAGTCGAACTTCGCGTTCAGGTCGGTCGCCCGGTAGAGGGCGTGGGTCTCCTCGACGTCGTAGTGGTTGGTGATCGGCGCGTAGACCTCCGAGCCGATCAGCTCCCAGGAGACGAAGTTGTCGCGGCCGAGGAAGAGGACGTTCTGCCCATCGACGATCGGGCGGATCTCGAGCATCTCCTCGAGGTGGTAGTCGGGGCCGACCGCGGCCTGGCGGAGCGGCAGGAGGGTCGAGAAGGCGGCGGCGGCCACGAAGGCCAGGGTGAGGAGGGGAACCCCGATCGGGGCCAGGGCTCGCAGCGGGCGCGGCGGCCACCAGCCGGCGCCGCCGCGCTCGGGCACGACCGCCCCCTCCCCCTCGACGGCCTCGGCCGAGAGCAACCCCCGCAGCGTGATCACGATGATCAGCGGCGAGGCGATGGCGAGGCACTTGGCCTGGGTGTACGGCGTCCCGACGGCGAGCGCCACCAGATACACGAGGGTCGCCGCGAGCAGGGCCGACGGCAGCGCCGACTCGCGGCGCGACAGGGCCCGGCCCAGGCCCCAGGCGAAGGCGGCCAGAGCGAGCAATCCGCCCAGGTAGAAGGCGATCTCCGGCGTGGTCGAGTTCGCGGGCGTGATCCGGAACTCGCCGGAGGGCCAGATCCCGAAAGCCTCGAGCGGATTGAGCGGCTGGCGGAGGTTGCCGAAGCCGACGGTCGGGCCGGTGCCCTGGGGGTTGAAGGCCTTGAAGCTCGAAAAGCTCGCGAGCCGGAGGATCTCCGGCAGCGCGGCCACGACCGGGATCCCGAGCCCGATCAGGATCGCCGAGCGCGCTTGCCGGAGCCGCTCGCGCAGGCGGAGACCGGCGAACCAGCGGGCTGCGCGAGCGCGCTCGCGCAGGGCGATCACGACCATCCAGATCAGCGCGGCCCCGAGCAGCCAGGCGAGGCCGGGGAAGCTGTAGTTGAAGATCGCGCCGGCGAGGATCACCCCGAGCGGGATCGCGGCCCTCGCCCCGGACGGGTAGCGATCGCTACCGACTCGGTAGCCGGGGCTACCGGTCCTCAGGGACCACTCCGGGAGCAGATACGGGAGCGCCAGCGCGAAGCCGAGCAGGGTGAGCGCGAGCAGCGGCTCCTTGAACGCTCCCTGCGCCAGGTACGCCGCGGCGAGGTAGGGGCTCGCCGCGAGCACCGCGGCCGGCACCCGTAGCCAGCCGCGGACCCCACGAAGCGCCCCGTACGCCGTCAGGCCGAGCAGCACGGCGATCGCGCCGGTGAGGCCGGCGAAGCCCTCGACGTAGCTGGCGCCGCTCACCTTCGTGGCCGCCGCGACGATGGCGTGCGGGCCGAGCGGATAGCCGCCCTTGATCAGATCGGGCGTCGGGCCGGCGTGGGTGGTGATCCACTCCGTGAAGAGGAGATGCGAGGCCATGTCGTCGTTGACCAGCCCCTGCCCCAGGATGCCGACGCGGCCGCTGGCGGCGAAGGGAATCGCGGCGACAAGGGCGGTTCCGGCCACGACCACGATCGCTCCGATGCGAACCGCACCGCCCGGAGCGCCGGTCCGGCCGAAGAGGACGAAGGAGGCGATCAGCGCGATTCCCACCGCGATCGCCGCCGTGACCGCATGGCCGGGCAGCTTGACCGCAAGGCCGCAGATGACGAGCAGGGCCGAGATTCCCGTGGCGGGCGCAGCCGCCGAATGGCGGGGCAGGCCGGCGATCGCCAGGATCGCCGCGCCGAGCAGCAGGGAGGCGCCGACGATCAGCGCGCCCGCCAGCAGAGCCGAGAGCATCGCGGAAGCCTAGATAGGAACGCTCAGGCCGGCTTTAGAGGCCGGGCAGATGCCGCGCGACGAACCCCTGCGGATAGGCGTCGGCCGGATGCCAGCGGGGGCCGGACCCGCGGGCGTCCCCGACGGTGTCCCAGCGCAGGCCGGCGATCACCGCATAGACGTGGGTCCGGCTCGCGTAGATCGTGAGCCAGCGGCCCGGGCCGGGAATGCCGTAGCTCATGAACCCGCCGGAGGTCATCGGAGCCCGCAGCAGCCCGGCGCCGGCCAGGGCGTAGCTCACGGCGCCCGAGCAGTCGTAGCCCTTCGACTGGAACGAGGCATGGCCGCCACCCCACTCGTACGGCTGGCCGACGATCAGATTGGCCGCGCTGATCATCTGCCTGATCGGGTCCGGTGCCGAGGCCGGGGCGAGGGCGATCCGATTGAGCAGCAGCGCCGACTCGACGCCGCCCACCGGGTGGGTGGCCGTATAGACGCGCTTGCGCTCCGCCGGCGAGGGCGGCGTGTAGGAGCCGTTGCTCCCTGCCGACGCCGCCGGCAACCCGGTCTTCGGATCGATCGCTCCGGGTGCCGTCCGCGTCGAGGGGGTATCCCAGGGCGCCGCCTTCTGCAGAGCTGCCTCCGACTGGTACTTCGGCTTCGCATGCCCCTGCCACGGCTCCGGAGCGAGCTGCACCGAGGCCAGCTTGGCCGAGCTGGATCCCGAGCCGCCGGTCAGCTTCGGCACCGCGAACAGCGCGAGCACCGCGATCGCGGCGAGCGCGAGGGCCGGAACCCAGATTGCGGGGCGAAGGCCCACCCGCCGCCCCCTGATCACCGCTCGAGCGCCCTCCATTGGCGGATCAAACTCTAAGCGGGAAGCCGAATGCCCGCGCCGGTCGCCGGTCAAACGGCGGCGGGCCGCTCCAGGAGGCCAGTTCGGGCCGCCTCCCGGCAGCGTCGACTCGCCGGTGATCTCGTAGCCGTGGGAGCGGTAGTAGGCGCGTCGGCGAGCGTGCTCGCGGCACCCTCGTGATGAGCGGGGCTGAGCGCGTCCGGGGTGCCGTTCTCAGGCAACGGAGGAGGCCGCGTCCGACTCCGCCCACTCGGCCCTGAAGATGCGGTGGCTGCCGGCGAGCCCCTTGAGCTCGAGCTCGCGGCCCGCGTCGAAGCGAAGGCCGTTCCCATTGCCGCTCGAGACCGCCTGCCGCAGCTCCTCGGAGACGAGGATCTCCCCGCCCAACGCCTGCGCCGCGATCCGCGCGGCGAGAATCACGTTCTTGCCGAAGTAGTCGCCGTCCTCCGAGATCACCTCGCCGGTGTGCAGGCCCATTCGCACGCGGAGCGTTTCGGCCGAATCGTCTCGCTCGCGCTCGGCGAAGGCCCGCTGTACCTCGATGGCGCACTCGAGCGCCTCGCAGGGATCGGGGAAGGCGAGCATGAAGCCGTCGCCCTGGCTCTTCACCTCATAGCCCTCGTGTCGGGAGACCTGCTCGCGGAAGATCGCGTTGTGCTCCCGCAGCAGCCGGAGCCAGCGCTCGTCGCCGAGGCGCTCGGTGAGCACGGTCGAGTCCTCGATGTCGCTGAAGAGGATCGCGACGGTGCCGTCGGGCGCCGCGTGGGCACGCATGTCGGGCTGCTCCTCCTCGAGCGCGGAGACCAGGTCGTCGATCGAGGTCGTCACGTCCACGCCGGAGAGCCCCTGCGCCTCGAGCCTGTCGCCCAGAGCCCGGTCCGCGATCCAACGGGCTCCCATCTCCCGGGCCATGCCCAGCACGTTCGCGAGCAGCTCCAACGCCCGTCCGCGGTCGTCGTCCGCGTCCCGGGCGAGCCGCAGCTCGGCGAGGGCCAGGCTGCTCAGGGCCATTCCGGGGAGGTCTTTCATCCCGGTCGCGATCTCGACGGCGTTGCCGAGATGGCGCTCCGCCTCGTCGAGGCGCCCCATCGCCTGAGCGAGCAGGCCGAGCACGCGGTCGACCGGTCCGTTGCACGCGGCGGCCCGCGCCACGACGATGACGAGCCCCTCGTACGGGAGCAGGAGCTCGTAGACGCGGTCGGCGTGCTGGGTGGCGTCGACGAGCGCGATCGCCTCGCCGATCAGGCTCATCGCCGCGAACCAGTTGACG
>DATIDP010000087.1:0-11423 GCA_035456265.1 Solirubrobacterales bacterium | reverse complement strand
GTGATCCGGCGGTAGAAAGTGGAATTGCCGTCGCTCAACGGATAAAAGGTACTCCGGGGATAACAGGCTTATCGCGCCCAAGAGTCCATATCGACGGCGCGGTTTGGCACCTCGATGTCGGCTCGTCGCATCCTGGGGCTGTAGCAGGTCCCAAGGGTTGGGCTGTTCGCCCATTAAAGCGGCACGCGAGCTGGGTTCAGAACGTCGTGAGACAGTTCGGTCCCTATCTTCTGTGGGCGTTGGAGAGTTGAGAGGAGTCGTCCCTAGTACGAGAGGACCGGGATGAACGCGCCTCTGGTGTACCAGTTGTCCTGCCAAGGGCACCGCTGGTTAGCTACGCGCGGCCCGGATAAGCGCTGAAAGCATCTAAGCGCGAAGCCAGCCTCGAGATGAGCTCTCCCATCCCCTTGAGGGAGTAAGACGCCTGGTAGACCACCAGGTCGATAGGCCGGCTGTGCAACCGCAGCAATGCGATCAGCAGACCGGTACTAATGCGTCGAGGGCTTGACGGATTTTCTTGCTTCTGCCCACGGCCTAATGCGGTTTTCAAGGCCCACGGAGGCCGTCTCGCAAACTTTCGGTGGCGAGATAGCGAGAGGGAAACACCTCTTCCCATTCCGAACAGAGCCGTTAAGCCTCTCAGCGCCGATGGTACTTGGCGGGCAACCGCCCGGGAGAGTAGGTCGCCGCCGGTCCTCTTCACAAGAGCCGCCCATGAAGGGCGGCTCTTTTTTATGCTCGACGGGTGGAGACCGCGATCGAAGCCGACACGGCGGAGGCCGGGGCGATGGAGTGGGTGCGCCTGCTCGCCGAGGAGGTGGGCCCGAGGCGGCCGACGGGCGCCGGGGAGCGGCGGGCCGCCGAGCTCGTCGCCGCCGGGCTCGCGAAGCGAGGCCTGAGCCCGGAGCAGCGATCGTTCAGCGGCTATCCGACCTTTGCGCTGCCCTACGGCTTTGCGCTCGCGGTGGCGTTGGCCGGCCTGCCGATCGCGCGCAGGCGCCCGCTGGCCGCCGCTGCGCTGGCCGCGGCCGGAGCCGCGCTCACCTCGGCGGAGGACGGGCTGGTCAATCGCCCGCTGACGAGGGCGTTCGCGAGGCATGCAAGTCAGAACGTTGCGGCGACCATCGAGCCGCACGGCGGGGCGGGGCGGACGGCCTGCCTGGTCTGCCACCTGGACGCCTCCCGCAGCGGAGTGATGTTCGACCGCCGCTTTCTGCCCTTCCTGCATGCCTGGATCGCGGCACAGGCGGCGGCCTTCGGGGTGGCCGTCGCCGCTCCACTGTGGCGCAGGCGGCGCTGGGGACGTCGTGCTCTCGCGGCCGGCTACGGGGTCCTGATCGGAGGTCTCGCACTGCTCAGCGAGCGCGAGCTTCGCGGCAATGACGTACCCGGCGCCAACGACAACGCCTCGGGGGTGGCCGCCGTCATCACCCTGGCGCTCGAGCTGCACGCGAATCCACTCCAGGAGACTCGCGTGATCTGTCTGTTCACGGGTTGCGAGGAGGCCGGGGTGCTCGGCGCCGACGCCTTCGTCCAGGAGCTCGAGGCCGACCCGGCCACCGCCGACTGGCGCACCTGGTCGTTCATCAACTTCGACGGCGTCGCCGCGCCGGCGACCCTCCGCTTCCTGCGCAGGGAGGGAGTGCTTCGCAAGTGGCACGCCGACGACCACCTGACCCGGATCGCCTCCGAGATCTCCAGCCGTCGCCCGGAGCTTGGCCTGCACGGCACGGATCGGAACGCCGGCCTCACCTACGACGCGACTCCCGTGATGGCGCGTGGCGGTCGTGCCATCACCTTCAGCACCCAGGACGGGACGATCCCGAACTACCACTCGATGACCGACATCGTCGAGAACCTCGACGCCGGAGCCCTGAGCCGCGCGGTCGAGGTCGGCAGGGAGATGCTCGCGGCCATCGACCGGGGCGAGGCCGACTAGCGGATCGCGCGCAAGAGCCGCCCCGAGAGGCGGCTCTAACGCTGGGAGCCGAGCGATATGCACGGCCCCGACTGCCCGTCGTGGCGGGCCCTCCCAAATCGGAATCGGCTCGAGAGGTCCGGCGGCAGGTCCGCCGGAAGCTCGTCTACGCGGCGATCCGCTCCGGCACGCCGGCCCGATCGTGGAGCGGGTGCGGGGCGCCGGAGGCGAGGCCGGACGGCCGCCGCTCGCAGTCCCGCACCGGCTCGGGCTCGATCCCGTACTCGCCGAGCGTCGCAAAGTCGATCATCAGGTCGGCCGCATCGAGCAACCGCTCTCTTATGTCTATGAGCTTGCCTGTCATGGGGGGCAAGCTATGGATGGGCTCGGACGGAAGCCGCGTGTTTGCAGGGGAACTTGCAAGGGGCCGACGGGCGGAATATGTTGCCCGGCGTCGCGATGAAGGTGCGCGCTCGTAATCCGGGCCCGTTCGTCGGCAACCTCCTGATCGCCGCGATCTTCCTCATGACCACCAAGCCGGGGCTCAACTAGCGCTTCGCAAAGATGCGGTCGGCGGTACTGCTCATCCACAGCGCGGGGCCACAGGGACCGGGGGAGGGCAGCGCCCCATTCGCCACTCGGCTGCGCGAGGAGCTCGGATCGGGCTATGAGGTCCTCTTCCCGATCATGCCCTCCCTCGAGGACCCGCACTACGAGACCTGGAGCGTGCGGCTCGATCAGCTCCTGTCGGAGCTCAACGAGCCGGTCATCGTGCTGGGGCACTCATTGGGGGGGTCGGTCGTGCTCAAGCACATCGCCGAGAGCGGGCGTCAGGAGCCGATCGCCGGCCTCCTCCTGGTCGCGACGCCGTTCTGGGGCCAGAGCGACTGGGAGGCGGAGTGGGCCCTGCCGCAGGATTGGCCGAGTGCGGACACGGCGCTGCCCCGCACCTTCCTGTTCCACAGCCGCGACGACGAGGAGACCCCCTTCGCTCACCTCGAGCTCTACGCGAGGCGCCTCCCAAACGCGGAGGTTCACCCTCTCGACGGCAACGGTCATCTCTTCGACCGAGGCGATCTGAGCGGGATCGTCGCGACGATCCGCAGCCTGCCGACGGGCTAGCGCCCGCGCCGCCCGAAGCTGTGCGGTGCGGGCAGCGAGGCCGCGAGCTCGGCCATCGCAGCCTCCCGCACGCCGTCGAAAGAGCGCTTGGAGAGCGCAATCGGCACGGCGGCCGGCCGGCCGGTCTCGTGGGGGATCGGCGGCGCGATGTGCCGCGGCCCGCGATCCGGCAGGTCCTCCCTCTGCAGCCGCTCGATGCGCGAGACCACCACATTGGTCGTTCCCTCCCGATGCTCGAGCTTGCCGGCGGCCTGCACGAACCCTGACGTCCGCACCGCCAAGCGGCAGCGCTCGACCACCGGCGGCGGCACGATCAGGTTGATCGTCCCGGTCTCGTCCTCGAGCAGCATGAACACCACGCCGTTCGCCGTCGCCGGCCGCTGGCGCGCCACCACCATCCCGGCGACCTTCACCCCTGCGCCGTCCCTGGTCCGGGCGATGTCATCACTCGACAGGACACCCGAGGCGAGGCTCTCCCGCAACAGCTCCATCGGGTGGTTGCCGAGGGTCATCCCGGTCGTCCGGTAGTCCGCCACGATCCGATCCCAAGGCCCGAGCGAAGGCAGCGGGGGAGTGGGGGACCCGTCGAGCGGCAGAGCCAGCTGCGCCCCGTCGTCGGTGCGGCTCGCCCGGGCAACGCCGCCGGCCTCCCAGAGCGCCGGGCGCCGCGGGTCCCGGTCGGGGTCGACGGGCGAAGCGCCGGCCTCGACGAGCGAATCGCAGGCGCCGGCCCAGGCCAATCGCTGCAAGGCGGCCGCACCCGCGCCGGACCGCCCCGCGAGGTCCGAGACGCTGCGAAAGAGGCCGCCTCGGCAGCGCTCCTCGACCACGGCCCGGGCATCGACCTCGTTGAGCTCCGCGACGTACCCGAGCCCGATCCGGACCGGCGGATTGCCCGAAGAGCCAGCGGCCGCTCCCGTCGTCTCCACCCGGCAGTCCACCTCGCTCACGTTCACGTCCGGGGGCAGGATCTCGACACCGCGCCGCTGTGCCTCGTGGACCAGCGCGTCGGGCGGGTAGAAGCCCATCGGCTGCTCGTTGAGCAGGCCGCAGAGCAACTCCGGCCCGTAGTGGACCCGCAGCCAGGTCGACTGGTAGGCGAGCAGCCCGAACGCGGCCGAGTGCGCCTTGGGAAATCCGAACCCCGAGAAACCCTCGATCTGCCCGAAGACACGCTCCGCGACCCCGCGCTCCACGCCGCGCCCGACCGCGCCCTCGATGAAGCGCTCCCGATAGCGCAGCATCGCCGCCTCCGAGCGCTTCCTGCTCATCGCGCGCCGCAGCCCCTCGGCCTCCCCGACCGAGAATCCGGCCAGCGCCATCGCGACCTCCAGCACCTGGTCCTGGAAGACGATCGCTCCCAGGGTGTCCCGCAGCACCGGCTCGAGCGAGGGGTGCTCATAGGGGATCTCGTAGCCGGGGTCCTCCCGCAGCCGTTTGCGACGCTCGATGTAGGGGTGGACCGCGCCGCCCTGGATCGGGCCGGGCCGCACGAGCGCCACCTGCACCGTCAGGTCATCGAGGTTCTCCGGCAGGGTGCGCGGCAGCATCTGCATCTGGGCGCGGCTTTCGATCTGAAAGACCCCGGTCGTCTCCGCCCGCTGGATCGCCGACCACACCTCGTCGTCGCCGAGCGGCACCCGGGAGAGGTCGATCCTCTCTCCGCGCGTCCGCGCGATCTCGTCCACACAGCGCTCGACCGCCGAGAGCATCCCCAGCCCGAGCAGGTCGATCTTCAGAAAGCCGGCGTCCGCACAGGAGTCCTTGTCCCACTGCACGATCTGGCGGCCCTCCATCGCCGCCGGCTGCACCGGGCAGAGCTCGACCAGCGGCGTGGTCGAGATCACCATCCCGCCCGGGTGCTGGGAGAGGTGCCGCGGCAGTCCCGCGATCTCCGGCAGCAGCTCGGCCAGCGCCCGCCAGCGCGGCGAGCGCGCTCGCAGCTTCCCCAGTGTCTCCTCCATCCGGGCCCGGGCGTCCCGGCTCGCCTCGTAGACGTCGACCGCCCGCGCGAACCGCTCGACCTCACCGAGCGGCAACCCGAGCGCCTTGCCGAGATCGCGGATCGCACCCCGCGCCCGGTAGGTGGCGAAGGAGGCGACCAGCGCCGAGCGCTCCGGCCCGTAGCGCTCGTGTACCCGGGGGATCAGCTTCTCGCGGATGTCCCGGGGGAAGTCGAGATCGATGTCCGGGACCTCGGTCAGCTCCTCGTTCAGGAACCGCCCGAGGAAGAGGTCGTTCTTCACCGGGTCGATGTGCGAGAGGCCGGTCAGATAGCAGACCAGCGAGCTGACGCTCGAACCACGGCCCCGCCCGGGCGGCAGCAGCCGTCTCGCCGACTCCGGGCCGCGCACCTCGAGCGCCACCTCCCGTGCCAACTCGAGCATGTCCTGGTGGAGGAGGAAGAAGCCGGATAGCCGCAGGCCCCCGATCAGCGTCAGCTCCTCGTCCAGCCGCCGCTCAGCCTCCGCCCGCTCCGGAGTCTCGTAGCGATGAATCAGCCGCGTCCGGCAGAGCTCCGCGAGCCGCGCATCCGCGCCTCGGTCCTCGGCGCCCGGATAGCTGTAGCCGAGCTCGCGGGTGAGATCGAAGCGCAGCCGCTCGGCCAGCCGCTCCGTCTCCGCCACCGCCTCCGGGTGATCGTCGAACCGCTTCGCCGCCTGCTCGGCGGAGAGCAGGGCCGAGGCCGAGTTGCCGCGGCGCAGCCCCTCGGTCTCATCCAGCGTCGCCCCCAGCCGCACGGCGACGAACGCGTCCTGAAGCGGCATTCGCGAGCGCTCGTGCGCGTGGACGTCACCCGTCGCCACGGCCGGCACCCCGAGCCGCTCAGCCAGCGACGCGAGCCAGCGGTTGCGCGAGCGGTCATGCCGCCAGAGCGGCCGCTGCAGCTCGATCCGGAAGTGGTCGGGACCGAAGGCCCGCAACAGGCGGCGGGCCAGAGAAACCGCGCTCGCCGGATCGCCCCGCTCCCAGGTCCCGGCCACGGCACCGTCGCGAGCGCAACCCGAGAGGCAGACCAGCCCCTCGGTGTGGCGCTCGAGCACATCGATCGGGAGGGACGGCGGCAGAGGCTCTCTCATCCCCTTGCCCTCTCTTGTGCCGCGATGGGCGGCGGTGATCAGCCGGCAGAGGCTGGCCCAGCCCCTGGCGTCCTCGACCAACAGGGTGACGTGCACCGGGCGGGGGAGCCGGCGGGGCACCTCCACCGTCAGCTCGCAGCCCAGGATCGGCCGCACCCCGACGCCTTTGCAGGCGTGGGCGAACTCCATCGCCCCGCAGACGTTGTCGTGGTCGGTAAGCGCCAGCGCCTCGTGCCCGAGCCCGGCCGCAGTCGCGGCGAGCTCGGCCGGGTCGGAGGCGCCGTCCAGGAAGGAGCACGCGGAGTGGCAGTGGAGCTCGGTGTACATCAATCCCGCTGGCGGAACCAGTTATGCGAGGGTGCGCGTGAGCGCAACCCGTTTGGCGAGGTTTCACGGAAGACGACGATGTCGCTGCCGTCCTCCAGCACGAGCTCGAAATATCGCCTTTGCAGGGGTTTCTGCGTCCACCAGCCGTCTTCGACGAGCCACTCCTCGCGCACCGACTCCACCGCCAGCCGCCCGACCGCCTGCGGGGTCCCGTCCGGCCCAGCCTGGACCGGGACCGGCCAGGGCTTGTTGACGCGTCCCGGTCTCAAGACCCACCACCAAACGGGTTGCTCCTCGCTTCGCTCGGAGCACCCTCGCACCACGGCATCAAGACCTCCCGCCGCTCCGGCACTCGCGAATCGGGATCGACCTCGAGCACCCGCAGCACGGAATCGCCGCCCGCGGCGGAACGGGTCTGGCGCACCGCCTCGGTGATCCGCCGGCGCCGCTCCTGCTCTGGGCTCGAGAGGGTCAGCTGCTCGCCGGTCTCCGGACCGAGCGACACGGCCTCGAGCCGCAGCGTCGCGGCGGGGGAGGGCAGCAGGGCGAGGTGGGGGAGGAGGGCGTCGGCGAGCCTGGCGCGGTCGGCGCTGGCCCGCCGGAGCGCGATCTGCCGCCGCCAGCCGCCGCCGGCGTCGAGCCGGGCGGAGAGCCGCAGCGCTCGCAATGTCCTGCCCCGCCGCTCGCCATGCGCCAAAAGGCGCGAGATCAGGAGCTCCAGCGAACGCTCGAGCTGCTGGCCGGAGACGGCCTCGGGCAGCTCCAGCTCCACCGCGATCGCCTCCCGCACCGGCCGCGGCCGCAGCGGCTCGTCCTCGCCGCGGGCCAGCCTCAGCGCCCGCAGTCCCAGTGGCCCGAAGCGGTCGGCGACCGCGTCGCGCGGCAATCCGGCCAGACGGCCGAGCGTCGAGATCCCGAGCCGCTCGAGCTCGTTGGGGAGGTCGTCGGCTTCGGCGTCGCCGAGGCGACCGCAGAGCAGCGACACCGGCATCTGATCCAGGAACTCCCTGGAGGCCCCGTCGGGAACGATCGCGCCCCGCCGCGCGGCCACATAGGCGCAGAAGCGGCCGGGGCCGGCCCCGAGTCTCGCGTTCCCCACCTCCGTCCGGGCTCGCTCCAGCACCCCCTCGATCCCCCTCCAGAGGCGGGCCAGGCCCCCCGTCTCGAAGAACGCCTCGCCGGCCAGCTCGGACTCGACCTGCGCGCCGATCCCCTCCAGCCGCCGCAGCGCCTCCTCCCAGGAGCTTTCGGCCCGCTCCGGATCGGGCGGGATCAGGGCGAGCTCGGGGCAGCGCGAGAGGGCCTCTCCCAACCTCATCCCGGGGCGCAGCCCGAACCTCTCCCCAGCCGGCGTCACCTCCCCGATCAGCTGTGCCGCGCCGGGCTCGGGGGCGAGCGCCGCGGGGCGGTCAAGAATCCCCCTGTCGGTGAGCGCGGCGAGCAGCCGGAAGCGGGGGATCAGGGCGCATGCGACGGGCATCGAACGTATGTTCGTATACCCGTGTCGCTCAGTCAAGGGACCACCGGTTAAGAAGCCAGCCCGGCGGTTAGGAAGCCGCTCTTCCGGGAATCCCGTCGAGCAATGCTGATCGGCGCCGTCATCGCCTTCTGCATCGTCCTCCTGGTGCTCGCCTTCCTGGCGCCGCGCCTCTCTCGCCACTTCCAGAACGCGGGCGAGAAGCCCATGGAGCTCGGACAGCGCGCCGGCGGCAAGGCACCGGGCAAGCTCGGGAAGTGGCTGCGCAAGCCGTTCTCCACGGGCGAGCGGGCGATCGAGAAGAGCGGCGCGAAGGGCCGAAAGGGCCGCGCAAAGACCCCGTTCTAGCCCGTTCTGGCCGCAGTAGTCTCTCTGCAATGCCGAGGCGAGAGCCCACGACGGAGGAGCTCCAGCAGGCCCAGCACGAACGGACGACCGAGGAGCACGAGGCCGTCGATACCTCGATGACGCCGGACGAGGCGCGCCAGCACAAGCGCCGTGCCGACAAGTCGGCCTATCTCGAGCGCATGCTCGCCAAGCGGGCGCGGTCGGAACGCCGCGACGAAGACTCGGGCTGAGTCTGCAGCTCGCCCTGATCGCTGACACCCATCTGCCGCGCGGGGACCGGCGTCTCCCCGAACCGTGCCTCGAGATCCTTCGCGCGGCGGACCTGATCGTCCACGCCGGGGACTTCAGCCGGCCATCGGTGCTCGCCGATCTGCGTGAGCTCGGCCCTGTGGCCGCCGTGCACGGCAACGTCGACAGCGCCGAGCTGCGCCGTGAGCTGCCCGAGTCGATCTCCCTCGAGCTCGAGGACGTAGTCCTGGGTGTGATCCACGACGCCGGTCCCGCGAGGGGCCGCCTCGAGCGTCTCCGCGCCCGCTTCCCGGACGCCCACGCGGTCGTCTTCGGCCACTCGCACATGCCCCTGCGCGAGGAGCGCGACGGCTTCCAGATCTTCAATCCAGGCAGCCCCACCGAGCGTCGTCGCGCGCCTCACCGCTCGATGGGCGAGGCGAAGGTCGAGGGCGGACGCATCGAGTTTCGCCGGCTGTCGTTGCCATGATCTCTCCGTGACCGCAAGACAGACCGCCGCTCTGGTTGCCCTCGCGTCAATCCTCGCCGCCGTCTCGCTCTCAGCCTGCGGCTCCTCCAACGGCAAGCAGGACACGACGATCGCCGGCCGTGCGGAGCCGGCTCACGTCCAGGTGATCAGGAGGTGGGCGGACGAGCTGCGCGCGGGCGACGTGATCGCTGCGAGTGAGCGGTTCGCGATTCCGACCGTGGTCCAGAACGGGACGCCGCCCCTCCGCCTGACCGACCGCCGGGAGGTCGAGGCGTTCAACAACTCGCTGCCCTGTGGAGCCGAGCTGACCGCCGCGATCGAATCGGGCAAGTACACGATCGCCACCTTCAAGCTCACCGAGCGGCCCGGCCCCGGCCGATGCGGCAATGGCGTGGGCGAGCAGGCGAAGACGGCTTTCGTGATCGAGGACGGCTTGATAACCCAGTGGCGGCGCGTGGTCGACGTGGGGGAAGGGGCGCCGGCGAATCAGGGCCCCGTCATCTGAGCGCTGACCCGCTCGATCACCGCGTCGGTGAACTCGGTCGTGCCCGCATGACCCTTCAGATCAGGCGTCCGGACGCCGGATGCCGCCGTCTCGATCACGGCGTCGTAGACGGCGGAGGATGCCCGCTCCGCGCCATCGACGCCGGCCTCGGCGGCGTAGTGGAGCACGGCGGCCCCGGCCAGGATCATCCCCATCGGGTTCGCGATGTCCTTGCCCTCCAGCGCCGGCGCGGTGCCGTGAGGGGCCTCGCTCATCGCGACGCGCACCCTCAGCTCGTCATCGAGGGCGAGCAGGATCGACTCCGCTCCGGCGATCGAGCCATAGAGAGGGAGGACGAGATCCGAGAGCAGGTCGCCGTCGCGGTTGAGACTCGGGATCACCAGCGGCGCATCGGCCCGTCCGGTGAGCAGACCTGCGTACGTGGCGTCGATCAGAAGCGGCTCGTATCCGACGTCCGGATGGCGCTCCGCGGCCGCGTCCATCTCCTCCTTCAGCATGCCCTCGTAGACGGGGCTCACCGTCCACTTCGGCCCGCCGTAGACGCGGCCGCGAATCCCGGCGGCGGTCCGGAACGCGTACTCGGCGACCGCGCGGCAGGTCGAGCGATGGATGATCTCGGTTCGCTGGGCGACCTCGTCGCCGTTCTCGGCTCGGCGCGACTCCTCGGCCCCGTACGCGTCCTCGACCGCCATGCGGACCACCGAGATCGGATGGTGGATGCCAGCCACGGGGCTGATGCCTGGAATGCGGCGGCCGGTCCGGACGATGACCTTCCCGTCGACCGCCTCGCGAATCAGCCTGTTCGGGCTTCCCACATCGTCCGTGCCCTCGGGGGTGATCGTCGCCGCCTTGATCCCGAACCCCGCCTGGGCCATCGCGTTCGCGGCCTCCGTGCAGACCGCGTTGTTCGTCCGCCGCCGGTTCTCCAGCGAGAGATCGAAGCGCTCCAGCTCGAGGTCGAGACCGATCACCTGCGGGTCGATCACCCGCAGCGCCTGCTCGAGCAACTCCTGCCCGGTCTGGTCACCCTCGAGCACGACTATCCGCAGAACGCTCATCTGATGCATTATGCGAGGGTGCTCCGAGGCGGAGCCGAGGAGCAACCGTTGAGGGAGCCATGGATGAGCAATGCACCTGGTGCGGGGCGGACGTCGAGCCCGACGACGGCTTCCGGGCCTACGAACCGGCCGGTGAGAGGCGAGCGGTCTTCTGCCGGCTCGAGCACCTGATCCCCTGGTCGATCCAGGGAGCGCACTGGGAGGCGGGCGCGTTACCCGAGGGCGCGCCGCAGGCGAAACCGAGGCGCGACCCGATCAGTGGTGGTCCCACGCCGGACGAGGGGGCGACGAATTGCTCGCATTGCGGCGCCGAGCTCGGCGAGGCGCACGTGCTGCTGGTCCGCCACCGCGGAGAGCACCGCGTCGCGGACGCCTTCTGTGGCGTCGACCACATGACGGAGTGGGCCAAGGCCGGCGGAAGGTGGCAGTAGTTCCCGCATCTTGCGGGGTTCCGCTTCGTGCGCCCCTCGATGGTCGCCGTCACGCCTGTAGGGTGCTCGCCACTTGAACAGAGCAGGTTGACCTTCGGGTCAATCACGTTCAGTTCAAAGGAACGGCCCGGGCAACCGGGCCGTTTCGCTTTCTGCGGGGAACCGACCTGCGGCCACGTTCAAGCCGATGAGTCGCGCCGCTCGGGACGGTCAGTAGCTTCAGAGGACCGTGCCGACGTCTCGTTCCATTCAGCGCACGTACCTGCTGCTGATGCTGGGGAACACCCTGGCCACGTCGTTGATCTGGGGGATCAACACGATCTTCCTGCTGGACGCCGGCCTCTCGAACCTCGAGGCGTTCGCGGCGAACGCCTTCTTCACGGGCGGCATGGTGCTCTTCGAGGTCCCCACGGGCATCGTCGCGGACACCATCGGCCGG
>DATIDP010000086.1:0-2147 GCA_035456265.1 Solirubrobacterales bacterium | reverse complement strand
CGTGGTAGCCGTAGTAGCAGTGGATGAGGATGACGACCACCGCGAACACGAGCACCTTCCCGAACGACCAGAGCACGTCGCCGGGCGGGAGGAACTCGTTGAAGTAGTGGTCGTAGGTGCCCGGCGACTGGCCGTAGAACTGGGTGACGACGAACCGGCTCGCCCAGTACGACGACAGCAGCCCCACGACGTACAGCGGGATGATCGCGATCAGGCCGCCGATGATGCGGGTGGTCACCAGGAACGGCAGTGACGGGATCGCCATCACCTCGAGGGCGTCGATCTCCTCGGAGATCCGCATGGCGCCGAGCTGGGCGGTGAAGCCGCAGCCGACCGTCGCCGCGAGCGCGATGCCGGCGACCAGCGGTGCGATCTCGCGGGTGTTGAAGTACGCCGAGACGAACCCGGAGAACGCGGCGGTGCCGAGCTGGTTGAGCGCGGCGTACCCCTGGAGGCCCACCTCGGTGCCGGTGAAGAAGCACATGGCGGTGATGACACCGACGGTGCCGCCGATGACGGCGAGCGCGCCCGAGCCGAGGGTGACCTCCGCGAGGATGCGCAGAATCTCCTTCTTGTAGCGGCGGATGGTGCGCGGGGTCCACGCGAGCGCGCGGAGGTAGAACGCGAGCTCCTCGCCGAGCTTGTCGAGGAAGCGCCCGGGGCGCGCGGCAGCTGTTCTGAACACGTTGGCCATGGCGCTAACCCGTCTTCGGCGGGACGAGCTGGAAGTAGATCGCGCTCATCACGAAGTTGACGACGAACAGGAGCATGAAGGTGATGACGACGGACTCGTTCACGGCGTCGCCGACGCCCTTCGGCCCGCCGGCGGCGTTCATCCCCTTGTAGCAGGCGACGATCGCGGCGATCAGGCCGAAGACCAGGGCCTTGGCCATGCCCTGCCACAGGTCGGGCAGCTGGGCGAGCGCGGTGAAGCTCGCGAGGTAGGCCCCTGGCGTGCCGTCCTGGAGGACGACGTTGAAGACGTAGCCGCCGGTGACGCCCACGACCGAGACGAGGCCGTTGAGGAAGAACGAGACCAGCATGCAGGCCAGCACCCGCGGGACGACGAGGCGCTGGATCGGGTCGATCCCCAGCACCATCATCGCGTCGAGCTCCTCGCGGATCTTGCGGGCACCGAGGTCGGCGGCGATCGCGGAGCCACCGGCACCCGCGATCAGCAGGGAGGTGGCGATGGGCCCGGCCTCGCGGACCACCGCGAGGACGGCGGCGGAGCCGGTGAAGGACTGGGCGCCGAACTGCTTGATCAGGCCGCCGACCTGGAGCGCGATGACCGCGCCGAACGGGATGGCGACCAGGGCCGTCGGGATGATCGTGACGGAGGCGATGAACCACGCCTGCTGGAGGAACTCGCGGGTCTGGAAGGGGCGCTTGAAGAGGTTGCGCCCGACGTCGAGACCGAAGGCGAACAGCTTGCCTGCGGTCCCGATCGGGGCCAGCGCCCTGGATGCGGTGAGGGAGGACATGGAGCGGATCAGGCCCCCGCCCGGACGTCGGCGTTCTCGGACTCGAAGGAGCCCGGGGGCGGCGTCACGCCGTTCACGCGGCACCACTCGCCCGGCGGGCGCTGGCTGCGGCGCGGGATCCCGTTGGAGGGATCGATCTGCAGCGGGATCGGGGGCAGCGGCGGGAGCTCCTGGTCCTTCTCGGCCTCGAGCTCGTCGGCGTCCTTCTCCTCCGACATGCCGATGGGGCCGACCCGCTGGGCGTTGAGGAACTGGCGGACCACCGGCTCCTCAGAGCTCAGCAGCATCTCGCGCGGACCGAACATGGCGAGGTGCTTGTGGTAGAGCAGGCCGATGTTGTCCGGCACCGTGCGCGCGGTGTTGATGTCGTGGGTGACGATCAGGAACGTCGCGTCGATCTGCGCGTTGAGGTCGACGATGAGCTGGTTCAGGAACGCGGTGCGGACCGGGTCGAGGCCGGAGTCGGGCTCGTCGAAGAGCACGATCTCGGGGTCGAGCACCAGCGCCCGGGCCAGGCCGGCGCGCTTGCGCATGCCACCGGAGATCTCCCCAGGGAGCTTGTCCTCGGCACCGATCAGGCCGACGAGGTCCATCTTCTCCATGACGATGTCGCGGATCTCGGACTCTGACTTGCGGGTGTGCTCGCGCAGCGGGAAGGCGACG
>DATIDP010000085.1:0-11602 GCA_035456265.1 Solirubrobacterales bacterium | reverse complement strand
AGTCGTCGGCGGCGAACAGGTCCAGCTCTCGCTGGGCCAGCTCGACATCGCCAGAGCGCGCCGCGAGGGTGACCTGGCCCCCGCGCCAGGCGGGGATGCCGGGGAAGCGCTCGGCCAGATCGCCCACCGCCGGCAGGAGCTCGGCGGCGCGGCCCTGCATGCTGCGGATCTGGATCATCTGGATGCCGTAGTACTGCTCTGCGATCGCCTGCTCGGCCCGGTTGCCGGCCCGCCTTGCCTCCTGCGCGAGCCTCTCGGCCCCCCCAATGTCGCCATCGAGAAGGGCGCGCATGCCCCGCAGCGCGAATGTGTGCCAGGTGTGCTCGGGCATCCGCAGCTCTTCGGCCAGCCGGGCGTAGAGCTCGAGCTCGCGGTCGACGGCGGGGATGTCACCGAGCTCGAGCAGCGACCAGAGCCGGTAAGCGTGCCCGCGGACCACCGCCTCGCGGTCGCCCGAACTCTCCCCGAGCTCAACCATCTCGTCGGCGAGGGCGAGTCGGACACGAGGCGCATCCGGGCCGGCCGGGATGAAGATCTTGCGCTGGAGCGCCGCCGCGAGCGTGCTCGGCGAGTCGATCTCCCGCGCGATCTCGATCGCCTCCTTCACCAGGCGCTCGGACTCCCTCACGTCGTTGTCGACCCAGTACAGCTCGGCTGACTTGGCGCTCAGCAGGGCCGCCCTCCGGGCGGTGCGCTCGGGGCCGATTCTCTCCAGCGCCTCGTCGAGCAGGGCGAGCAGCTGCTCGTCGAGCCGGCCCGCGTCGCTCAGGACCGCGATGCCGATCGCGGCCCCGACCAGGCGGTCGGTGTCGTCGAGCGTGCGGGCCGACTCCGCGGCCCTCTCGAACGCATCGCGCGCATCGGCCACCCGCGCTGACTTCGCCTCGGCGCCGCCAAGCGAGAGCAGCAGGCGGCAGCGCAGCGCCTCGTCCGGCTCCTCCATCAGCTCGAGCGCCTCGAGCGCCCGGCTGTAGACGTCGACGGCGTCCTCGTAGGCGAGCTGCTCCATGGCCTGGGCCCCGGCCTGCTGGGCGTAGTCGATCGCCTTGGCGAGGTCCCCTCGCGGCGCGGCCGCGAGGAAGTGGTGGGCTAGCTCCCCGAGGCGCTCCTCGACGTTGCCGCCGCAGATCTCCTCGATGGCGCGCCCGGTCCGCTCGTGGAGCGCCGAGCGCTTCGGCGGGCTGAGCTCCTCGTAGAGGGTGTCGCGGACCAGCGCGTGCGCGAAGGAGTAGCGGCCGTTGCCGAGATCGGTGACCAGGCGCTCGGCGATCGCCTCCCTCACGGCCCCCATCAGCACCTGGAGCGGCTGCTTGACGACGCGCGCCACCAGGTCCTCGTCGAAGTCGCGGCCGATCACCGCCGCCACCCGCAGCCCCTCGTTGGTCTCCTCGCTGAGCCGGTCGAGCCGTCGGCCGATCACCTCCCGCACCCCCTGCGGGATCTCCAGCTCGGCGACGCTGGCCCCGCCGGTGAGCTTGCCCTCGCTGGCGAGCAGGCGGACGACCTCGCCGACGAAGAAGGGATTGCCGTCGGTCTGCTCCTGCACCGCCTCCGCGAGGCCGGGCGGGGACGGAGCGCCCGAGGTCATCTCGATGTACCGCTCGACCGCGCCCACGCCGAGGCCGCGCAGCGGGATCCGGCCGCTTCCCTCGATCCCCGAGATCTCGCCCAGCACGCGGGCGAGCGGGTGGTGGCGGCCAAGCTCGACGTCGCGGTAGGTGCCGAGGATCAGGAGACCGCTCGAGGCGAGCTCCCGAGCCGCGAAGCGGAGCAGCAGCAGAGAGGGCTCGTCGGCCCAGTGCAGGTCATCCAGCACGATCACGAGCGGCCGGTCGCGCGCGGCCGCGAGCAGCAGGCTCGTCACCGAGTCGAAGAGCCGGAAGCGGGCCTCCTCGCTGTCGGACCCTTTCGCGGGCTCGATGTCGAGCTTCTCCGCGACCTCGGGGATCAGCTGCGCCACCTCGGCCGCTCCCCCGCCGAGCTGCCACGCGAGCGCAACGGGGTCGGCGTCGCGGGCGTAGGAGCGGACCGCCTGGACCCACGGCCAATAGGCGGGCGCGCCCTCGTCCTCGCGGCAGCGCCCCCAGTAGACGCGAGCGCCGCTCACGCGCGCGTAGGTGGCGAGCTCCTCGGCCGCCCTCGTCTTGCCGATGCCCGGCTCCCCCACCAGCAGCTGGAGCGAGCCCCGGCCGCCGAGAGCCGAGTCGACCGCCTCGCGCAGCCGATCGAGCTCGAGCTCGCGGCCGACGAACACCCCGCCCGCGAGGCTCTCCAGCGGATTGGACGGACGCGCCTCCGCGGCCTCGTCCGTCCTCTCCTCGAGGGCGCCGACGATCAGCCCGCGTGCCTCGGTCGCGTCGGCCGGGCGATCCTCGGGCCGCTTGGCGAGCAGGGCGAGCACGGCCCGATCGAGCGCCTCGGGGATCTCGGAGTTGTGCCGCGAGGGCGGCACGGGGTCGGCGTGCAGGTGCTGGCTGATGATCGAGACCGCGTCGTCGCCCGGGAACGGGGGCTGGCCAGTGAGCATCTCGTAGAGCAGCGCGCCGAGCGAGTAGAGGTCACTGGCCGGGCCGGTGGCCTCGCCGACCGCCTGCTCGGGAGGCAGGTAGGCGACGGTTCCGACCAGCGTGCCGCCGCTCACCCTGGAGCGGGCCTCTGTCGTGGCCAGCCCGAAGTCGCCGAGCCGAGCGTGGCCGTCGTCGTCGATCCAGACGTTCGCCGGCTTCAGGTCGCGGTGCACGATCCCCCGCGAGTGGGCCTGCTCCAGCGCCCGGGTGACGTCCGCCGCGATCTCAACCGCACGTGAGACCTCGAGGTGTCCGCCGGCCGCCGCGAGCAGACCCTGCACGTCGCCGCCCGGCATGTAGCGGCTGACGATGAACGGGTTGCCGTCGTCCTCGCCGGTATCGAGGACGGTGACGACGTGGCGGTGATCGCCGAGCTTGCGCATCGCCTCGGCCTCGCGGCGTGCCCGTGCCTGGATGGCGGCACCCACCCCGGCGGTGTCATAGAGCGCCAGCGCGACCTCGTCCCCCGTGAACGTGTCGGTCGAGAGATAGACCCGCTTCCGCCCTCCCTGCCCGAGGAACCGCCGCACCCGGTAGCGACCGGCGATCTCGTCCGGCACATCGGCGGGAAGGGACTCCGCGGCGGGCTCCTGGACAGAAGCCCGCGCGGCGATCAACTCGGTTCCGCACGAGTCGCAGAACCGCGCCCCCTCACGATTCTCGTTCCCACAGGACGGACACCGCATGTCCGTACCTAGTTAACCAGCCCGATGTGAGGCTCCGAGCGGCGCTCGGCGTAGGGGATGGCACTCGAAGAGGTCGCTCATGCGACATCAGTGCTTAACCCCGATGCCCGGCGCGAGAGTCGGCATACATTTGTGAGACCCAACTTGGCCGCCGCAGCGGCGGAAGGGTTCGCAGGATGAAGAACGGCGAGCAGTTCAAAGTCGTGGTCGCGGGCGCTGGTGTCGCCGCTGTGGAGGCGATGCTCGCCCTACGTGACCTGGCTGCGGCGGAGATCGAGCTCGAGCTGGTCGCGCCGAACGACGAGTTGGTCCTGCCGGCGCTGGGCGTCGCCGAGCCCTTCGGGATCGCCGCGCCCCCGTCGATGGCGGTGGCCGACGTCTGCGACGACCTCAACGCAGTGCATCGGCGGGACGCCCTCCAGAGCATTGAGCCGGGAGCCAGGACGGCGCGTACCGAGTCGGGAGCCGAGCTTCCATTCGATGCGCTGCTGGTCGCAATCGGAGCGTCCGCGGAACCAGCGCTGCCGGGTGCCCTGACGTACCGCGGGAGGCGGGACAACGACGAGATCAGCGCGCTGCTCCTGGCAGCGGAGGAAGGACAGGTCCGCCACATCACCTTCGCTGTACCGACCTCGATCCAGTGGCCGCTGCCGATCTACGAGCTGAGCCTGCTCACTGCGATCGAGCTTCGAAAGCGCCAGGCGGACACCCACCTGGCACTCGTCACCCACGAGAGCTCACCGCTGGGGCTGTTCGGCACACGGGCCAGCCGCGGCGTCGGCCAGCTGCTCCACGACGCAGGGGTCGAGTTGGTGACTCAGGCGCGAGCGGCCGGAATGCAGGGCGGCGGGCTCGCCCTGCACGATGGGCGAATCCTGCCGACCGACCGCGTGGTCGCCTCACCGCGCCTGACGGTGCCCGAGATCGGCGGGATCCCCCAGGGACCTGACGGCTTCATCGGCACGGACCTCCAGATGCGGGTCGAGGGCACGCCCCGCGTCTACGCCTCCGGCGATGCGACCTGGTTCCCGATCAAGCAAGGTGGCATAGCCGCTCAGCAGGCTGACGTCGCCGCCTCTGCGATCGCCGCGCTCGTCAAGCCCGACGTGGAGGTCGAGCGGTTCCAACCAACGCTTCGGGGTGTCCTGTTCACGGGAGGGGCGCCGCACTACCTCCGAGCCGAAGTCGGCGGCCGTCAGGCCACCTCAGCCGAGAGCACGGCGGCGCTGTGGTGGCCGCCGGCCAAGGTCGCTGGGCGTCATCTGGCTCCCTACCTCGCCAACCGCGGCGTCGACGTCTCGCTGGAGGACCTCGAGCCGCTGCACGGGGAGAGCCCCGAGGAGGCCGAGAATGACCAGCGGGCGGCGCTGGAGCTAGCCCTCGCGGCTGCCGATGCGGACGCGCGCTGGCGCGACTACCAGGGGGCCCTTCGGTGGCTCGACGTCGCGCAGGACCTGAACATCGGGCTTCCCACCGAGTACGCGGAGAAGCGCCGCGACTGGCAGGCCGCGAGCCCGGGGGACTGAGCAAGTCCGGCGTCCGGCTCTCGGCTAGTCTGACGCGACGCCGCCGGCTTGGATGCCGGCAGGGAGACCACGAAGGAGAGGCGATGATGCAGGAAGGGACTACCCGAAGGCTGGTCGCGGCCGCACTGACCGCGTGCACCTGCATGGCCATGGCCGCCGCTGTCCCGCAGAGCGCCGGCGCGGTCGCCCCGGATCCCAACCCCTGGCTGCAGAAGCGCTTCCTCGTCATGGCGCACCAGGGCGGCGAGGATGAGGCGCCCTCCAACACCCTGTTCGCCTTCAAGTCGGCCATCCGGGACCGCGGCGCTGACACGCTCGAGCTGGACGTCAACCTGAGCAAGGACGGCCAGCTGATGGTGATCCATGACGACACTTGGACCCGGATCGCGTGCACGGCCTCTCTCTGTCCGGGGCCGGATTCGAGCACCGAGAAGAAACGGCCGGACTCCGAGGTGAACGACTTGACCGCGGCGCAGCTACAGGCCCTCGACGCCGGCTACTGGTTCCGGCCGGGCACCTACTCCCACGATTACTCGCTCCCGGACTCGGCCTATCCCTACCGCGGCATCCGCACCGGCGCTGTCAAGCCGCCACCCGGATACCACGCGGATGACTTCAAGATCCCGACGCTGCGCGAGGTGCTCGACGCCTTCCCCAAGACCCCGATCAACATCGAGATCAAGATGATCAAGACGACGACGGGGACCGGCGGCGGATGCCAGACGCAGGGCGGCAACACCTACTGCGACGACCCAGCGGCCTCGATCCCGGTCGCCGACGCGCTGGCGGACCTGCTCGACGAGCCCAAGTACTCGGGCCGCACGGACATCATCGTCGTCTCCTTCAGCGACGAGCTGATCGACGAGTTCCACTCGCGCGACGACCCTCCCTTCGTGGCGCTAGCGCCCGGTGTAAACGACACGACGGCTTTCGCGCTATTTGGAACAACGCCCGACCCGGACGTCGCGGCCTTTCAGGTGCCGCCCACCCAGCTCGGTATCGACGTGCCGAACCTGCTGCTCAACACGCGGCACGCCCACGACCTCGGCTACGCCGTGCACGTCTGGACCAACGGGCCTCAGGACGAGACGGACGCGAGCTACCGGCACCTCTATGACTTGGGCGTCGACGGGATCATGTCGTCCGTACCGAGCCGGCTGGCCGCGTTCCTATGCGCCAACGATATTCCCCGGCCAGACGGAAAGAAGCGCTGCAACAAGAACAAGCTGAAGCGCCCTTAGCGAGCTAGACCTCGCCCGAGAAGGTGTCGCAGGCCTCCAGCCTGCCGGAGTCGAAGCCGGTCTGGAGCCAGCGGTCCCGCTGCTCCGAGGTGCCGTGGGTGAAGGACTCCGGGTCGATCCTGCCCTGCGTCTGCTGCTGAATGCGGTCGTCGCCCACCGCCGCCGCGGCGGTCAGGCCCTCCTGGAGGTCGCCGCTCTCGAGGATGCCGCGGTCGTAGGTCGAGCGCGCCCAGACACCCGCCAGGCAGTCGGCCTGCAGCTCGAGACGCACGGAGAGGGAGTTCGCATCGTCGGGGCTCTGCTGGCTCTCCTGGCGGACCTTCTGCTCGATTCCGAGCTGCTGCTGGATGTGATGGCCGATCTCGTGGGCGACGACGTACGCCTCGGCGAAGTCGCCGGGCGCGCGAAAGCGGTTCTGGAGCTCGTTGAAGAAGCCGAGGTCCAGGTAGACCCTCCGGTCGAGGGGGCAATAGAACGGCCCCGTCGCGGAGCTCGCGAGGCCGCATCCCGACTGCACCTGGTCGCGGAAGACGACGACCTTCGCCCGCTGGTAGGGCTTGCCGGCGGCCTCAAACTGCTGCGTCCAGAAATCCTGCGCGTCGCCCTGAACGAAGTCGACGAACTGGAACTCCTGCTCCTCGTCCGGGCTCCCCGGGACCGAGTTGTTGCCCGTCCCGGACGCGGGGACCTGGGGGAAGTTGCTGGTCGGATCCGGGACGTTGAACCCACCGCCGCCTCCGCCCTTGATGAAGACGAGGTAGACGATGACCAGCACGATGATCGTGCCGATGCCGCCCCCGCCGAGGCGGCCCATCGGAATCGGCATGCCGCCGCCGGCGCCGAACCCGCCCCCCGCGCCCCGCCGATCCTCGATATCGGCGCTGCGCTTGCCGGGCTTCCACTTCATGCGCGGCCACTCTATCCCGGCCCGGCAGGGGGCAGACTGGGCCCGTGAGCGAGCGGCGCCCCCCGCCTCGGCTGGCCGATCACCTGGCCCGAGTCCTGCCCGCGCGGGCCGAGACGCCGCGCCGGGTCCGCCTCACCCAGCGCGGCGAAATGATCCGCCGCCCGGGCGAGAAGCCGCTCGCATTCACCGCGACGCAGGAGTACGCCGTGGACGAGGTCGGGTTCGAGTGGCGGGCCTCCTTCGGTCCCAACCGGCTGGTCAGGCTCATCGTCGTCGACCGCTACCGGAAGGGTGAGGGCTCACTCGCGGCCAGGGTCTGGGGCCTGATCCCCGTCACGCGCAGCTCGGGGCCCGAGACCGACCGCGCCGAGGCGACCCGCTACCTCGCCGAGCTGCCCTGGGTGCCCCACGCGATCGCCTCCAATCCGGAACTCTCCTGGCGGCAGCTCGAGGACGGCTCGGTCGAGGTCTCGACGGAGGCCGGCGGGAGGCTCGCCAGCGTCGTCCTGGCGCTCGACGACAGCGGGCTGATCAGCACCGTCTCCGGGATGAGGCCGCGGCTTGCCGGCAAGACCGCGATCGAGACACCGTTCAGCGGCAGCTTCGGCGATTACGTCGAGCTTGGCGGAGTGCGCGCCCCCGGCGGCGCGGAGGTGAGCTGGGAGCTCCCGGAGGGCCGCTTCACCTACTGGCGCGGGGAGGTCACCTCGCTCGAGGTCGAGTAGGCCTCGAGCGCGCTGCGCTGCGAGAGGACATAGAGCAGGATCAGCGACGGCACGACCAGGACGGCGGCGACGCCGAAGACGACGATCACCTCCGTCAGCGTCGCGGAGGCGCCCGCCGCGTCGGAGATCGTCAGCGAGGTGGGCAGTATGTAGGGGAACGCCGCGGCGAAGTAGCCCCAAATCATCGCCACGCCCGCGCCGACCGCCGCCACCCGCAGGCCCCGGTTGCGGTCGGCCACCAGCAGGACGAGCGCGGCGAGGCCGCAGATGCCGGAGAGCACGACCAGGGCGATGCCGGGCCACGAGGTGAGGCCGTCATAGATGAAGCGGGCGTCCTGGCGCAGCGCGATCACGCCGAGCACGGCCGCCACCCCGGCGACGACGGCGACTATGAGCGCCCGGCGGGCGAAGTAGTCGCGCAGATCCTGGTCCCCCGCCGCGCCCGAGTCGCGGACCAGGAAGATGGCCGCCGTGTAGGCGGCGACGGCCACAAAGAGCGCTCCGGTGACGAGCGGCAGGAAGCCCGTCCAGCTTGCCGTCGGGTCGCCATCGCCGGCGGCGGGGACGTTGCCGGAGGCGACGGCGCCGACCACCGTCCCCATGAAGAACGGGGTGAGCACCGATGCCACGCCGAAGACCCGGGACGCCGTGCCCTGCACAGGGCCGGGCAGCGCGTGCCTGAACGCAAAGCCGGACCCCCGCAGCACGATCCCGAGAGCGGCGAGCGCCAGCGGGATGTAGAGAGTGGTCATGATCGCCGAGAAGGCAGTGGGGAAGGCCGTCCAGAGAACCACCAGGACGAAGATCAGCCAGACGTGATTGGCCTCCCAGACGGGGCCGATCGAGCGGTCGATCTGCCCGCGAACGGACTGGCCCCGCTGACCGCCGCCGGCAAGGAGATCCCAGACGCCGGCACCGAAGTCCGCCCCGCCGAAGATCGCATAGAGCGTCACCCCGATCCAGAGGATCGCCGCGCAGACGTCTGCTGTGCTCATGCGGTTGCCTCCTCCTCGCGAGGCGGCGCGTAGGGCACGTCGGTGGGAGGCTCTCGCAAGTCCTCCGCGCGCCAGCGACGGGCGAGCGCACGGATGATCAAAGCCGCGGTCGTGAACAGGGCGATGTAGAGCAGCATCGTGAAGGCGAAGACCCACCAGATGCCCTGCGCCGGGGTGACTGCCTCGGAGGTCCGCATGATCTTGTAGAGGATCCAGGGTTGACGGCCCACCTCGGTGACAATCCAGCCGGCTTCGAGGGCGACGACGGCGGCCACCCCCGAGACGGCCACCGCCCGCAGGAACCACTTCGTCTCGGGCAGGTCGCGCTTTCGCCACCAGGCGATCGCGAACCAGACCGCGAGCAGAAACAGGAGCGTCCCGACCCCCACCATCGTGTCGAAGGACAGGTGCAGCATCGTCAGCGCCGGAGGCTGCTGATCGGCCGGTATCTGGTTCAGCCCGGTGACGTTGGTGCCGGTGCTGAAGCCGACGAGCAGCGAGTCGAGCCCGGGTACGCCGATCCCACCCTTCACCTTGCCGTCGGTGCAGATCCCGCCCAGCCACTCGGTCTGGTCGGTGCCGCCCTTATAGATGCACTCCATCCCGGCGAACTTGGAGGGCTGGTCGTCGGCGATGGCGCGCGCCGCCGTGTCACCGACGAACAGCTGGATCGGGCTCGCGATTGCGGCGACCGTCAGCGGGATGAGCAGCCCTGCCCGGTGGTAGGCATCGCGGCGACCGCGCAGCATCCCGACCGCGTAGATCGAGGCCAGGATAAACCCGGTGACCATGTAGGCCGCCAGCAGCATGTGGAAGAACTCGTAGCCCGTCGCATTGTTGAAGAGCACGTCGAGGGGCTTGACGTCCGTGACATGACCGCTGGCGTCGAGCTTGAAGCCCTGCGGCTGGTTCATCCAGGCGTTGGCCGCAATCACCGAGAAGGCTCCGCCTACACCCGAGATCACGATCGGCACGGCGGCCCACATGTGCGCCCGGGGGGAGAGGCGGTTCCATCCGTAGATGTAGATGGCGATGAAGATCGCCTCCAGGAAGAAGAAGATGCCCTCGATCGCGAAGGCGATGCCGAAGGCGTCGCCGAAGCGGTCCATGAACCGCGGCCAGAGGAGGCCGAATTCGAAAGAGAGGACGGTCCCGGTGACCGCCCCGACCGCGAACAGGACCGCGACCGCCTTCGACCAGTTCCGGGCGAGCCGCAGCGCCGCCTCATCGTTGCGCTTCCTGCCGCGCCATTCGGCGATCAGCATCATCGCCGGAAAGGCCACACCGAAGCACGCGAGGACGATGTGGAAGCCGAGCGTGAACCCCATCTGATTGCGCGCGGCCAGGAGGTTCGACGAGGAATCCGCGAGGAGAAGCGCCGGGCTCGACATCAGGCCGCTCCGCCGAGGGGATCGAGACCACAAGTCGGATCTCGCGACTTCATCCGCCAACAGACTATTCCCACGCGGGTCATCAGAAGACGGCCAGCGGATTGAGGGGCGATCCGGTCCCACCCGTGATCCGAAGTGGCGCTCCAACGAAGAGGAACTCCCAGCGGCTCCACGTCTCGCAGGCACCGGCCAGCTCCCTGAGGTGGAGGTAGTCGAGGAGGTGCACGCCCATCGCCACCAGCGCGAGCACGTGAATCGGGAAGCCCACCCCCTCGGTGATGCCAGGCGCCGTGTCGCTGTTGCCATCCGATCCCAGCGCCGCCACCCGCCGCTCGGCCAGGAATGCCGCGCAGCTCGGGTGCAGTCCCGCCTTCGAGCTCGCTGTGTCCCAGGGACCCAGCTCATCCAGCCGTTCGGCGTGGCCCGTGCGCACTAGGAGGATGTCGCCCTCCCCCACCTGGATCTCCTGAATGCGCTCCGCCTTCTCCAGGTCGCCGGGCAGGACGCTATCGCCGGGCTCGAGCCAGCCCACGTCGCGGGTCCGGGGGATATCGAGCATGACGCCGCGACCAACCAGCCCATCCTTCAGGGCCTCGACCGTCTCAGCCGCCGCACCGTCGACCGAGACCGAGTCGGCGGGACGCCCGTTGTAAAGGGAGCCGTCGTAGGAGACATGGCAGAGCGCGTCGAGATGACTGTGGGAGTCGTTGTGGTAGTCGACACCGATGTAGTCCTTGGCGAAGGCGAGGCCCACCGGGTGGTCCCTGCCGCCCAGCATGGTCATCCTGTGCTCGGCGGGCTCCGGGTTGTCCGGCTCGCGCTCGGTGTCCAGCGGCCGGCTCAGGCTGAACGTCCGGCCGCTCCGGACGAGCCCGGCCGCGGCCGCCACCCGCTCGGGCGAGAGGTAGTTGAGAGCCCCTCTTTCGTCATCCGGCCCCCAACGTCCCCAGTTCGAGACCCGCTGGAAGAGCTCCCTGAACTCTGCCGGCGAGACTTCCATGCCAGTTGCTCCATTCAAGCGCTCATCACCGTGACCGAGAACGAGGCCTCGTAGCTCTCCCCCGGCTGTAGGAGGTTCAGGTCCCGCCCGCTGACCAGCGCGTTCGTCGGCGCCGTCATCGGCTCGAACGCGATCACCTCGTCGTCCTCGGGGGCGTAGATCTGCGCGTACGGGTAGCCGCGGACGAACGAGACCTCGATCCGGCGCCCTCCTCCCGCGAGAACGAATGGTTCGCCCGGGGCCGCGAACTCGTCGTCGAAGGTCCTCGATCCGAGCGGACCGGCGAATGCGTCGGTCTTCTCCACCGCGCCGGTCGGAAGCTCCTCGGAGTCGAGCACGACCCGCTCGCTGACCGGGATCTCGACTGCCCAGGCACTCCGCTCGATGCCGGGCAGGCGGAAATAGGGGTGGTACCCGAAGGCGATCACGTCGTCGTCATCGGGCGCATAGACCTGGGCATACGGATAGCCCTCGCCGAAGGAGATCTCGATCCGCCGTCCTCCTCCCACGAGAGCGAAGGGTTCGGCCGGAGCGACGAACTCATCGTCGAAGGTCCTCGACCCG
>DATIDP010000084.1:0-40151 GCA_035456265.1 Solirubrobacterales bacterium | reverse complement strand
CTCTCGTCGTCGTCCTCGACCAGGTGCAGGACCCACACAACCTGGGCGCGGTCTGCCGGGCGGCCGAGGCCGCCGGCGCGGCCGGTGTCGTCATCCCGGAGCGCCGGGCCGTGTCCGTCACCCCGGCGGCCTGCAAGGCCTCGGCCGGAGCCGTCGAGCACCTCTCGGTGGCCAGGGTGAGGAACGTCGCGGACTGGCTCGGCGAGGCAAAGGGCGCGGGCGGCTGGGTCTACGGGGCCGCGGCCGAGGCCGAGCGCCCCTACACCGGGGTGGACTGGTCGGGCCGGGCGGTCCTGGTTCTCGGCTCCGAGGGGTCCGGGCTGCGGCCGCGCGTCGCCGACGCGTGCGACGAGCTGATCTCGATCCCGGTCGCCGGGCGGGTCGAGTCGCTCAACGCCTCCGTGGCCGCCGCGGTGATCCTGTTCGAGGCCCGGCGGCAGCGGGCGGACTAGCTCGTTTCGCCGAGAGCGCCGGTGTCGATGGCGTCCATCGCCCTCAGCTCCGAGCGCACCAGGGCCTCCGTCCGCAGGTGCTCGATCGCCTGGTACTCGGGTGAGGAGATCATCTCGAGGAAGGCCTGGCGGGTCGGATAGGAGACCAGGATCACCAGGTCCCAGTGGCCCTCGCCGATCAGCGACTCGGATGGACGGCCGGCGAAGATCGGCCTCCCACCGGCGCGCGCGAGCAGGGGAGCAACCGCCTCGCCGTACTCGCCGTAGCGCTCGGCACCTCCCCCGGGGCGGAACTCGAGCAGGTTGAGCATGTAGACGGGACCGTCGCCCGCACGCTTCGAGAAGGCCGCGAACGCCTCCTCGTTCGGCCGATCGATTCCCGCGCGGCGTTCCATCGGGCGAACCCTATGCGGAGGGGGCCGCAACGGCCGCGGCCCCATCGAGGATCAGGCGGCGAGCTTCTGGGGTTCGCCGCGGTGGGGGGCGTCGCCCACCTGCTCGGCCAATGCGACCAGCTCGTCGAGGACCTCGACGTAGCGATCGCGGAGCTCGATGTCGGCGAGCCTGCCGTCGTCGCCGAAGGCCTCGGCCGCGTGGCCGACCGGCAGGTCGGCGTCGAGTACGCGTGCGCCGCTGGCGCCCAGCACCTTGCGGGTCTCCGCCTGGGACCAGACGGCTCCGAACATCCCGGTGCTGGCGCCCACGACCGCCGCCGGCTTGCCCCAGAGCGCGTTCTCGCCCTTGGGCCTCGAGGCCCAATCGAGGGCGTTCTTGAGGACGCCCGGAATCGATGAGTTGTACTCCGGAGCTGCGATCAGGACCGCGTCCGCGGCGTAGATCGCCTCGCGGAGCCGGCGAGCCCCCTCCGGGCCTCCCCCGGTGTCGTCGTCCTGGTCGTAGGGCTCGACCAGCTTCAGGCCGTCGAAGATCTCCAGCTCCACGGACGGCGGCAGGAGCTCCGCCGCCGTCCGCAGGAGCGCGGTGTTGTGCGAGTCGCGACGCAGGCTGCCCGAGATCGCGAGCACCCGAATCAAACGGGTTCCTCCTCGCTGCTCTGCGGAGGACCCTCGCATCACGCCCCCTTGACGAGCTCGAGGTGGACGGTGAGCGTCACCTCGTCGCCGAGCATCTCGGTCCCGTCCGGAAGGTCCATGTTCCAGTCGAGCCCGTAGTCGTGGCGGTCGACCTTCGTCTCGAGGTCGATGCCGAGGCGGTCATTGCCGTCCGGTCCCGGGATGGGCCCGTTGATCTCGCCGCCTGCGACGAGGTGCCTGGAGATGCCCCTGACGGTCAGGTCCCCCTCGACGGCGAGACGGCCGTCCTCCCGGGCGATCCTGCTCGACTCGAAGGTGATCTCCGGCGTCCGGTCGCGGTCGAAGAACTCGGGGGAGAGGAGGTGCGTCTCGAGGTTCTCCTCCTTCACCTGGACGCTCTCGACCGGGACGCGCCCGCTCAGGCGGGTCTCGCCGGATGCATCGCTGAGGGCGGCCTCGAACTCGCCGAAGGCGCCCCGAAAGGTGCCGACCGCGTGCCTGACGGCGAAGCCGACGCTCGAATGAATCGGATCGGATTGCCAGGTGCCGGTAGGAATGGTTGACTCTGCCTGTGCCGTGGTCATTGAATGTCTCCTTGGTGAGGGCTAAGCTTTATTTGATCTGTCAAATAGTGTAGCAGAGAAGCTTGAGCACACAACAGTTGACACCTAAAACACTTCCGTCGACCGACGTGTTCGCGAACCTGGCGACCGCCTACGCCACGCTGACGCGCGAGCTCAGCGGCTCGCTGGTCGCGCAGCACGGCCTGACGATCAACGACTACGGCTGCCTGCTGCTGCTGTCACGCGCCGGCGAGGAGGGCATGCGCCGGATCGACCTCGCCAACGAGCTGCGTCTCTCGCCGTCGGGGATCACCAGGCTGCTGGATCGCCTCGAGGACCAGGGGCTCGTCGGGAAGGGCGCCTGCAAGGAGGACGCGCGCGTGAGCTACGCGATCCTCACGGACGCGGGCCTGTCGAAGCTCAGGGACGCCGCCCCGGGACACATCGAGGACATCGAGCGCCAGCTCGCCGACGTCCTCGATGAGGAGGAGATGCGGACGCTCACCGAGCTGCTCGGCCGCATCAGCAGCGGCCGAGGGGAGGACTGCAGCCCGGAGTAGCCGGCCGCTAGGCGGCCGGCGCGTCCGGCGGGGGTGGCGCCTCTGTGGTCTGCGGCTCGACCGCGGCCGGCTCCGCCGGCGATGTCTGCACGCCTCGACCGCCACCGAGGTCGAAGAAGAGGATGCTCGAGACGAGCGCCCAGATGGGCGCGGTGATCACGTTGCCGAGCGCCCTCAGGACCACAAGTCCCGCATCGCCGATCGCTGCTCCGATGAGGGAGGCGACGATCCCCACGACGACGATGATCAGGAACGTCAGGACGATCGCGCCGAAGACCTGCCAGCCGTGACCTCGGACGAGCTCCCGGCTGCGCCCGAAGGACTCGAAGACGCCCTTGTCCTCGACCACGATCGCAGGGGAGATCACGGCCCAGATCGTGAGCAGGATGAGGCCGGGGATGATGATCAGGACGAAGCCGATCGCGATCGCGATTCCGGCCAGGATCCCCGCCAGGATCAGGGTGCCGAGGTAAGGCGCTGCGTGTGAGAAGAGCTCGCCGACGCTGAAGTCCCGTCGCCCGTCACGGACGTCCTGGACCAGCTTCACCACGTAGCCCGTGTAGAGGAAGCCGGCGGCCAGCCCCACCAGGGCGCCGATGATTCCGAGGACGATGCTCCCCGAGACCGAGAGCAGCCCCTCGACGACACCGGCGATCCCGATCACGATCAGCGCCCCGCCGAGCAGGGCGCCGGCGTGGTTCCGGTAGGTCTCGAAGGCCTCGCCGATCACCCGGCCGGGCTCGATCCGATTGACGGTCGCTTCCATCGTTGCTTCTCCTCCTTTGGGGAAAACGAGACATCCACGGCTTCGCGGTGGAGGCGGTCCCTCCTGCAACTTCAATTGCATCGGTCCCGAACGGTGCTTGACATCCGCGGATCCGGCATTAGGGTGCTGCGCAGAAAAGGGTGAACCTCAGGTCGAGCCTGACGGAAGAGCCCACTATCCGGCGCCTCAGGGGAGGAACTGGGCGCCACACAACTCTCGTCAGAGGAGGAGGTTGCTGTGGCAGTTCCCACCCCAAGCACCGAAGAGCACGCTGTCGTCCAGGGGCGTGCGGTTCCCGAAGGCGCCCGTCACACCGGGCCCGGCCCGGACGACGAGTTCCTCGTCGCCCTCGCCAAGAACGGCCGGACCGATGCGTACGACCAGCTGGTGCGGCGGTATCGCCGCTTCGTCCGCGTCAAGTCCTCGTCGTACTTCCTGCTCGGCGGCGACGCCGACGACCTGATGCAGGAGGGAATGCTCGGCCTCTTCAAGGCGATCCGGGACTATCGCCCGGAGCGCGAGTCGAGCTTCAGGGGGTTCGCCGAGCTCTGCATCACCCGGCAGATCATCACCGCGGTGAAGACGGCGACCCGCAACAAGCACACCCCGCTCAACCAATACGTGTCGTTCAGCCAGACGCCCGCGGCGGCGGGCCCGGACTCGGAGACCACTCTCGAGGAGGTTCTCCCGGGCCCGGCCGTCCGCGACCCGGCCAATCAGGTGATCGCGGGCGAGGAGCTCGAGAGCCTGGTCGCCTGCCTGACGAGCGTGTTGTCGGAGCTCGAGAGCCACGTCCTGGCGCTCTATCTAGACGGCCACTCGTATGAGGTGATCGGCGAGCGGCTCGACTGCGACACCAAGACCGTCGACAACGCGCTGCAGCGCGTCAAGCGCAAGGTGGGCATCCACCTCGACTCGCGCGCGGTGAAGATCTAAGGAACTACATCCCGGTGCACGGCACGGCGGCCGCCTCGCGAGGGGCGGCCGTCGTTCTATCTGCGGCGCCTGACGCGGCCGGCGAACGGGCTGGTGGCGACCTTCTTCGCAAGGTCGGCGGGCTCCACCTTGCCGAGCAGCGCGCGGAGCTCCTTGCGCTCACGGTCCGAGAGGTTCGCCGGTCGCCCCTTGGAGGAGCGGACGATCTGGAGCATCCGCTGGCGCTCCCGCGCCGTGAGGCGGTCGGTGACGTGGTTGCGGACCGCGACGACCACCTCGGCGGCCGCGAGCAGCCAGGCGCCGCGCGCGAGCCACTTGCCGCGGGCGGCGGCGGCGCCGGGATCCCTGAGGGAATCGCCGAATCTCTGCAGGCCGGCCACGCGGCGAGTCTAGGCCGTGCCTGCCGCGGACAGCTGTCCAGCCATGGAGATGCTGGTGCGGAGTGCTCCTGGGCTGCCGATATCCGCCCCGTGAAGGTATGCAATCGGAGCGCTCCTGATCGCCGGCCTGCTCGCGCTGCCCGCGAGCGCCACGGCCAGCCAGGCCGGCCAGGTCTCGAGCCTGGCCGCGCAGCAGTGCGCCCAGGAGCGGGCGGCCATCGGCAGGAAGGCATTCCGGAAGCGCTACGAACTGGTCCGCCGGGGCTCGTGGATACCGAGGGCAAGTCGAACTGTTTCTCGTCCACTGTCGGGAGACGCACCAGATCTATGCTGTTCCGGTCGAGGATGTCCCAGCATGGGATGGCTGGTTGAGGGTCCATCCGACCCGAAACGGCCAACGAGAAGGCATTCGCTGGGCCCGCGACTATGAGCTGCCCGGATAGCTCAACTGGTGGAGCAGCCCCCTTGTAAGGGGCAGGCTGTGGGTTCGAGTCCCACTCCGGGCTCTTGACTCTGAGCGATCTGAAGCCGCCCGCAGCGGGGGAGTGGGTCGAGCACTCCGACGACCTCCGCACCCTGCTGCTCTACGGCGGTCCCATCACGGAGCCGACCGAGGCGCTGGACCGCCAGGGGTGGGAGGAATTCGAGCTGCTCTCCACCGAGCGGGCGCTCGCGGATGCCGCCGAGATTCGCGAGACGGCGGGAGCGGTTCACCTCGTCCCGGAGCTTCCCGTGGACCGGGCCGCGGCAGCGCTCGTCGACGAGGCAGCCTCGGACCGCCTGGTCGCCCTCGGCGGCGGTCGCGTGATCGACGCGGCGAAGGCGGTCGCCTCCGTCACGCGGGCGGAGGTGACGGCGATTCCGACGACGCTCTCGGGCGCCCCGATCACCGGCTTCCACCGGCTCCCGGCGGGGCGGGAGTCGGAGGTCTCCGGTTTCGTCAGGCCGTCGCTGGTCATCGCCTACGTGGACGCGATGACCAGCGCCCCCGAACCGCCGCGGCGTGCGACGGCGATGAACGCACTAGCCCACGGCGCGGACTCCCTCTTCACGCCGCTCGCCGATCCCATCTCCCGCGAGACCGCGCTTCGCGGCGCCGAGCTGATCGCCTCCGCGCTGGATCAGCCGCCCGAGGTGCGCGACCGCGGCGCCCTCGCGCTCGGCGCGCTGCTCTGCGCGATCGCCGTGGACCGGGCGGGGTTCGCGCTCCACCACGTCCTCGGGCAGACGACGGTTCGCGTCCTGGGCATCCCGCACGCGGAGACCTACGCGGCGCTGCTCCCGCAGACGATGGGGGCGATGCGGGCGCGCGCCCCGGAGCAGATCGAGGCGCTGGCCGAGGCGCTCGGCACGGATCCCGACGGGATCAGCCACCGAATCGCCGAGCTCGCCGGCGACCGCCGGATCGGCGAGCTCGGAGCGGACCGCGGCCGGATCGACGAGGTGGTCGACGGCGCGATGGCGCGGCCCGAGCTGCAGCAGATGACCCCGGGCGAGGTGGAGCGCTCGGACCTGGAAGGGATCCTCGAGGCCGCCTGGTAGCAATCGCCAGGGCGCGGCCCGCCTGTAACTGGCTCGCCGCGCGGGGTTTCGATCTACTGCCGTCCGAAGCGAGGCGTCAGGAATGGACGAGGAGAGACTGCTCACCTATCACCGCTTCACGCGCGAGCATGGGGTGAACCGGCCCCTGTACTTGCTCGTGCGCCTCATGCTCGTCCCGTTCTTCCTGATCTACTTCCGGCTCGCGCGGATCGGCCGCGAGCACGGCAAGGTCAGGGGCCCACTGATCGTGGCGGCCAACCACCGCAGCTTCCTCGACCCGTTCGTCATCGGCGCCTCGCTGCCCTGGCGCCGCCCGCTGCATTACGTCGCCAAGGTCGAGCTCTTCGAGAAGCGCTGGCAGGGGTGGATCCTGAACCGGCTCGGCGCCTATCCGGTCCGCCGCGGCCAGTCCGACGACCAGACGCTGATCACATCGCGCCGGGTGCTCGAGCGGGGCGGCGCGATCTGCATCTTTCCCGAGGGGACCCGCCATCGGACGGGCTCCCTGGGCCGGCCGAAGCGCGGCTTCGGCCGGCTCGCGCTGGAGACCGGGGCGGCCGTGCTGCCCGTCGCGCTCCACGGCACCGAGCGGGTGCGGCGCGGTTGGAGGATCCGGCCGAGGAAGGTCAGGGTCCGGATGGGGCGCGCGCTCACCTTCCCCCGGACCGAGGACCCGTCGCCGACGCTGGCGAACTCCGTCGGCGCCCGGGTCTGGCCGGTGATCGAGCTGCAGTGGGAGTGGCTCGGCGGCCTGCCGCCGCTGCGCAAGGCCGCCGTGATCGGCGCGGGCAGCTGGGGCACCGCGGTCGCGGTGCTGCTGGCGCGCGGCGGTCTCGACGTTCAGCTCGGCACCCGCACTCCGGAGCGAGCGGAGGAGATGAACGAGACCCGCACGAACGAGCAGTACCTCCCCGGGATCGAGCTTCCCGACTCCCTGACCGTGAAGCGGGCGGCGGACATCGAGCTGGCCGGTATCGACCTCGTCTGCCTCGCCGTCCCGTCCGCCGCCCTTCCGCAGGCCGTGGGCGCGATCGGCGACCGGGTCGGCCAGCGCGCCTCCGTCCTGCTGCTCAGCAAGGGGATGGTCGCCCCGATGGCGGCGCTGCCGTCGGAGTACCTCTCCGAGCGGGTCCGGGCGCGCGCGATCGCCTCGCTCGGCGGGCCGGCGCACGCGAGGGAGGCCGTCTCGGGCACGGCGGCGCTCGTCCTGGGCAGCCGCGATCCGGACCTGCGGGACCAACTGGGGAGCGTCTTCGACGAGGCTGGCCTGGTCTGCGAGCGCTCCGAGGACATGATCGGAGTGGAGGTCGCCGGCGCCGCCAAGAACGCTGCGGCACTCGCCGGCGCGGCGGCCCAGGCTCAGGGGATGAACGCCGCCGGGATCGCCACGGCTCAGGTCTGGCGGGAATGCGTCGCCTATGCCCGCGCCCGCGGCGCCGAGCATGAGACCTTCGCGGGGATCGCCGGCGTGGGCGACCTCACGGCCACGATCCTGGCAGAGGGCAGCCGCAACCGGCGGGCGGGTGAGCTGCTCGGGCAGGGCACGGCGGCCGAGCAGATCCCGGGCATCATCGGCCAGGCGTCGGAGGCGCTCGACTCCGTGCCGCTGATCGCCGAGGCGGTGCGAAAGTCGGGCATGGGCAGCTCAGCGCTCGACGGCCTCGCGGGGCTGATCGGGGGCGAGCTCTCGCCCGGCGAGTGGATGGCGCGGGTCAGGCAGGCCGAGCGGGCGCGGCGGGAGCCGGCTGCAGGAGGTCGTGCGGCCTGATGAGGGCGCGTCCTGCCAGGGATCCGCACCCTCGGGCCACGAGTACGCTTGCTGCGTGCCTGACTCGAATCACGGCCCGGCGTCCAGCGCGGAGTCGAAGGCGGAACTGGACCGCGCCTTTGAGCGCCTCTACCGGGACCACCTGCGCGACGTCTACTCGTACTCGTACTACCGGATCGGCAACCACCACGACGCCGAGGACGTCACCGAGCAGGCCTTCCTGCAGGCCTACCGCCATTTCGAGCGCGCCCGCCGCGAGTCGAACGGCCGGCCCCTGCGGCCGTGGCTCATCCGCATCGCGCACAACCTCGCCTCCAACTACCATCGCGACCGGGCCCGCCGGCCGCAGCGCGTCCTCGAGGAGACCGAGCCGATCGCCGCTCCGCACGGCACCGAGCGCATCGTCGAGGGGCGAGAGGAACTGAAGCGGGTCATGGAGCACCTCCAGCACCTACCCGACGACCGGCGCGACGCGCTGATCATGCGTTTCGCCCTGGCCATGGACAACCGCGAGATCGCGAGGGCCCTGGGCCGCTCCGATGGCGCCACCAAGGTGCTGATCCATCGTGCGATCAAGCAGCTCGAGGAGGAGATGAGCGTCGATGGCGACTGAGCCGAGCGGCGACGTCGAGAACCTGCTGCGCACCGCGCTGAGGCCGATCGAACCGCCGGAGAACCTCGCGGGCCGGGTCGAGGAGACCCTGAACGCCGTGACGGAGGCGGCAGCCGAGGAGCTCTCGGCCTGGGCCGAGGAGCTCTCGGAGTCCGAGCTCCGCTCCCTGCGCGACCCGCGCAACTGGGTGCGCCCGGCCGCCGCGGTCGCGGCCGGCGGCGTCGCGGCCGGCGGGCTCGTCCTCGTCGAGCTTCGCCGGCGCGGAGGCAAGCGGTCCAACCGCTTCGCTGCGCTCGCGGACCAGGTCTCGGACATCGCGGAGCAGGTTCGAGACCAGGTCCGGAACCGCAGGGACTAGCTACGTCGCCGGCGCCGCCCGGTTGACCGGACGCGACGCGTAGAACGCGATCACGCCGGTGATCCCGAGGATCAGGTGCAGGACGTTGTCCTCGTTGTTCACCGGAACCAGCTTGACCAGCGTGTCGTTCTCGGCGATGAAACCGATGCCGTTGTTGCTGGTCGCGATGAAGCCCAGGACGCAGAGGACGATGTACAGGATGCCCACGAAGAGGGCCGCTCCTCTGGCCGCTGATCCGGCGGCGACCAGCAGCAGCGCCCCGATAGCGATGTGGACCAGGTTGTGCCAGCCGTTCACCGAGAGGACCCCGAACACGTCCTCCGTCCTGATCGAGTCTCCCGTCGCGAAGCTGGCCTCGTAGAAGAACCCGATGATTCCGGCTATCACGAGCACCCCACCCACCAGCAGGCAATAGAGCCGTGCCGGGCTTGCTTCCTCCATGACTTCCTCCTTGAGCTACTTGATCCGAATGACTGAACCGCTCGTAGCCACATTCGTGGGAGGCGGTCAAGTAGATCACCCCAGACGGCCGAAGGGATGACCCGGGCGGAGCTCCAGCGCCTCGCGGACGAGGATCTCATGCCGCTGGTCGCCCGCCAGGACCCGCTCGCGTTCGAGGTCTTCTACGACCGGCACGCCGGCGCGGCGTACTCGCTCGCCTACCGGATCGTCGGCAGCGGGACCGCGGCGGAGGACGTCACCCAGGAGGCCCTGGTCTCGATCTGGCGCAGCGGGGCCCGCTATGACCGAGCCCGCGGCAGCGTGCGCGCCTGGACCCTCGGCATCGTTCGCAATCGGGCGATCGACCTGCTCCGCAAGGAGTCCGGCCGCTCGCCGAAGCTGGCCGCGGGAGGGGACGAGATCCTGGAACGGCGGGCTGCGGAGGAGCTCACGGACACCGAGGCGATGCGGCGTGAGACGGCCCGCGAGGTTCGCGGCGCGATCGAGGAGCTGCCCAACGACCAGTCCCGCGTGATCCAGCTGGCCTACTACGGCGGCTTCAGCCACTCCGAGATCGCGGAGCTGCTCAACGAGCCGCTCGGAACGGTCAAGGGGCGGATGCGACTCGGCATGGACAAGATCAGAGCGACCCTGGCGGAGGGGCTGTGAACGGGCAACACCCCGATAGAGACGATCTCGTCGCCTTCGCGCTGGGCGCGCTCGAGCTCGAGGAGGAGCGGGCCGTGGAGGCACACGTCCTGAGCTGCGCCCGCTGCATGCGCGAGCTCGAGGCACTGGTCCCGGCCGTGGGAGTGCTCGGCGAGTCGGTCGAGCAGCTCGAGCCCCCACCCGAGCTGCGCGAGCGCGTGCTCGCCGAGGTGCGTGCCGACGTCGAGCGCTCCCCCGCCGAGCGTGAGGCCGCCGCGCCGCGCCGGCGGCGAGGGGGCTGGCGGGGCATCCTCGCCCGGCCGGCGCTCGCCGTGGGACTGGCCATCGTGGTCGCAGCCGTCGGCGGCTACCTGATCGCCGGCAACGACGGGGGCGGCGGCCCGGAGCAGACGACCGTGCCGGTCGTGGCTCAACAGGGGATCGGGGGCACCCTGGCCGTGGGCGAGAACACCTCGATGCTCGACCTTCACGGCCTCAGCCAGCTGAAGGGCGACGAGGTCTACCAGGTGTGGGTCGGCAAGGGACAGAGCGTGCGGCCCTCCTCCAACTTCATCCCCGACGCGAACGGCAGGGCGATGACCGCTGTCGACGGTCACCTCGCCTCCGGCACGCGGGTGATGGTGACTCGGGAGCCACATCCCGGCAGGACCACACCGACTCCGCCGGTGCTGCTCAGCGCCACCGTCGAGTAGCGGCCACCGGGCCGCACCATCGTGAGCGAAGCGGTTGTCGGGGGCGGCCGCCCGTGGCCGCGATCTGATGGCGAAGCCGGGCTGTCACTACCCTCCGGTCGATGGAGGCGGGCACCCAGACGCGCCAGACCTGTTACCGGCATCCCGACCGGGAGACCGGCGTCTCCTGCTCCAACTGCGGACGGCCGATCTGCCCCGACTGCATGACCTCGACGCCGGTCGGGATGCGCTGTCCGGATTGCGCTCGCCAGACCACGAAGGTCAGGGTCGGCGCGGGCGCGTTCAGCCCCACCGCCGGGAAGATGCCGGCCACGATCGCGCTGATCGCGATCAACGTCGTCATCTTCGTCATCGAGCTCGCGGGCGGCGGGACCAGCTCGTTCAGCGGCGGCGGGACGATCATCCACGACGCGGGGCTGCGCGGGCCGGACGTCGCCAACGGCGACTGGTGGCGGGTGATCACCGGCGGCTTCCTGCACGCCGGGTTCCTCCACCTCCTTCTCAACATGTACGTGCTGTACGTGGCCGGCAGCATCCTGGAGCCGGGCATCGGCACGCCCCGCTTTCTCGGGATCTACTTCGTCTCGCTGATCGCCGGGTCGCTCGGCGCGCTGATCGTCGATCCGAACTCGCTCACCGTCGGCGCCTCCGGCGCGATCTTCGGGCTGATGGCCGCGGTCGTCGTCATCGCCCGCGGCCGCGGGGTCGAGCAGCTCGCCTCGCAGTTCGGGCTCTTCATCGTGCTCAATCTCGTGCTCACCTTCTCGATCTCCGGCATCTCCGTCGGTGGGCACATCGGCGGCCTGATCGGAGGGATGGTCGCGGCGCTGCTCGTCCTCTTCGTCGAGCGCCAGATGAGCGGCCGCGCCGGATTCGGGCTCGAGCTGGCGGGCATCCTGCTGATGATCGCGGCGACCTTCGCCGCCGCGTTGATCGTCGCCTAGGCGCTGGGCTAGTCGTCGATCGAGATCAACGCGCGCTCGTACTGGGCGCGGTCGAAGGTGAACGGGCCGAAGCCGTCGTAATCCCAGCCGGGCCGGGTGGGCTGCTCGAACTCCCCCCAGGTCACGGTGTCGTCGGTGACGGTGATCCGCGCCATCAGAGGCGAGCAGCCCACCTCGCCGCACCCGCAGCCGAGCAATGCCGTCTTGCCATCCGAGTCCTCGAACATCGGAGTGCCCTGGCCGCCCAGGAACTGCCCGGCGAGGTCGATCCGCGCGTAGCCCGCGACCAGCCCGATGTAGTTCCCGGCGAGGTCCTCCTCCTCGTCCGCCCGCGCCGAGGGCAACTCGGCCTCGCGGACCAGCTGGGGCAGCTCGACGCCGTTGACCTCGATCTTGATCTGCCGCAGGCCGTCCGGGAAGTCCTCGCCGGCGGGCGCGAAGGCGAAGCTCACCTCGTCCACGGCCTGATCATTGCACCCGCCACCTCGCGCCCCGCCCTGACGGCACGCCGGGCCGCGTCGAGCCCCGCCTCGGCGGCGCCTTCGCCGACGTCATGCGCCGTGCGGATGCCGCGACGGGCGACTCTGCGGCCGATCGAGGCGGCCTCGCCCACCAGGATTCCGGGCAGCTCCCCGACGCTGTGGGACCCGTCCGAGCCCCAGTCATCGGCTGTCTCGGCAGGGGAGGGGGCGGCCGACCGGGGTTCGCGGGTCTTGATCCCGACCCGCTCCGCGAATCTGGCCTCCCGCCCGGCCGACGCCGGTGCACCCCGGTCCTCGACGCGCCGTTCGGCGGCGGCGGGCGACTCGTCGGCTCGCGCGGCGGCGGATGACGCGGCCCGTCGCTCGGCCTCTCGCTTCAGGTCCTCGACCGATGCCTTCAAGGTCGACCTATGCGCGCGTCGGGCGACCGGCCCGGGCAGCGGGATGCCGACCTCGAGCCCGAACTTGTAGGTCGCGCGCGTGCTGCCACCTCCGAGGTCCTCGAAGAGGTAGTGGCCGTCCGCGTCGTTGATCCCGTTGCCCTCGACGAAATCCCACTCGATCCGCGTCGGCTGGTCGTAGCGGTAGTCGAGCGTGTAGTCGACCTTGCGGACCTTCGCGTCGACGACCAGGCGGACCCGCTTGCCGCGGCCCTGCTCGTCCCAGTCGAGCACCTCGGTGTCCACCACCGCGCTCTGCCAGGACGGGAAGGTCTCGTAGTCGGTGATCGCGTCGAAGCAGATCCTGATCGGCGCGGCGATCTCGACGGTGTGCTCGGCCCAGTTGAGCCCCATCTCTCTCCTCTCCTGGCTAGGCGCGCCCCGCCGGCGCGGCGAGCGGCACCGTTTCGAAGTTCACCCCTTGGGGAGCGTCAACCCTATCCGGGTGGAGCAGGTGGGCGATCAGCTCGGTGCCCTCGACGAGACGCGGCCCGGGCCGTGAGAACGACGAGGCCGCGTCCACCGCCCAGATTCGGTCGGCCCCGATTGCGGCCACCTCCCGCGCTCGGCTCTCCACCTCGCCGCGGGCACGGCGAGCGTCCCAGCCGCAGGGCATCGCCACGATCATCTCGGGCCTCGATCCGATCAGCTCGTCCCACTCGGCGGTTCTCGACTTCAGGCCCGCGATGCCGAGAACGTCCTCGCCGCCGGCGATCTCGATCATCTCCGGCACCCAGTGGCCGCCGATGAACGGCGGGTCGAGCCATTCCAGGGCCAGCACGCGAGGGCGAGAGGCCCCCTCGACCGCGGCGAGGACCCGCTGCAGGCGCCGCTCGAGATCATCGTGCAGTCCGACCGCCCGGTCGGGGACGCCGGTCGCCTCGCCGAGGCGCGTCACATCGGCCAGCACGTCGGCCAGGTTCGAGGGATCAAGGGAGATCACGCGCGGCTCCGTCGGGAGGCGAGCCGCGACCGCGACGACGTCGTCGTAGGAGACCGCGCAGACCTCGCAGACCGCCTGCGTCACGATCAGGTCGACATCGAGCTCGCGGAGGGCCGGCTCGTCGAGCTCGTAGAGATGACGCCCCTCGCCCGTGAGGCGCCGGACCTCGGCGTCGATCTCGCCGGCGGTAGGTCCGGCGCCGCTGTTTGTGGCCGCCGAATATGCGGGCACGAGGCTCCGTGTCAGATGGGGCTTGGTCGCAGCCTCGAGGGGGTAGTCGCACTCGTGCGTGACGGCGGCGACTTGATCGCCCAGACCGAGGGCGAATAGCATCTCGGTCGCCGAGGGAACCAGGCTCGCGATTCGCACCCGACGAATATGGCACTTCTGAGCGACGAGGAGATCAAGGAGAGGCTGAAGGAGCTGGACGGCTGGCGCCAGCGGGGCGAGTACATCGTCAAGAGCTTCGATCGCGGTGACTTCGTCGGCTCGGTGAAGTTCGTCGACTCGCTGGTCGAGCCCGCGGAGGAGATGAACCATCACCCGGACATCGCGATCTCCTGGAGCCAGGTCGAGGTGGCGATCTCCACCCATGCCGAGGGCGGCCTCACCGAGAACGACTTCGAGCTGGCGAAGAAGGTCGAGGGGCTGGCTTAGCGGCCGGCGCAGGAAGCGCAGGCGGCGTACGCGCAAGCACAGGCGGCACAAACACCGTCATATCGTTCGCTAGCCTTGGCGTCGTCGCCAGTGAACGACGACGATCCCCCTCGAAGTACGAGCGCCCGACGGGGCGTGACGCATTCGGCCGAGCGCCGGCCGTTTGACCCTAGGCAGGGGCGATGACGGCTGTCTTTCTGGTCCTGCTCTTCCTGCTGATCCTGGCGAACGGGGTCTTCGTCGCGGCCGAGTTCGCGCTCGTCCGCAGCCGCCGCTCGCGCATCGAGCAACTCGCCTCGGAGGACGATCGGCGCGCGAGCTCTGTGATCGACCAGCTCGATCACATCGACCAGTACCTCGCCGCCTGCCAGCTCGGCATCACGATGGCGTCCATCGGCATCGGCTTCCTCGGCGAGCCAGCCGTGGCGAAGCTGATCGAGCCGATCTTCGGCGGCCTCTCTCACGGCGTCGCCGTCGCGATCTCGGTCGCGATCGCCTACACCCTGACCACGACCCTTCACGTCGTCGTCGGCGAGCAGGCGCCGAAGTACTTCGCGATCGCGCGACCCGAGGGCAGCGCCCGTGCACTCTCGATCCCCCTGCGGTGGTTCCGCCGGATCAGCGCCCCGTTCACCGTCGCGCTCACCTGGATGTCGAACGGGTTGGTCCGGCTGTTTGGCGTTCGCACGAGCGAGCTGGAGGACCAGCCCACCGCCGAGGACCTCAAGGTCCTGATCTCCCAATCCGCGGTCGGCGGAGACCTCGATCCGGGCGAGGCGGGCATGTTGAGCGGCGTCTTCCACCTGCACGAGCAGGAGGCCCGCGAGGTGATGACGCCGATTCCGGCCGTCGTCACCGTCGATGCGTCCGCGACGGTCTCGGACGCGCTCAACCTGTGCATCTCCTCCGGGCACAACCGCCTCGTCGTCGTCGAGGACGGGAACGCGGACCGGGTTCGAGGGATCGTCCACGCGCTCAGGCTGGTCCGGCTGATGATGACCGAGGGCCCCGAGGCGAAGATCGAGCCCGTGATCCGCGACGCGCTGATCGTCCCGGAGACCAAGCCGCTCGATGACCTGCTCACCGAGCTTCAGCGCCAGCGCTCGTCGATGGGCGTGGTGGTGGACGAGTACGGCCGGACCGTTGGCATCGTCACCGTGGAGGACATCCTCGAGGAGGTCGTCGGGGAGATCGAGGACGAGACGGATCCGCTCGCCGGATCGCTCCGGCAGCTCGCAAACGGGGACTGGTACGTCCGGGGCCACGTCTCCCTCGGCGATCTCGCGGACCGCGGTATCGAGCTGCCGGTCGACACGGACGCATACAACTCCGTCGGCGGCTACGTCTTCGGTGAGCTCGGACGGCTGCCGAAGCGGGGGGACCTGATCACGGCCGACGGCTACGAGATCCGCGTCGAGTCGGTCCGGGAGAACCGGATCGAGGCGGTTCGGATCCACCCGCAATCGGCATAACACCGCCGTTGCAGGGACTTTTCCTTCCGTCCGTTTAGGGCTCTACGTTGCCGGAAATCGATGCAAGGCGCTCCGAAGCGGAGCGGAGGAGCAACCCGCTTCATTGGGGCTCGAGGAGGCCACATGTGGGTCGTCCGGTTCAGCGATAAGCAGCTCGAGGTAGTCAGGGCGGTGCTCCGCTCGGAGGAGCACCGGGGGCCGGCTTTGGAGGGCGCGCTCGAAGCACTCGACCTCGCTCGCTGGGACGAGCTCCCCGAGGCGCAGCTTCCCTGGTCGGAGATCGAGGCCGAGGCCACCAAGCAGGGTGTCTCGGAGGCCGACGTGATCTGGGATCGTTCCGGGCGCCATGAGGAGCCCGCGGTGCCCCGGATCGCGACCAAGTCGCGCGTCAAGCGCAAGGGCAAGCAGGCGGCGTAGCCACACCTCCCTGCTGGCCGCGGGACTGACAGCGGTCGCCGTGCTTGCCGCCGGCTGCGGCGCTGGCGACTCCTCCTCGTCGGCGAAACGCTTCGATGGCGCGAGGGCGATGTCGCTCCTCAGAGCGCAGGTCGCCGTTGGTCAGCGACCGGCCGGATCACCGCAGCTCCGCAACCTGGCCGTGACCCTCCGCGACACGATGGCCTCGGCGCCGGGGTCCGCGATCAGGGACGTGCACTTCGAGCCGTTCCCGAGCTCCGGGGCGCAGCAGGGCCTGCGGAACATCATCGGCGTGCTGCCCGGCCGGGCGCCCGCAATCCTGATCGGCGCCCACTACGACAGCGAGTGGCACCCCAAGGGATTCGTCGGGGCCAACGACAGCGCCGCCGGGACGGCCGCCGTGATGGAGTTGGCCCGCTCGCTTCCCGCCGAGCTCCCCAAAAGCCACCGCGAGATCCGCTTCGTCCTCTTCGACGGGGAGGAGGATCCGCCGGGCTGCACGGATCAGGACTTCCAGTTCTGCGCACTCCGCGGATCGAGGGCGTACGCCGGCGCTCATCCGGGGCAGGTCGGGGACATGATCCTGCTCGACTACATCGCCAATCGCGGCGCCCGGATCGCGCGTGAGCAGAACTCGAACCAGGCACTCTGGGAGCAGCTGCGGCAGGCGGCCGCGGAGGTCGGCGCCGCGGAGATCTTCCCGCCGGGCATCCAGGGCGGCGTGATCGACGACCACTATCCCTTCCTCGAGCAGGGGGTTCCGTCGATCGACCTGATCGACTTCAGCTATCCCTACGCCGACACGGTCGAAGACACCGTCGACAAGCTCGATCCCGCGGTCCTCGACAAGGTGGGCGAAGCCGTCGCCCAGCTCGTCGTCAATATGAACGGCGGCGGCTAGTCGTAGGTGTAGAAGCCGGCGCCCGACTTGCGCCCCAGCTTGCCCTCGTCGACCAGGGCGATCAGCCGCCCCGGCGGGCGGTGGTGGCCCTCGTCGCTGTCGGCGTACAGCGCCTCGCCGATCGCGACGGCGACATCGACGCCGATCAGGTCGAGCAGGGCGAGCGGGCCCATCGGGTAATTGGCGCCGAGGGTCATGCAGCGGTCGACGTCCTCGGCCCCCATCCCGGTCTGTTCCATCAGGCGCACCGCGTCGAAGAGGTAGGGGAAGAGCAGGCGGTTGACGACGAAGCCCGGCTCGTTCGGCACCTCGACCACCGTCTTGCCGATCGCCGCGCACCACGCCTGCGCCCGCGGCCGGATCTGATCTCGGGCCGGATCGGGCAGGCAGAGCTCGATCAGCTCCATCTTCACCACCGGGTTGAAGGGGTGCAGGCCGAAGACCCGCTCGGCGTGGCCGCTCTCGGAGGCGATTTCGTCCAGCGAGAGGGAGGAGGTGGTGCTGGCGAGATCGGCATCGCCGGCCAGGTCGCCGGCCGACTTCAACAGCTCCGCCTTCGGGCCGAGCTCTTCGACGATCGCTTCCACGATCAGGTCGCAGGCCGCGAGGTCGGCGGGTTCGGTCGTCACCTTGATCCGACCGGCGTCGGCGCCGTCGACCTTCGAGGCGAGCTTCTGGGACCGCTCCTCAGCGCGCCAGGCCGAGGCGTCCGAGCGGGCGAGCAGCAGGACGTTCGAGGCTACGCTCGCAGAGGCGGCGAGGCCGGTCGCGATCGTCCCGCTCCCCGCGATCGCAGGCCGCTCATATGTAGGGGCGCCCTCCACGCGGGGGTGTCTATCACGGCGTAGAGTCGGTCCGTGGCAGAGGCGCGAATGGTTCCTCCGGGTGGTGGAGATCTGGAACGTCGGCGTGATAGCCGTGTCCTTCGACCGCGCTCGCGCCCTCGGCGTGGCCCGAGGCCGTACTGGCTGACTCGCCAGTCAATAGGTGTATGCTCTGCTCTACGAGACTTGGTTGCTTGAAGAAACCGACTGAGGAGGCAAGAGGTGGCTGAGAACGGAAAGTTCGGTGGACGCGAGGTCGTGATCGTGGAGGCCGCCCGCCTTCCGGTTGGGCGCGGACACGAGGAGAAGGGTTACTACAAGGACGCCCACGCCTCGAACCTGTTGGCAAAGAGCTATGGCGCCGTGATCGAGCGCGCCGGCCTCGATCCCTCCGAGGTCGAGGACGTAGTCGCCGGCTGCGTGCAGCAGTTCGGTGAGCAGGGCATCAACATCGCCCGCAACGCCTGGCTCGAGGCCGGGCTCCCGATCGAGACGCCGGCGACCACCGTCGACCGCCAGTGCGGATCCGCGCAGCAGGCTGTCAACTTCGCCGCGGCGCTGGTGGCCTCCGGCGTTCACGACGTGGCGATCGGGGGCGGAGTGGAGCACATGGGACACATCTCCTTCGCGGACTCCGCGGAGGTGATGAAGGAGCACGGCTTCGCCTTCTCGCCGCAGCTCCTCGAGCGCTACAACCTCGTCCCCCAGGGCATCTCCGCCGAGATGATCGCCGACAAGTGGGAGATCCCCCGCTCGGAGCTCGACGAGATCGGCCTCCGCTCCCATCAGCTCGCCCACCAGGCGACGGAGGAGGGCCGCTTCGAGCGCGAGATGATCCCGTGGCAGGACAACGGCGACACCTACGTCACCGACCAGGGCATCCGCCCGCCGACCGAGGACTCGCTGGAGAAGCTGGCGTCGCTGAAGCCGGCCTTCAGGGAGGACGGCAAGATCACCGCCGGCAACTCCTCACAGGTCTCCGACGGCGCGGCTGCCGTGCTGCTGACGACCCCGGAGAAGGCCAAGCAGCTCGGGCTCACCCCGAGGGCCAGGATCGTCGACCAGACCACCGTCGGGGTCGATCCCGTGATGATGCTCACCGGCCCGATTCCGGCGACTCGGAAGATCCTCAAGCGCAACGGGATGAAGATCGACGACATCGATCTGATCGAGATCAACGAGGCCTTCGCCTCCGTCGTCGCGGCCTGGCGGCGTGAGCTCGAGCCGGACATGGACCGCGTCAACGTCAACGGCGGCGCGATCGCGATCGGTCACCCGCTCGGCTCGACCGGCGCGCGTCTGATCACGACGCTGCTTCATGAGTTGGAGCGCTCCGACAAGGAGACCGGCTTCGTGACGATGTGCTGCGGCGGCGGCCTCGGTACCGGCACGCTGATTCAGCGCGTCTGACCTCACAACCCATGGCCCGCGGGCGTTGACGTAGGGATGGCCCCGTCAAGGCCCGCAGGCGCGCACGCCCGCAAGCGGGCCGCTCGATGGAGCGCCGACGACCGTGAGCTGATGCGCGCGGACAAGGTGCTGCGCCGGGTGATGGAGGAGCGGGGACCGATCGACCCCGAGATCGACCGGCGCGGAAGCCGACCCGACCCGTGGGAGGCGCTCGCGCGCTCGATCGTCGGCCAGCAGCTCTCGACGCTCGCCGCGCGGTCGATCTGGGAGAGGCTCATCGGCCAGTTCGACGGAAAGCTCCCCGCTCCCGCGGAGCTTCTCCGGAAACGGAGGTCGACGCTGCGCAGGGCGGGCCTCTCGAACGCCAAGGTCGAGTTTCTCCGGGATCTCGCCGCCCACGTCGGTGACGGGCGGCTCGACCTGAAGCGGCTGGCGAAGCTGCCGGACGAGGACGTGGTCGCGGAGCTGATCGAGGTCAAGGGCGTCGGCCGCTGGACCGCCGAGATGTTCCTGATCTTCCATCTCGGCAGGCCGGACGTCGTCTCCCTCGGCGACCTCGGCATCCGGCGGGCCGTCCAGATCGCGTACGGCATGAAGGAGCTCCCGGGCCCGGAGGAGCTCGCGAAGCTCGCCGAGGAGTGGCGGCCGCACCGCACGCTCGCCTGCCTGTATCTCTGGCGCTCGCTTGACAACACGCCCGTCGAGACAGAGGCGAAGTAGGGTCAGCCGATCGCCGCCCTGGACCGCATCTCGATCGCCGCGATCGGCGACAGCGCCGAGGACCTCGCGGATCAGGCGAGCGTCGCCGAGGCCGCCGGCATCGACTGCGTCTGGACGCCCGAGCTGTTCCGCAGCTCGGTGACCCAGGCGACCTGGCTCGCCGCGCGGACCGAGAGGATCGGAGTCGGCACCGGGATCGCCTGGGCCTTCACGCGGAGCGCCTTCATCCTGGCGGTGACCGCTCTCGACATCGACGAGATGTCGGGCGGTCGCTTCCGGCTGGGTCTGGGCGCCGGCGTCAAGCGCCTGAACGAGACCTGGCACGCGGTCGAGTACGGCAAGCCCGCTCCGCACCTGCGCGAGACCATCGAGGCGACCCGGCTGATCATGGAGAAGGCCTCGGCCGGCGAGCCGATCCGCTACCAGGGCACCTACCAGGACGTCGATATCAAGGGCTGGATACGGCCCCACCCGCCCGTCCGCGACCGGGTCCCGATCTACACCGCGGCGATGCAGGAGGGGATGTGCCGGATGGCCGGTGACGTCGCCGACGGGCTGATCGGGCACCCGATGTGCCCGCCGCGCTGGGTCGATGAGGTGATGCTCCCCAATCTGGAGGCCGGCCTGAGGAGATCGGGCCGGCAGCGCGCCGACATCGACTTCGTCCCGACCGTCTGCTGCGCGATCGACGAGGACGAGGGGCGCGCGCTCGATGCCGCACGGAGGACGATCGCCTTCTACTCCACGGTCCGCACCTACAGGCCCCTCTGGGAGATGCACGGCTTCGCCGACGCCGCCGCGGCGGCGGGAGACGCGTTCCGGCAGGGTGACCTCGCCGCCGTTCCGGAGGCGATTCCGGACGAGATGGTCGACGCCTACACCGCCGCGGGACCGCTCGACAAGGTCCGCGCTCGAGTGGGCGAGGCCGCGGAGCGGGGCGACGGCGTCTGGCTCACCCCGCCGACCTACTTCATTCCGCTGGAGCAGATCGACGAGTACCAGCGGAAGCTGATCGAGGCGTTCGGTCGCTTCTAGAGCGCCTCGACGAAGTCGACGAACTTCTTGCGGTCGCGGAGGGGAGCTCCGTGACCAAGCAGACCAGCTCCGGCCCCAGGGCGGCGAGCTTCTTCGCCGACTCCCGGTTGCGCACCGGATCGGGCGTAAGCGCCGGCTTCGGCTCGTGCAGGCCCGGGATGCCCGTGTACTGGTCCATGTTGGCGAGGACGTCGCCGAGGATCAGGACGCGGTCGGCCTCCCTCCAGAAGGCGACGTGTCCGGCGGAGTGCCCGGGCACGTCGATCAACTCGAAGCCCGCGATCTGATCGCCGCCCCGGATCGGCCTGTCGACCTTGTGACCCGGGCCGTGGAAGATGCGCCAGAAGAAGACGGCCATGAACTTGCCCGTCTGCCGCTCACGAATGACCTCGGGGTCCTCGGCCGCCGGGATATCGGCCTCGGGGCACCAGTAGGCGATGCCGAGCTTCTCGCAGACGTCGCGGCTCGCGCCCTGATGGTCGGGGTGGGCGTGGGTCAGCGCATGGGCCGTCACCTCATGGCCCTCCAGCTGCTTCAGGATCCTCCCGGTCGACTGGCGGCAGCCCGCGTCGATCAGGACGTCACCGGCCAGGTAGGCGTTGACCGCCCAGGGCAGGCCCGGCAGGCACTTGATGTGCCAGACGCCGTCGGCCAGTTCCTTCATCAATGCGCCACGCCGGTTCCGCCGCGCGGGTCGCCGCTGTGCTGCGCCAGCTCCTCGAGGCGGGCGATCTGAATCTCTCCCTCGCGGCGAACGGGATCGTCCTCGGGCAGTCCCTCGATCAGCCTGCGGATCCGGTTGCGGACCTGGAGCGCGAAGTGGGGGGTCGACGGCCCAGCGAGCGCCCGGATGTCCTCGACCGTCACCGGCCTCGTCAGGCGATCGGGTCGCTCGGCCTCGCTCACTTCCTCCCCTTCCGGGGGGTGGGGTTCGGCTCGCTCTCGACGGAAGGGGGCTGCCCGATCCCCCCGGTGGCGCCGGTGCCCTGACCGGCGTTGGCGATCGGCGCGAGCTCGGCCAGCTCGTCGATCTCCGCCTGGACCTCTCCGCCGATCGCGGTCGCGTCACCCATCAGCCAGACGTGGTTGTACACGGCGCGCGTTGGATCCGTCGCGTAGCCCGGCTTGATGTCGAGCAGGAAGCTCCGCAGCTCCGGAGGCAGGGCGTCGGCGTTGTGGGTGATCAGCAGCGGTCCCCACTTGCCGCTCGATGCCAGGGCCGCAGCGGCGGCCGCGTCCAGCGGGCGGTCGGAGTTGGCGAGCTCCATCCCGTGGCCGGGATCGTTCAGGTTCCAGCCGAACGTGCCGTCCGTGTAGCGGGCGAAGAAGAGGGCGTTCTGCACGACTCCCGTGGCGCCCACCCGCTGAACGCTCGCCGAGACCCTGCCTATCCGCGAGACGACCGCCTTGGAGACCACCGACTCGGGGCCGAGAACGTAGACCGCCGCGGCCGCGTGACGACGCAGCGCCGCCAGCGTCGGCGTGGGCACCTGGTTGCGGCCCGCGAAGAGGACCGGATCGCCGGAGCGCGCGGCCCAGGCGGCGGCCGGCATCGCGTAGCCCGGCTCGTCGGAGCTGACGACGAGGATGTGCTCCGGCTCCCGCTTCATCAGCCGCTGGCGGAGTTGATCGAACTGGTTCGCGATCTCGGCGGGTGAGCTCCCGTGCAGCTCGCCTCCGTGAAAGCCGGAGGGCACCGACGCGCCGCCGGCTGAGTAGACGGAGACGTTCCCCGCTGCGCCCCCACCGCGAGGGTTGAGCTGCGCGAGCGCCTGCGCGGTGGCGTCGGGAACCGAGCCCTTCCCGCTGATCAGCACGGGCATTCGGATCGGCGGGCCCGCGAGCACCGAGGCGGCGAGGCCGGCCTGCCAGTCGTCGTCGGGAACCACGACGGCGGCCTGCAGCGGCTTCGCGCCAGGCGCCGGAGGATGTGTTGCGAGCGCCGCCGCGGCGGCGTCGGCAGTTGGGTCCGGCCCGCTGATCCTGGTGGTGTTGCGGGTCGCGACGAGGGGGAAGCCGAGTGTGCCGACGGGCGCCTGCTGGGCATCGTCGGTCGCCACGGCGATCGTGACCACCCGGGTCGCACCGTTGCCGCCGCCCCCGAAGGGATTGACGATGACGAACGCCGCCACCACGGCGACCAGCAGGGCCGCGCCTCCGGCGATCAGGCCCTTGGTGCCAGGTCGGCCCGGGAGGTCGAGGCGCAGCCGGTCGATGGCGCGCCGAATCGGTCGGGGGGCTTGCATCGTGCCGAAAGCTACCCCAGTAAACTGGCTGACTGACCAGTCAATCGGTTTTGGAAAGGCAGGCCGAGAAATGGACTTCGCCGTCTCCGAGGAGCAGCGCGAGCACCGGGATCACGTCCGCAGGTTCGCCCGTGAGGTCATCCGGCCCGTCGCGCGCAGGCACGACGAGGAGGAGAGCACTCCCTGGGAGGTGATCAAGGAGGCGCGGAAGTGGGGTCTACAGGGTCTGGAGCACATGCAGCGAATGGGTGCTGACCCGGACGGCCAGTTCGGCGTGACCACCGCGGAGGAGCTCCACTGGGGCTGCGCCGGCATCGCCCTCGCGATCCAGGGCTCGGGTCTGGCCGCCGCCGGCATCGCCGCGTCCGGGACCCCGGAGCAGATCGCCGAGTGGGTGCCGCGGTGCTTCGGCACCGACGACGAGGTCGCGCTCGGCGCCTACGCGGTCACCGAGCCGCAGGCCGGCTCGGATGTGAAGAGCCTTCGCACCACGGCGAAGCTCGACGGTGACGAGTGGGTCCTGAACGGCACCAAGGTCTTCATCACCAACGGCGGTATCGCGGACGTCCACGTCGTCGTCGCGACGGTCGACCCGGAGCTCGGGCACCGCGGCCAGGCCTCCTTCGTCGTCGGCCCGGACACACCCGGCCTCCGCCAGGGAAAGAAGGAGTCCAAGATCGGCATCCGGGCATCGCACACCGCCGAGGTGATCCTCGAGGACTGCCGGATCCCGGTCGAGAACCTGCTCGGCGGGATGGACAAGCTCAACCGCAAGCTCGAGCGGGCGCGCTCGGGGCAGAAGGCCGGCTCGTCGAACGCGCTGGCGACCTTCGAGATGACGCGGCCGATCGTCGGCGCCTCGGCGCTCGGCATCGCGCAGGCCGCCTACGAGTGGACGCTCTCCTACCTGACCGATCAGAGGATCGACGGCAAGCCCGCTCTCGAGGAGCAGCGGATCCAGCAGGTGCTCGCCGACGTAGCCACCGAGATCGACGCCTCCCGGCTGCTGGTGCAGCGCGCCGCCTGGATGGGCCGCAACGGCGTACCGATGACCGGGGGCCAGGGCTCGATGTCGAAGCTCAAGGCCGGTGACGTGACGATGTGGGCGACGACGACGCTGATGGATCTGGTCGGGCCCTACGCGCAGACCACCGACTGTCCCCTCGAGAAGTGGTTCCGCGACGCGAAGATCTACCAGCTGTTCGAGGGCACGGCCCAGGTGCAGCGCCTGGTGATCTCGCGGATGCAGGCGCGGACCTACCAGGAGCGCTTCGCGGAGGCTGCCGAGATCGCCAAGCGGGCGATGAACGGCTCCCGGGAACCGGTAGCGGTCGGGTAGCCCTGCAACCGCCGTTTCAGTTCGCCCCTGACCGGGCGTTCAACCTCTGACGCGCAGATGACTCGATCGAAGCGTTTGATGCTGGCGCTCTCCGGCGCGCTGCTCGCCTCTGCCTGCGCGATGGCGGTGGGCAGCGCCTCGGGGAAGAGCCTCCAGGAGAGGCTCGGCGCCACCCAGGAGCGGCTCTCGCACGTGAAGGCCCACGCCGGCGTGCTGACGACGCGAATCAGCCATGAGTCGGCACAGCTCGAACGGCTCACGGCGGAGGTCGCCGATCTCCGCAACCGGGAGGCGGTCGTCGCCGCGCAGCTCGCGGAGAAGCAGGCCGAGCTCGAGCAGGCCCAGAAGCGTCTCGACTATCTCAAGCAGCGGCTTCGCGAGGCGATCCACGTCCTCGAGCAGCGTCTCATCGCGATCTACGAGTCGAACGAGCCGGACCTGATCACGGTGCTCCTCCAGGCGCATGGCTTCGACGATCTGCTCGCCCGCACCCAGTACATCCGGACTCTCCAGAACCAGGACAACGACATCGTCGCCACGGTCCGCGGGCTCCGCAATGAGATGCAGATCACCGTCAACACGATCCGCGCGGCTCGGAATCAGATCGCGGCGCACAAGCAGGAGCTCGAGTCGACCAGGCTGGCGCTGAAGCAGCGGACCGAGGAGCTCGCGACGGCGCGCCGGAAGCAGCACGCGACGCTGATGCAGGTCCGCAAGCACCAGAAGGACCTCGAGGGAGACCTCTCCGACATCTCCCAGAAGATCGCCGAGCAGCTGGCGGCCAACACCGGCGCGCTTCCCGCCGGCCCGATCCGAGCGGGGAGCGGGATGTTCATCTGGCCCGTCAACGGCCCGGTGGTCTCGGGCTTCGGAATGCGCTGGGGCCGCATGCACGAGGGGATCGACATCGCGGTCCCCACCGGCACGCCGGTTCGGGCGGCGGCCGCCGGCACGGTCTCGATCGCGGGCTCGGTTGGGGGCTACGGGAACTACACCTGCATCAACCACGGCGGTGCGCTCTCCACCTGCTACGCGCACCAGGAGCGGATCCTCGTCTCGGTCGGTCAGCAGGTGGCGCAGGCGCAGGTGATCGGGGTCTCCGACTGCACCGGACACTGCCTCGGACCCCACGTCCACTTCGAGGTGCGAGTGAACGGTCAAGCCGTCGATCCGCTCCCCTACCTGTAAAGCAGTACGCCCGCGTCCGCGGTAATCAGTAGCCGCAAGCTGCGGCTTTAGAACACCCGTTTACCTCGCTATTGGGGTTTTTATAGTCCGGCCGATCAGGCACGATTCAGGCACTGTGAGTGCGCGCGATTGGCGTGCTGCGCGAGATGGGGAGGCTCACGCGGCAAGCCGGACATCAGAGAGCTTCATCGTTGGCATCGGCGCCTCCGGCGGGATCCTCGCGGGGGCGGCGATCGTCTTCGTCACCCTTCTCGGGGTTGTTTCGTTCAACGTCTGGCCGTCGGCCGCCGGCATCTCGTCAGGCGGTGGCAACGTCGAGCTGAGCGCCGCGACTCCCCCCTCGGGAGGCGGCGGTGCCGGCGCGACCGCACCGGTGAGCGCCGCCTCGGGACAGCTCGCCTCGGCGACCGTCGACGTGGGAGCCGGCGGCGGCAACGGCGGCGGCGGCAACGGCGGCGGCAACGGCGGTGGCGACAACGGCGGCAAGCAGGGCGGCGGCTTCGCGGGCGGAAACCTGGGGGCCGGCGGTCCGGCGCCGACCGGCAGCACGCCCTCGACTCCTCCCAGCCCCGGCGGCAGCGGTGGACCCCCGCCGGCGACCGGTGAGCCCATCCCCGGCGACAACACGCCGAAGGCTCCCAGCGGCCGCGAGGACGGCCGCACCGACAAGCCCTCCCCGCCGAGCCTCGGCAATGGCCACGGCAACGGCAATGGCCACGACAACAGCAATGGCAATGGTCACGGGAACGGAACCTGGAGCGGCAGCAACCCTGATCAGTCGACCGGCGCCCCGGTCCCGCCGACGCCCCCGTCGAGTGGATCGGGCGATGACGGCAGCTCCGATGGCAACGGCAACTGTCGCGGCAGGGGCCGTTCGCGGAACCGAGGCGATTACTCGTCGCCCTCATCCTCGAGCCGCGGCTCGAGCTCATCGCCCGGCCGCGGCCGCGGCCGTGGATCCCACGGCCGGGACTAGCCTCCGTCAGAGGCTCGGCCTGCCGGCGGCGAGCTCGCGCTCCAGCCAGCGCAGCGCCATGCCCTGGAGCTCGGCATCGTGCTGCACCGTCCGGTGCGCGCCGCCCGGGACGATGACGAGCTTGCGCGGCTCCCCCGCCCGTTCGTAGAGCTCCTCCGAGTGGTCGCTGGGCACCTGGGTGTCGCCCTCGGCGTGCATCAGGATCAGGGGACGCGGGGCGATGCGGTCCACGGACCCGCCGATGTCCTGGGCCATCAGCCAGGCCTCGAGCCCGAGCGGATCGTCGACCCGCATCTCGAGATTCCCGCGACGCAGTCCGCCGGCGAGCTGGTCCTGACTCGGCGGGCAGATGGCGATCACGCCTGCGATCCTCGAGGATGCGGCGGCGGCCGTGATGGCGAGGAAGCCCCCGAGGCTGGATCCGCGCACCGCAACCCGGCGCGCGTCGACGCCCTCCTGCGAGCCGAGCAGCGCCGCCATCGCGATCAGATCTGCGACCGCGGCGCCTGACATCGGCGGCTCGGAGTCACCGTGGCCCGGCAGGTCGAAGGCCAGCGCGGCCCAACCGGCTGCGGTAGCCAGCCGAGCGAAGTCGGCGTGGTTCTCCTTGCGCGAACCGGCGCCGTGCACGATCACGACGGCCGGCCAAGGCGGCGGATCGTCGGGCAGCCAGAGCGCGTAGGCGAGACCGGTCGACCGGCCCTGGCGATCGGGGCGCCGTGGGGCGGAGCGCTCCATTGCGGGGATTCTGGCCGTTCCCGTCAGAATTGCCTCTCCCATGAGCTCACCCGCGGACAACCCAGGGTCGGTGGCCACCGCCGATCCGATCGCCGCCTCGCCGGTCTATCCGGCGGGATCGCGCGTCAACGAGCGCGGGCACCTCGAGGTCGCCGGCTGCGACGTCCTCGAGCTCGCCGAGCAATTCGGCACGCCGGCCTACATCTACGCGGAGGAGGACATGCACCAGCGGGCACGCGAGTACGTCCGTGCCTTCGAGCAGAGAACGGATGCGTTCGAGGTGATCTATGCCAGCAAGGCATTCCCGGCGACCGCGGCCTACCGGGTGATGCGCGAGGAGGGGCTCTCGGTCGACGTCGCTTCGGGCGGCGAGCTTCACGTCGCGCTGGCCGCCGGATTCGATCCCGCCCGCATCCACCTCCACGGCAACAACAAGACCGAGGCCGAGCTCCGCTACGCCTTCGAATCCGGGGTCGGTCATCTGATCCTCGACTCCTTCGACGAGATCGAGCTGGCGGAGAGGCTGCTGGACCGGCCTCAGCGAGTGCTCATTCGCGTCACCCCCGGCATCAAGCCCTCCACCCACGACTACGTTCAGACCGGGCAGCTCGACTCGAAGTTCGGCTTCGGGCTCGCCGACCGGCTCGCCGAACAGGCGGTCGAGCGGGTGCGGGAGTCCAAGCACCTGGAGCTGGTCGGGCTCCACGCCCACATCGGCTCCCAGATCTTCGAGCTGGAGCCGTACGTCAAGGCGATCGAGGTGATCGCCGACTTCTGCGACGCCGTGGAACTCGAGCCGGAGCTGCTCAACGTCGGCGGGGGCCTGGGCATCGCGTACCTCGACACGGACGAGCCCCCGTCCATCCAGGCCTACGTCGACGTCAAGGTGCGGGGCGTCGAGCAGGTCTTCGACCCCGTGCCGCGGATCGTGGTCGAGCCGGGCCGCTCCTTGGTCGGCAACGCGGGCATCACGGCCTACCGGGTCGGGACCGTGAAGGAGATCCCGGGCGTCCGCACATACGTCGCCGTCGACGGCGGCATGTCCGACAACCTGCGGCCGATGCTGTACGGCGCCCACTACGAGGCGGTGATCGCCGACCGGTCCGGCGAGCAGCCGGACACCCTTGCGACGATCGCGGGGATGCACTGCGAGTCCGGCGATGTCCTGGTCCGCGACACGGAGCTCGCCGCCCCCCGCGTCGGCGATGTGCTCGTGACGCCGGCGACAGGCGCCTACGGATACGCGATGGCGAACAACTACAACGGCAAGGCGCGTCCCCCGGTGATCTTCTGCCGCGACGGGGAGGCCCGGGTGGTCGTCCGCCGGGAAACCTGGGACGACCTGCTCAGCAGGGACGAGTGATGGCTGAAGCGGTCAGGGTCGGGATCCTCGGTAGGGGAACGGTGGGCGGCGCGTTTCGCGAGCTGCTCGAGCAGCGCGCCGACATGGTGGAGGAGGTCTCGGGCCGCCGTCCGGAGGTCGCCGGAGTCCTGAGCTCGAAGCAGGGCGACTTCGACGAGATCCTGGGGGCGAGCGAGATCATCGTCGAGCTGATCGGTGGCACCGACCCCGCGCTGGACTACGTCACGCGCGCGCTTCGAAGCGGAAAGCACGTGGTCACGGCGAACAAGCAGCTCCTCGCCCAGCACGGGGATCTGCTGGTCGCCGCGGCCCGCGAGAGCGGTGCGCAGCTGCGCTTCGAGGCGGCGGTCGCCGGAGCGATCCCGGTGATCCGGGTGGTCCAGGAGAGCCTCGGCGCGATCCCGATCGAGAAGGTCTTCGGCATCGTCAACGGGACGACCAACTACATCCTCACGGAGATGGCCCGCGGCGGCCTCTCCTACGAGGAGGCTCTGAGGCAGGCACAGGACCTGGGCTACGCGGAGGCCGATCCGACTGAGGACGTCGGCGGAGCCGATGCGGCCGCCAAGATGGCGATCCTCGCGCGGCTCGCCTTCGGTGCCCCGGTCGAGCTCGAGGACGTTCCGTATGAGGGGATCGAGCGGATCAAGCCCGACGATCTCGCGTACGCCAAGGAGCTCGGCCTCTCGCTGAAGCTGCTCGGTGTGGCGGAGCGGGTGGGCGACGGAGCGATCAGCGTGCGCGTCTTCCCCTGCTTCCTCTATCCGGGGCACCCGCTCTCACCGATCGAGGGCCCCTTCAACGCCGTGATGGTCGAGTCCCCGGCGATCACGGAGATCACGATGTCGGGACCCGGTGCCGGCGGGCCCGAGACGGCCTCGGCCGTCCTCGGTGACGTCGTCTCGGTGATCTCCGGCGGCTCCCCGCTCTTCGAGGAGAACTCGAATCTCGCCATCGCCGAGGACGTCGAGATGGCGTTCTACCTCCACCTCGAGGTCGACGACCGCCCGGGCGTGCTCGCTCAGGTCGCGAAGGTTCTCGGCGAAAACGAGGTCTCGGTGCGCAGCGTCGTCCAGCGGGGACTCGGGGGTGAGGCGCAGTTGATCATGGTCATGCACCCGGTCTCCGAGAAGCGCTTCGGCGCGGCGCTCGAGAGGATCGCCGAGCTCGACTTCCTGCGATCGCCGCCCCGCTCGATCAGGGTGATCGAGGAAGAGTTCGGCTGATGCCGACCCCCCTGATCGATCGCTACCGCGACCGTCTCCCGCTCGAGGAGGGAGATCCGGTGGTCACGCTGAACGAGGGCTCGACGCCGCTGATTCACTCGCCGCGGCTCTCCGACCGTGTGGGCGCGGAGGTCTATCTCAAGTTCGAGGGCTCCAACCCGACCGGCAGCTTCAAGGACCGGGGGATGACCGTGGCCGTCTCACGGGCGAAGGGCGCCGGGGCGGAGGCGATCATCTGCGCCTCGACCGGCAACACCGCCGCCAGCTGCGCCGCTTACGCAGCTCGGGCGGGCATCCGCGGGGCCGTGATCGTCCCGGAGGGCAAGATCGCGATCGGCAAGCTCGCCCAGGCGCTCATGCACGGCGCCCGCGTGATCGCCCTCGAGGGGAACTTCGACCAGGCCCTCGAGATCGTCCGGGAGATCGCGAAGAAGCACCCGGTCGAGCTCGTCAACTCGGTGAACCCGTATCGGATCGAGGGGCAGAAGACCGCCGCCTTCGAGACCTGCGACGAGCTGGGGTACGCACCCGCCGCACTCGCCATTCCGGTGGGCAACGCCGGAAATGTCACCTCCTGGTGGGCGGGCTTTCAGGAATACGGGGCCTCGCCGATCCTCTACGGGTTTCAGGCCGCGGGGGCGGCCCCGCTGGTCGAGGGCCACCCGATCGAGAACCCCGAGACCGTCGCCTCGGCGATCCGGATCGGGAATCCGGCGCGCTGGGAGGAGGCGATGAACGCGTTCACCGCCTCGCGGGGGAGGGTCGCGGCCGTCAGCGACGAGCAGATCCTCGAGGCCTACCACTGGGTCGCCTCCAGCGAGGGCGTCTTCTGCGAGCCGGCCTCGGCGGCCTCGGTCGCCGGCCTCCTGGCCCACGGGCTGCCGGTCGCCGATGGGATGGACCAGCCCGAGACGGTCGTCTGCGTCCTCACCGGGCACGGCCTCAAGGATCCGGACAGCGCGATCGGCAAGGCGCCCGCCGTGACCGGCTGCAAGGCCGAGCTGTGGGCGGTCGAGAGGGCCGTCTTCGACTAGGCACCCCGGGAGAGTCAAACCCACTTCACAGGGGACACGGAAGGAGAGGGAGAGTGGGGTTTGTTCAAGTCGATGAAGGACCTGTCGAGCCTGACCAAGCAGGCCAAGGAGCTTCAGCGCCAGCAGCAGGAGGAAGCCCGGTACATGCCGGGCTTCAGGGGGCAGATACAGCAGATGGGAGACCTGATCTCCCAGGCGAACGAGCCCGTCGGCGACTCGGGCTTCACCCCGGCTCCCGCACCCGCGCCTTCCGGCGACCACATCGCCGAGCTCGAGCGGCTCGCGAAGCTCAGGGACTCCGGCGCCCTCACCGACGCGGAGTTCGAGCAGCAGAAGGCCAAGATCCTGGGCTCATAGCGCGTCTCTTGAGCCGGATAGCCTCCGGCCCGTGACCGCGCGACGAAGGCTGGTCAAGGTGCCGGCCTCATCGGCCAACCTCGGCCCGGGGTACGACGTGCTGGGGGCGGCGCTCGCCATGCACCTCGAACTGGAGGTCGAGGAGGTTGGCTCGTTCTCGGTCGAGGCGGACGGCCTCAGCGTTCCGCTGGACCGATCGAATCTCTGTGTGCAGGCCTTCGAGGCGCTGCGACCCGCCGATGGGATCACGTTTCGGATCAAGAGTGAGATCCCGCTCGCGGCCGGGCTCGGCTCGAGCGCAGCGGCGATCGTGGCGGGACTGCTCGCGGCGGACCATCTCTACGAGCTCGCCCAGGAGCCCGAGGACGTCCTCGTCAAGGCGGCCGAGCTGGAGGGGCATCCGGACAATGTCGCGGCCGCCCTCTACGGCGGCTTCGTCGTCTGTGCCGACGACGACGGCGCCGTGACCGCGACCCGGCTCGACCCGCCACAGGGAGTCGAGGGCTTGGTGGTGATCCCGGATGAGCAGGTGCCCACCGAGGAGGCGCGCCTGGCGATCCCCGACGAGGTCCGACTGGTCGATGCGGTTGCGAACGTCTCTGCCGCGGCGGAGCTGGTGCTTGGCATCGAGCGCTCGGACCTCACCCTGATCGGCCGAGGGCTCTCGGACCGGCTCCATCAGCCACACCGGGCGCATCTGTATCCGCGCTCGATGGAGATCGTCCAGGAGGCGCCTCGGATGGGGGCGATCGGAGCGACGATCTCCGGGGCGGGGCCGACGGTGCTCGTCTGGACCTTCTGGCAGAGCACCGGGGACGTCATGAAGAAACTCACCGAGAAGGTGGGGGACTGGGCGGAGGTGCGCCGCGTCCCGTTCTCTCCCACGGGCGCGGACGTCCCCGAGCTGTGAGCGCCGACGGCTCGCTCTCGCTCTGGTCGGAGGACTCGTTTCTCTCGATCGCCTCCAAGGGCTCCGCCCTCTCGATCGGATCCGTCGGATCGTTCGCCTCGATCGGGTCGATCGGATCGGCGGGCTCGGCGTTCTCCGTCGCCTCCGCGGGATCGGCCGGCTCCGTCATGTCATGGGCGTCGGCGGGCTCGGTGCTCTCCTCGCGGGCCCGCGACTCGATCATGGGAGACCCGGAGCGCTCCGGCGCGGCGCTGGTCTCGGCAGGCGTCCTCGTGGCCTGTGCTGCGGCGATCGCCGGCTGGGCGCTGCATCGCCGCTGATTCGGACGGCCCCGTGGAACCCCAGGAGCGGTGGGGGCAGCGTGGGGGGCTACTGGCATCGGCCGCTCAGTCGAGCAGGCCAACCTGGCGGAGGATCGAGACCGAATCCGAGTAGACGTCCTTGCGCTTCACCTTGCCGTCCTCGAACGGGATGACGTCGACCCCGCGCCACTCCACCTTCCTGCCGGTGGGCTCGGCGACCAGCTCGCCGCGCCGCATCGTGTTCGTGTGGGTCGCGGTGGCGGTCCATTCCTGCGCGACCACGCCGTCGCGCACGTAGAGCCGGCGGGTCTCGAAGCGGATGTCGGGCCAGGTGTCGAAGATCGCGCCGATGTGCTCGCGGACCTCCTCACCCTGGGCCGACTCGCCGGCCGTGTGGTTCTCGAAGACCATGTCGGGAGCGTGCAACGACATGATCGCGTCGAGGTCGTGGCCGTTCCACGCCTCGTTGTAACGGGCGATGACGTCCTCGAGACTCTGCGCGGAGTCGTCTCCCACGGGTGGGGAGGATATGTTCGACGCACCCTGTGAGACAAGGGGAACGCGAGGAGGAGGAGAGATGCCCGACGGCTACACGATCAAGAGCGTCGACGAGTTCGAGGAGATGGAGGGAAGCGGCAACGCGACCTGGCGGCTCGCGCGCAAGTCACTCGGAGCGGAGGCGTTCGGCTTCAACGTGGTCGACATCGCCCCGGGGGGCCAGATCCCGGAGCACGACCACACCGGCGACAACCAGGAGGAGGTCTTCATCATCCTCGACGGCCAGGCGACGGTCGTCTGCGACGGCGAGGACCACGAGGCCTCGGCTGGGACGTACGTGCGCTACGCGCCCGAGGTGAAGCGCACGATCCGCAACGACTCCGACGGGACGGTGCGCGCGCTCCTGATCGGCGTGCCGGTCGACTCGGGCTACGAGCAGATGCCCTGGGGCTAGCTGCCGTCCTCGGGCTAGATTCAGCCCCAATCAGCCTAGGTGCGCGGTGCACTTACCGCCGCGCATATAGGGGCATAGGGTGGGCGCATAAGTCAGGGAGTCGAGGAGAGGATTCTCATGTCACGTCGTACCCGATCGCTGCTCATCGCCGCGGTGGTCGCCGCTGTCGCTGCGCTGTTCTCTGCGTCGACGGCCGTGGCGGCTCTCCCCCTCGGATACGGCGTGCAGAAAGTCGACAGTCCCAACGTCACGGTTGGAGGTGACTTCGGGATCGCGATGGTCAGCCCCGGGGATCTGAACGGTGACGGCAAGGACGACATCGTGATCGGCACCGACGAGCACGGCGGCAGCGCCGGGACGATCTTCGAGCTCAGCGGCGCCGACGGCTCCACGATCCGGAGCATCAGCTCCCCCGACGGAACCGGTGACCTCGGCACCCTCCCCAGCTTTGGAAGCTACGTTGGTGCATTGCCCGACATCGGGCGCTGCACGAGCAACCCCGGCGCGGGCAACGATTGCCCCGCGCCCGACGTGACGACGACCCCCGACGGCACTCCTGAGGTCCTCGTGAGCGCTCTTGGCCAGGACATCGGCGGGGTGCAGGACATCGGCCGCGGCTACGTGATCGACGGCGCGACGGGCGCCGTCCTGAAACGGCTCGACATGCCGGCCGCGGACGTCACGTTCCTCACGACGACGGCCCCAGCAAGCCAGCGCAAACCGGCGCTTGGCCGCACGATCCTCAACCCGTCAAGCCCCTACGGGACGGGCAACGCCGCACCGCCAGCTGCGGTCCAGATCGGCGACATGAACGGGGGTGGCGAGCCGGACGTGATCGTCGACGCCTCCGACTTCTGGGAGAACGGAACCTCTGCCAACCCGGACTCCCAGTGCGCGACATCCGCCGCGACTTCATGTCTCCAGGCGGGGCGGGCGTACGTCTACTACGGGGAGTCGTGGATCGGCTCGGACCCCGCCACACCCGACAACACACCGGACATGACGATCAAGAACCCCGCTGCGCAGGCTGATGATCTCACGCAGCCCGTCAACAACAACCGGGAGAACCTCGGCTACTCGATCGAGCCGGTCGGCGATCTCGGCCAGTGCACGACGTCGCCCGGAGTGGGTCGAGCGTGCCCGGACGCGGCCGGCAACGCGACGCTTGACGGCCTCCCGGATGTGGCGATCTCCTCACACCGCACTGACGACTTCGGGATGATGGACGCCGGTGTCGTGCCGCTGTTCGATGGCAGTAAGGGCACCGTGCTGATCAGCTATCGCCATCCCGAGCCCCAGCCCGCGTCGCTCTTCGGGTTCAGCAACTACAACCAGCCGGCGATTGGAGACGTCGGCCAGTCGACCGCTCCCGATCTGTACCAGGCGGCGATGCGCCAGAACAACCCGCACACGGGCGGCGGCAAGGGATACGTGATGAACGGCGCCTTCAGGCAGAGCGGCAGCCCGAACTCGATCAGCTTCTCGACCATGGTTGATCCGACCCCGCATCCGAGCGAGGACTTCGGCACCTCCTCGGCCGGGATCGGCAACGTCTTTGGGGACAGCCGTAACGAGATCCTGATCGGGGCGTACGGCCCGCACAATCCCGGGACGAACCCGGACGTGATCAACGACGTCCACATCTTCGACCCGATCCACGAGGTCTCGTTGCTCGACATCCAGGCACCCGACCAGCAGGCCGGGCTGGGCTTCGGCACCTCGCTCGCGCCCCTTGGCGACCTGAACGGAGACGGCTTCCTCGACTTCGCTGTGGGGGCTGGCCTGTTCGACGAGGCGCACTCGGGAGGTGGCTGTCCGGCACCTCCCGCGCTCTGTGCGGACACGGGCCGCGTCTACATCTTCCGAAGCAACAACACTCAGGTTACGCCCCCGCCGCCCGAGGGACCGGCGGTTGTCCAAGCCGGACGTGGCATCAGCCTGGTGGCGAGTAAGAACAGGGTGAAAAAGGGCAAGAAGGTCGGCCTGAGAGGGACGCTCACCTCACCAGTGAACGCTTCGTGCGCTGCCGGCCAGATCGTCAGCCTCGAGCGGGCGAAGCCCGGGAGCACGGCCTTTGCTCCGTTCGCCACGGCGACCACCGACGGAGGCGGCGCTTTCAGCACCAAGGTGAAGGCGAAGAAGGCCTTCGTCTACATGGCCCACGTGGACGCGACGCCTACGTGCGGCGGCTCCGATTCCAACATCGTCAAGGTGAAGGTCGCGAAGAAGAAGAAGTGACATAGCCCGGAGGCTCCGGTATCGTCGGCGCGTCCCCGGGGTTTGGGAAGGAGAGGTTGAGTGCATAGACGCCTTCGGCTGGGTGTTCTGATCAGCATCGTCGCCCTACTCTCCTTTGCGGCAAGCGCTTCCGCCTGCGCGACGGCGTCGCTGACGTTCAGTCCGAGCAGCGGGGGACCAGGCGACACGGTTTCGTTCAGCATCAGCGGCATCGAGCCCGGCGCGACTTACAGCATCGAGCTCGATGGCCGCACGGTCGCCAGCGGCACTAACCAGACGAATTTCAACGGGGTCAGCGGAACGTTCACGATGCCGGACTTCGGCGGCGAGGCCGTTACGGTCACGGGCTTCGGGAAGACGTTCCACGCTGCTGACAACGACAGCCAGGACCCTTCCCGTTCGCTGGAGTACGTGCCCCCGAAGCCGGTGACACCACCTGCGGCAACGCCGCCGAAGGAAACGGCGGCACCGATTGAAAGCCAGCCGCCCGCGGCGCGGCGCCATCATCGCCATCATCGCCCGGCTCCGCCGATCCAGATCGCAAAGCAGGCGGCGAAGAAGCAGCGGCATGATTCAGCGGCGACCGGCTCGGCGGTGGGTTCCGCTCCGGCGGACGCGGTTGGAAGCGCGCCACGACCAACCGAACCAAGTTCGGGATCCGCTGCGGCCAAGGCGTCAAGGACAAGGGAGGAGTCGGGCAGTGTTCCGCGCCAAGTGCTCGGCGCGATCGGTTCGAGTACCAGAGTGGGCCCCGCAGACGTGCCCACGATTGGACTTCTGGCAATGGCACTGATCCTGATCGCAGGCGGCGGACTGCTTGCCTTCGTGATCTACCTCTGGCGAAGCGGTCCCGACCCGAATGCTGCTATCAGAGATCCGGCGCCCTCAGGTCCCGATCCGGTGGAAGCCGAACTCCAGCAGATCATCGCCGACGAGATGGCCCGCCAGCTGCTGAGCGACCTCGAGCTCGTCAACACCCCGGTAGGCTCGAGCCGCTCGCGTTAGGAAGGGTTCGGGGTCCGCGCCTACCGGTCGCCTCGCAGGCGCTGCGGCTCATTGCCATGAGAGCGACCCGCGACTATTACCGCCAGCAACACCATCCCGCCGAAAAGGAAGGCACCGTCAGCAGCAGTCTTCCAGGCCGTCGGCACGTCGTTGAAGTGATCCAGGACTGATCCCACGGCTGCCAGGCCACAAAAGGCCGTGATGCCGATCGTCAAGGCGTCGATTCGGCGCTCCGCGACGGCGGCACCGAGGACGACTCCGAACACCAGGATCGCCAGCGTGCCCGGCAGCTCGGCCACCGTGAAATGGGCAACCACGGGGATCATGACCTCTTCACCCTTCCGAGAGCCTACCGAGTGCCGGTGGCTCCGCCGGCATCAATCACGAAGCGAGTCATCTGCCGAAGTCGTGGGCGAAACCTCCTCGCAGCAGCGGGCGTAGAACCCATAGAGGAAGCAGCGCTTCGCCTCTCCGGCAGAGAGCTCGCGGGACGCAGGCGGTGTGCCGTTCGAGTCACCATGGACGACCTCATCGGCTGCGGCCAGGGCGAGATAGTGGCGTACGTGGCCGCCGGGCCCAGGCACTCGCCAGCTGCCCTCGCCGGGTGCCGGCTTCTCATCCGGCTCGTCCGCCGCGAGCTCGCGGGCAATCTCGGCGATGTCCGCTGAACCAGATCCCTCTCGAAGCTTTTCCTCCAGCCAGGGCATTGAATTTCGCGCCGGCTCGAACATCTCGGCCTCAGCCCTGCGGCTCGCGTAGCCGAGGCGGGCAAGGGCCTGCGGCTCCGGAGCTTCGGCGAGCACCGCCTCACTTGCGGGGTCCAGCTCCGCGCTGCGGAGTTCGAGCGCGCGCCCGATAACGCGTGAGACAAGCTGCTCCAGCACCAACTCGGTCTTGACCCGCATCACACCCGAGCCCTCCTGGGCATTCATTCGCGGGCTCGGTGGGAGACGAGGTGGTTGATGCGCTTGCAGCCGGGACAGATGCCGGCGAACGACTCGCCGGAGAGCATGTTCTCCACCCGCTTCGGCAGCGGCGGCGGGTCCTTGCCCTCGGCACGGGCCCGCTCCGCAAGCGTTTCGTAGCGCGGCTCGTGCTCGTGCGCCTCGTAACCGATCGGCGTGCCGCACCAGGGGCAGAACTGCGGAGCATCCGGCATCGCTCAGCAGATCCTCGGCAAAGGATCGCCGGCCAGCATGTCGACCACCCGCGAGCCGCCGAACGAGGTCTCGAGGAGGACGAGGCCCGGAGGGTCGGGGCGGACCTCCGCGACGGTGACCGCGGCGGCGCCCAGCGGATGGGAGCGGAGGGCGGCAACTGCGTCCTCCTCGGCCTCAGGCGCGACTATGGCGACCAGCTTCCCCTCGTTGGCGACGTAGAGCGGGTCGATGCCGAGGATCTCGCAGGCGCCGTTGACCTCCGGGCGGATCGGCAGGGACGCCTCGTCGATCGAGATCCCGAGCTGGGCGGACAGGGCGAGCTCGGCGAGGATGGTTGCGAGGCCGCCGCGGGTCGGGTCGCGGAGGCATCGAACGCCGTCTGCCGCATCGAGCAATGTCGCGACGAGCGCATTGAGCGGAGCGGTGTCGGACTCGAGCTCCACCTCCAGAGCCAGGTCGCCGCGGGCGATCATGATCGCCATTCCGTGGTCTCCGATCGGGCCAGAGACGATGACGCGATCGCCGACCTGAATCGAGCCCGGACCGAGGTCGAGCGAGTGCTCGATCCGGCCCACACCCGACGTGTTGATGTAGAGCCCGTCGGCCTTCCCCCGCTCGACCACCTTGGTGTCGCCGGTCGCAACCTGAACGCCCGCGGCCTCGGCTGCCTCTGCCATCGAGGACACGATCCGGTCGAGGTCGGCCACCGGGAGGCCCTCCTCGACGATGAAGCCCGCGGAAAGAGCGATCGGACGCGCTCCGGCCATCGCCAGGTCGTTGACGGTGCCGTTGATCGCCAGCTCGCCGATGTCACCTCCCGGGAAGAAGAGCGGACGGACCACGAAGGAGTCGGTGGTGAAGGCGAGTCGAGCCCCGCCGTTTGCGATCGTCGCGCAGTCGGCGAGCGGCTCGAGCAGCGGGTTACGGAGCTTCCGCAGGAAGAGGGCCTCGACCAGGTCATGGCTCGACTTGCCACCGGCGCCGTGAGAGAGCGTGATCTGCTCGTCGAGAAGCTTGCGGCGCGGCCGACGGCGGCGCTCCTCGATCGCGTCGAGAACCTCCTCCTCGGAGCGACCCGCCCGGGAACCGTTCCCCGTCATCAGGCCGGCGTCGTCTCGCGCGGGCGGCGCCCGGCGTGGCGGCCGTAGTTGAAGTAGGCGGCGCAGGCGCCCTCGGAGGAGACCATGCAGGTGCCGATCGGATGGTCGGGGGTACAGGCGGTGCCGAAGACCTTGCACTCCCAGGGCTTGATCACGCCCTTCAGGACCTCGCCGCACTGGCACGCCTTCGGGTCGGCAACTCGGACCCCAGGGATCTCGTAGCGGACCTCCGCGTCCCAGTCTGCGAACTCCTCGCGGAGCTTGAGGGCGCTCTGGGAGATGAAGCCGAGGCCGCGCCATTCGAAGGTGGTCCGCAGCTCCATCGTCTCAGCGATGGCCCTCAGCGCCAACGGGTTGCCCTGCTCGCGCACCACCCGGCTGTACTGGTTCTCGACCTCCGAGCGTCCGTCGCTGAGCTGCCGCAGGATCATGTAGACGCCCTGCAGAACGTCAAGCGGCTCGAAGCCCGAGACGACCACAGGCTTGCCGAAGTCCCGCGCGATGAACCTGTAGGGGCGCAGCCCGATCACGGTCGAGACATGCCCGGGGCCGACGAAGCCGTCCAGCCTCAGGTCCGGGGAGTCGAGGATCGCTCGGATCGCCGGGATGATCGTGACGTGATTGCAGAACAGCGAGAAGTTCCGGATTCCCTCGGCCCGCGCCCTCTTCAGGGTCAGAGCCGTTGAGGGCGTGGTGGTCTCGAAGCCGATCGCGAAGAAGACCACCTCGCGGTCGGGGTTCTCGCGGGCGATCTTGAGGGCGTCGAGCGGCGAGTAGACCATCCGCACGTCGGCGCCGCGGGCCTTGGCGTCGAGCAGTGACCCCTTGGTCGCCGGCACTCGCATCATGTCGCCGAAGGTGGTGAAGATCACCTCGGGACGCTCCGCGATCGAGATCGCGTCGTCCTGCCTACCCATCGGGATCACGCAGACGGGGCAGCCCGGACCATGGACCAGCTCGATCTCGTCGGGGAGCAGGTCCTCGACGCCGTGCTTGTA
>DATIDP010000083.1:0-29041 GCA_035456265.1 Solirubrobacterales bacterium | reverse complement strand
GGTCGAGCCGGCGCTGCTCGCCCGTTTCTCCAAGCTCGGCTCGGGCACCCGTGCGATCGGGGTATGGCGCGAGGCGTGGGCCGAGGGGGCGGTGGCCCCCTGCGTCCACCTGCACGGCGTCTCCGATCCCGGCAACGTCGGCACGGTGATCCGCACCGCCCATGCCCTGCTTGGGGGATCCGTCGTGTTCGGACCCGACTGCGCCGACCCGTACGGTCCGCAGGCGGTTCGGGCGAGCATGGGCGCGGTCTTCGCCGAGCCGCTGCTCCGCGGCGGAATCGATGCCACGCCGGCGCCCCGGGCCGCGCTGGTCGCCCACGGCGGCGAGCCGCTCGCGGCGCTCGACGGGATGGCGACCGTCTGTCTCGGCGCCGAGCGGGAGGGGCTGCCGGAGGCGACCATCGAGCGGTGCGACGTGCAGGTGACCATTCCGCTTCGCGATCAGGCCGAGTCGCTGAACGTCGCGGCGGCGGCTGCGATCGCCCTTCACCGGTTATGCGAGGGTGACCCGCAGCCGAAGCCGAGCGGCAACCCCTTAAATGCTCGGGATTCCCATGGCGACTGACCGGATCGAACAGCTGAGAGCCGAGGCGTCCGAGGCCATCGGGTCCGCGGGGAGCACCTCCGAGCTCGAGGAGCTCCGGGTCCGCTTCCTCGGCCGGAAGGCCGAGCTCACCCGGATCCTGCGCGGCATCGCCGAGCTGCCCGCCGACGAGCGCGGCCCGGTCGGCAAGGCCGGCAACGAGGCCCGCCGGGAGCTCGAGGGCCTGCTGGAGAACCGCGGAGCGGAGCTCGACGCGAGTGAGCTCGGGACACGGCTCGCCGAGGACGCGATCGACGTGACGCTGCCGGGATCGCCGTCGGTCCCGGTTGGCGCCCTGAACCCGCTGATCCGCACCCAGCGCGAGATCGAGGACATCTTCATCGGCCTCGGCTATCGGGTGATGGAGGGTCCCGAGGTGGAGCTCGACTACTACAACTTCACGGCGCTCAACCACCCGCCCGGGCACCCCGCCCGGATGGAGCAGGACACCTTCTACGTCGACCCGTCGACGCTGCGCGCGGACCTCCGGATCTCCTCGAACGGCGACGAGCTCCCGCCCGGCCCCGAGGACGTCGTCCTGCGGACGCACACCTCCCCGATGCAGGTCCGGTCGATGGAGTCCCAGCCGCCGCCCATCTTCATCGTCGTCCCGGGCCGCTGCTATCGCTCGGATCCCTTCGACGCGACGCACAGCCCGATCTTCCACCAGGTCGAGGGGCTCGCCGTCGCGACGCACATCACCCTCGCGGACCTGAAGGGGACCCTTGACGAGTTCGCCCGCGCGATCTTCGGCCCGGAGCGCGAGACGCGCTTCCGGCCCGGGTTCTTCCCCTTCACGGAGCCGAGCGTCGAGGTCGACGTCTCCTGCTTCCGTTGCGGCGGCACCGGGAAGCTGCTCGACGGCTCGCGCGACCCGCTCTGCAAGGGCATCGGCTGGATCGAGATCCTCGGCGCGGGCATGGTCGACCCGAACGTCTACGGGTTCGTCGCCCAGCACGGGTACGACCCCGAGGAGGTCCAGGGCTTCGCCTTCGGGATGGGCATCGAGCGGATCGCGATGCTCAAGTACGGCGTCCCCGACCTGCGGAAGTTCTTCGAGAACGACGTCCGGGTGCTGGAGCAGTTCCGATGAGGGCGCCGAGCTCCTGGCTCCGCTCCTACTGCGATCCCGGCCTCTCCGTCGAGGAGCTGGCGGACGAGCTCGCCATGCACTCGATCGAGGTCGAGCGGATCAGCCACGTCGGCGCACCCTCGCCGGACGCCTTCGTCGTGGGGAAGGTGCTCTCCGTCGAGAGGCATCCCGACGCCGAGCGGCTCAGCGTCTGCGAGGTGGACGCCGGCGACGGGCCGCGGACGATCGTCTGCGGTGCACCCAACGTCGCGGCCGGCCAGACGGTTCCCGTGGCGCTGCCCGGCGCGGTGATGCCCGATGGGACCAGGCTGGGCAAGGCGAAGCTCCGGGGCGTCGAGTCGGACGGGATGATCCTCTCGGAGGCGGAGCTCGAGATCGGCGACGACGCGGCCGGCATCGCGGTCCTGGCGGAAGACGGAGTCGCCCCCGGCACACCCCTCTCCGACGTGATCCCGGTCTCTGATCCGGTGATCGAGCTCGAGCCGACCTCGAACCGGGTGGACTGCTTCGGGATCTACGGCGTTGCGCGGGAGGTCCACGCGGTGACCGGCGCGGAGCTGGCGGAGGCGCCGTGGGAGACGGACGCCGATGAAACGGGGGAGGGTGAGGTCACGGACTACGCCTCGGTGAGGGTCGAGGTACCGGAGCTCTGCCCGCGCTTCACCGCCCGCGTCTTCACCGACGTGCAGATCGGGCCGTCGCCGCTCTGGCTGAAGGCGCGCCTGATCGGCGCGGGCATGCGCCCGATCAACAACGTCGTCGACATCACCAACTACGTGATGCTGATGACCGCGCAGCCGCTGCACGCCTTCGATCTCGACCGCGTCCCAGACGGCGAGCTGATCGTCAGGACGGCGGAGCCGGGGGAGAAGCTGACGACGCTGGACGGCGTCGAGCGAACCTTCGACGAGGAGATGGTTCTGGTTTGCGACCGCAACGGGCCCTCGGGCGTCGCGGGGATCATGGGCGGCCAGGTATCCGAGGTCTCCGACGCGACGACCCGGGTCCTGCTCGAGGTCGCGACGTGGAACGGGGTCAACATCCTGCGCACGTCGCGCAAGCTCGGACTGCGCTCGGACGCTTCGAACCGCTTCGAGAAGCAGCTCCATCCCGAGCTCGCGATCAGGGCGCAGCGCATCGCCTCGCGCCTGATGGTGGAGCTGTGCGGCGCGAAGCTCGTGCCCGGGACGATCGACGAGGCCGCGGAGATCCCGGCGCCGCACCGAATCGGGCTCCGCCACGAGCGGGTCGAGCGGCTCCTCGGCATGGCGATCACCCCGGACCAGTGCGCCGAGTACCTCGAGCGGCTCGAGTTCGAGGTCCAGCGAGAGGGCGAGAACCTGGAGGCAACGGTCCCGGTTCACCGCCACTACGACGTGACTCGCGAGGTGGACCTGATAGAGGAGGTTGGCCGGATCCACGGCTACGCCGCGAACCTCGAGCCGACGCTGCCCGGCACCAGCGGCCAGGCGGGGCGCCTCACCCGCGAGCAGCTCCTGCGCCGCCGCGCCGAGGACGCGATGCGCGACCTCGGCTTCGACGCCGCCGTGAACCTCAGCCTGACCGATCCCGGCATGCCGGGCCGCCAGCGAATTCCCGACGACGACGGCCGCGCGCAGCCGATCGGCATCTCGAACCCGCTGTCGGCGGAGCACTCGGTCGAGCGCACCGCGCTGATCGGGTCGCTTCTCGATGACGCCCGCTACAACGTCGCCCGCGGCGCCGAGCGGGTCGCGCTCTTCGAGTCCGGGCGGGCCTACCTGCGCGAGGGCTCCTCGCCGCACGACGGCGTCCTGGCCGGCAAGTTCGTCGGCGAGAGACCGGCGCCGGCCTTCGAGCCCTGGCGGATCGGCGCCCTCGCGGTCGGTGAGCTGCGGCCGGCCGGCTGGCGGGGAGAGGCGGTGGCGGCCGACTTCTACTCGCTCAAGGCGTTGCTCGAGGCGATGGCTGCGCAACTCGGGGTGACGATCGAGGCGGTGCCCGGGGAGCAGCCGTTCCTGCACCCGGGACGCTCGGCCCGCGTCCTGGTCGATGGCGAGGAGATCGGCTGGCTCGGCGAGATCCATCCGCTCGTCTGCCGTGACTGGGACCTGGACGCCGCGGCCGCTTTCGAGGTGGGCCTCGCACCCCTGGTGGCCGCCTCGCCGATCGGCGAGGAGACCTATGAGGACGTGATCTCCTATCCGGCGGTCCACCAGGACATCGCCGTCGTCGTCGACGAATCCGTGCCGGGGGCGGAGGTCCGCGCCGCCGTGCTCGAGGGCGGGGGCGACCTGCTCCGCTCAGCCGAGGTCTTCGACCTCTACCGCGGCGAGCAGGTCGGCGAGGGGCGGAAGAGCCTGGCCCTGCGGCTCAGCTTCCGCGCCGCCGACCGGACCCTGACCGACGAGGAGGTCACCGAGCGCAGGCAGGCGATCGAGGACGCCGTCGGCAGGATCGGGGGATCGCTCCGTGAGTGAGCGCGTCCTCGTCGCGGGGGCATCCGGCTACGCCGGTGCGCTCGCGGCGGAACTGGTCAGGAGGCATCCGAGCCTGGAGCTCGCTCGTGTCACGGCGCGCACCGATGCGGGCAGGCGGCTCGACGAGCTCTATCCGCAGTACGGCGTCGACCTCCTGCTCGAGGAGCCGGCCGCCGAGGAGGGCTCGGACGTCGACGCCGCCATCGTCGCCTACCCGCACCGGGCAGCGGCGCCGGTCGTGGCCGCGCTCCGGGGCCAGGACGTCAAGGTGGTCGATCTCTCTGCGGACTTCCGCCTGCACGACCTCGACACCTACGCCCGGTGGTACGGCGAACACGGGGCGCCGGAGTTGCTTCGGGATGCCGTCTACGGGCTGACTGAGCTCCATCGCGAGGCGATCGCGGGCGCCGACCTGGTCGCCAGCCCCGGCTGCTACCCGACGGCGAGCCTGCTCGCGCTCGCGCCGCTTGCCGCCGAGGGCCTGGTCGAGGACGTGGTGATCGACGCCAAGTCAGGGATCTCGGGCGCGGGCAAGGCCGCGGCCGAGGAGATGGCCGTGGTGAAGGAGGACGACGACACGCGTCCCTACAAGGTCACCGCCCACCGCCATACCCCCGAGATCGCGCAGGAGCTCGGGGAGCTGGCCGGTGGGAACGGATCGTTCCCCGTCACCTTCGTACCTCACCTGATGCCGTACCACCAGGGCGAGCTGGTGAGCTGTTACGTGCGGACGGCCGACGGCGTCGACATGTCGAGGCTGCTCGGGCTGTACGAGGCACGCTACGGCGACGAGGCGTTCGTGGAGGTGACGCCCGAGCCGCCCGGCGTCAGCGGCGTGCGCGAGACGAACCTCTGCCGGATCCACCTGGCGCAGAACGAGGCGTCGGGCCGGGTCCTGGCCTTCGCCTCGATCGACAACCTCTGGAAGGGCGCCGCCTCCCAGGCGATCCAGAACCTCAACCTGATGCTGGGGCTGCCGGAGGGCGAGGGCATCTCATGAGCCCGGCGACCCGGACCTTCTTCGCCTCGCGCTGGGCGAGCCCGCCGGACGGTGTGGAGGAGCTCGATCCGGCCCAGCTTGCGCCCGGATTCCGCGCAGCGGGGGTGGCCTGCGGGCTGAAGCGCGGGGGGGCGACGGATGTCGGAGTGCTGGCCTGCGACGAGCCGCAGGCCCGCTCGGCGCTCGCGCTGACCCGAAACGCGGCCGCCGCCGCGCCGGTGCGGGTCTGCCGCAAAGACTGCGACGCAAAGGCGATCCGGGCGGTGGCCGTCAACTCGGGCAATGCCAACGCGGCCACGGGGGAGCAGGGCTACCGCGACGCTCTGGCGATGCGCGACGCGGCCGCCGAGGCCTTGCGCGTCGAGCCGCGCGCCGTGGCCGTCGCCGAGACCGGGACCATCGGCGTCCCGCTTGATATCGAGGCGGTCACCGCGGGCGTGCTCGAGGCCGTCGAGGGCCTGTCCCCGGGTGGCGGTGAGGACTTCTCGCAGGCGATCATGACCACCGACAAGGGCCCCAAGCGCTGCACCGTCCGCGCCGGCGGGGTCACGATCTCCGCGCAGGCGAAGGGCGCCGGGATGATCGAGCCGGGCTTCGCGACGATGCTCTGCTTCGTCCAGACGGATGCCGAGGTCGAGGACCCTGGTGCGGCCCTGCGCCCAGCGTTGGCCGGCTCGATGGAGCGGATCACCGTCGACGGGCAGATGAGCACCAACGACACGGTGCTGCTCCAGGCGACCGGCACGGCGGGCGCCCCCCTTCCGGAGGGACTGCTCGACGCGGTGCTCCTGCAGCTCGCCCTCGAGATCGTCGCCGACGGTGAGGGGGCGACGCGAGTGGGACGGGTTGAGGTGACCGCGGCTGCGAGCGAGGAAGAGGCCGAGCGCGTGGCGCGGGCGATCGCGAACTCCCCGCTGGTCAAGACCGCGCTCTACGGCCGCGACTCCAACTGGGGGCGGATCGCGCAGGCAGCCGGCATGGCGCTGGCCGGCGAGCAGCTGGATGAGCTCGGGCCGGGCCGGATCCAGGCGGCGGAGCTGGCTTCGGAGCAGGCCGAGGCGGAGCTCTCGGTCCGCCTGGGGCGCGGCGACGCGAGCGCGCACGTCTACTTCAGCGACCTGACGCACGAGTACATCCGGATCAACGCGGAGTACACGACGTGACCGGCGGTTCAGACACCGGCTCATCCTCCGTTGAGACGCTCCTCGAGGCGCTCCCGTACATCCGCCAGTTCCACGGGCGCACGATCGTCATCAAGTACGGCGGTGCGGCCATGCGCGACGAGGAGTTGCGCGAGGCCTTCGCCCGGGACGTGGTGCTCCTCAAGTACGTCGGCATGAACCCGGTGATCGTCCACGGCGGCGGACCGGAGATCACCCACTACATGGAGCGCATGGGGATGGAGGTCAGGTTCGTCGAGGGGTTGCGGGTCTCCGACGCCGAGACGGTCGAGGTGGCGAAGATGGTGCTGCTCGGCAAGATCAACTCCGACATCCTCGTGCGCCTCAACCGGCACGGGCAGCCGGCGGTGGGCCTGGGCGGCGAGGACGGATCCCTCTTCGACGTCCGGCCGGTTGAGAACAGCGAGCAGGTCGGCTTCGTCGGCGAGATCGAGAAGGTCAACGTGGACGTGATCGATCACATCGCCGAGGACTACGTCCCGGTGATCGCGTCCGTCGGAACGGACCGCGAAGGAGCCTCCTACAACGTGAACGCGGACGAGGCGGCCGGCAAGGTCGCCGCCGCGATGCTCGCCCACAAGGCGATCTTCCTCACCGACGTCGACGGCTGGCTGCGCGATCCCGCCGACCCCGGGTCACGGATCTCGACGGCGACCGCGGACGAGGTCCGCTCCGCGCTCGGCGGCATCGAGGGAGGGATGCGTCCGAAGCTCGCCGCCTGCGTCGAGGCGATCGCCGGCGGGGTGGAGGCGGCCCACATCGTCGACGGGCGCCGGCCGCACAGCCTGCTGCTCGAGCTCTTCACGGACGCCGGGATCGGCACGAAGATCACCGCGTGAAATCTCTCGCCGAGCTGCAGGAGCTCGAGTCCCGCTGGGTCATGCAGACCTACCCGCGCGCGCCGGTCCAGTTCGTGCGCGGGGAGGGGGCGCGGCTCTGGGACTCCGAGGGCGGCGAGTACCTCGACTTCCTCGCCGGGATCTCGGTCTGCTCGGTGGGCCACTGCCACCCCGCCGTGGTGGAGGCCGTGCGCGAGCAGGTCGGGACGCTCACGCACACCTCGAACCTCTACCTGACCGAGGGAGGCGTCCTCCTGGCGGAGCGGCTCGCCAGCTCGAGCCTCGGCGGCAGGGCGTTCCTCTGCAACTCGGGGACCGAGGCGAACGAGTGCTCGATCAAGCTGGTCCGCAAGCACGCGCACGGCCGCGGGATCGCCGACCCCGAGATCGTGGTCCTCGAGGGCGCCTTCCACGGCCGAACCATGGGCTCCCTGTCAGCGACTCCGGGCCTCGCGACGAACGAGAGCTTCGCCCCGTACCTGCCCGGCTTCCGCGCCGTGCCGCGCGATGACCCGAAGGCGCTCCGGGAGGCCGTGGGCGAGCGAACCGCCGCCGTGATGCTGGAGCCGATCCAGGGGGAGACCGGCGTGCACGTCATCCCCGATGAGGTGATCGTCGCCGCGCGCGAGGCGTGTGATGCGGCGGGCTCACTCCTCGTCCTCGATGAGATCCAGACCGGGATGGGGCGTACCGGGTCGCTGTGGGCCTACGAGCAGCTGCCTGTGCGGCCCGACGTGATGACCACCGCGAAGGCGCTCGGCGGCGGGCTGCCCGTCGGGGCCTGCGTCGCGGCGCCCGTGGCCGCGGACGTGCTGGAGCGCGGCGACCACGGCTCCACCTTCGCCGGCGGGCCGCTGATCGCGGCGGCCTCGCTCGCCGCCTTCGACGTGATCGACGATCCCGACCTGCTCCGGAACGTCCGGGGGCTGGGGGCCAGGCTCTGCGAGGGCCTCGAGGCGATCGACGGGGTCGCGGAGGTTCGCGGACGGGGCCTGATGGTCGGGGCGGACCTGGCCGGGGGCGGGGCACGGGACGTAGCCGCGCGGGCGCTCGATCGGGGCCTGATCGTCAATCCCATCGGCGAGGACACGTTGCGCTTTCTGCCGCCGCTCATCATCGGGGACGCCGAGGTGGATCGGGCGCTCGAGATCGTGCGCAGCGCGCTGGCCTGAGGCGGAGCCCTCCGGGCCGCCCTCTACAGTCGCCGGCGTGGCCACGCGAACGCGCTGGGTCATCGGCATCCTGATCGTTCTCGTGATCGGGCTCGGGATCGCGCTGATCATCGTCGCCGCCGACGACTCAGGCGACTCGGGCTCCGGCACCAACACCAGTCCGGCGACCGCGACGCTCAGCGAGCCGACCACCACCCGCGCTCCGACCACGACCTCCCAGACCACGACGACACCGCCCAACGGCGGCACGGGAGTGCCGGGCGGGACGACCTCCGCTCCGAACGGTCAGGGTGGGCTCTGAGCCCGAGGCCCGGCTAGGGCGCCGTCCAGCGGCCCTCGCCGCTGGTCGCGAACAGATCGGTCCGTGACAGCTTCGCGAACACCGCGTAGCGGTGAGCGGCGCTGTAGGGCGGGTGGCAGGCGGTCAGGACCAGCTGGTCGAACCCGACCGGCTTCAGGATCCCGACGTCGCTCGGGTCGACGACCTCGTGCCGCTGCATGACGTAGGTGAAGGCGGCGTAGGGCATCTCGATCCGGATCTCGTCCCCCGGCTTGATCTCGTCGATCTGACGGAAGGGGGCCAGGTAGGTGGTGCGGTGGCCCGCGATCGCGACCGTCCCGGGCTGCCCAGGTAGCGGCGTGTTCTCATAGTGGCCCGGGCCCTTCTGCAGCGAGGACGTGTCGGTTCCCTGGACGACCACCATGTCGAGGCCGATTCGATCGATCTTGATCCGGCCGATCGCATGCCCCACCTGGAGGTGGGGCTCGAAGCGGTCGGCGAGAATGCGCGCCTTCGCGTCGCTGCCGCTCACACCGGCGATCGCCGCCAGGTCGGCGGCGCTCGGGTACTGCGCCTCCAGGTCGTTCAGCTGGTCCTCGGCCCTGCCCTGTTCGAGCGAGCCGTAGGCGGCCGAGAGGGGCTCCTGCCAGACGAGGGTCAGAGCGGCGTCGGCCAGCACGACGATCCCCGCCGTGATCAGCATGGTCGAGACGATCCGTACCGCCCGCTGCACCGTGTCGGGATTCTGGCAGCGGGATCCGAGCGAACCCGCCACACTTCCCGCCTCAATGGCCGAAGTCAATGCGAGGGTGCCCCGCAGGGCGAAGCCCGAGGAGCAACCCGTTTCACCAAGGATCGCGTCGTACCAGGCGGACCCGGCCGAGGTCGGCCGCGTGCTGCTGCTCTACTCGGGCGGGCTCGACACGAGCGTGATGCTGAAGTGGATCCAGGAGCGCTACGGGGCCGAGATCGTCACCCTCACGGTCAACCTGGGACAGCCGGGTGAGGACTGGGAGGCAGTCACGGGCAAGGCGAAGGAGCTCGGGGCCGTGGAGACGGTCCTGGTGGACGCCCGCGAGGAGTTCGCCGACGAGTACGTCCTGCGCGCGATCAAGGCGAACGCCCTGTACGGCGGCGGCTATCCGCTCTTCACGGCGCTCGGCCGCCCGCTGATCAGCAAGCTGGCGGTCGAGGCGGCACGCGAGCACGCCTGCGACACGGTCGCCCACGGCTGCACCGGGAAGGGCAACGACCAGGTCCGGATCGAGGCGACGATCGCGACGCTCGACCCGGAGCTGCGGGTCCTCGCCCCGGTACGGGAGTGGCAGATGGGCCGGGAGGAGGAGATCGCCTACGCCCGGGAGCAGGGCATCCCGCTGAAGGGCGGGACCGAGGTCTCGCCGTACTCGATCGATGACAACCTCTGGGGCCGCTCGTCGGAGGGACGGGCGATCGAGGACCTGGACGAGGCGGCGCCTGAGGACGTCTTCCAGCTGGTGACCCCTCCCGAGCGGGCGGAGGCGGAGCCGCAGGTCGTCACGGTCGGCTTCGAGCGGGGCAGGCCGGTGGCATTCGACGGAGAGGAGTTGGCGCTCGTCGAACTTCTCGCGCGCGCCGCCGAGATCGGGGAGCGGCACGGCGTCGGCATCGTCGATCACATCGAGGATCGGGTGGTCGGGCTCAAGGTCCGCGACGTCTACGAGGTGCCGGCCGCCGCGATCGTGATGACCGCGCATCGGGAGCTCGAGAAGCTCGTCTGCACGATTCACCAGAACAACTTCAAGGGCGCTCTCGAGAGCCAGTGGGCCTACCTGTGCTATGCGGGCCTCTGGCTCGAGCCCCTGCGCCGCGATCTCGACGCCTACATGGACTCGGTGAACGAGTTCGTCACCGGCGAGGTTGCGCTCAAGCTCTACCGCGGCTCGGTCACGCCGGTCCGCCGGAGCTCTCCGTACGCGCTGTACGACCGCTCGCTTACATCTTTCGGCGAATCCGGGGGAGAGTTCTCACAACACGCAAGCCCGGGGTTCATCGAGCTCTTCACCATGCAGAGCCGGCTGGCCCACAGGATCCGAGAGGAGGCCGAGGAGTGATCTACGAGTTCATTGGGAGATTGGTGGTTCAGGCCCTGAAGTTGCGCTACGGACGAGAGCTTCGCATCGCCGCCGGCGCCGGCCTGGCGCTGGCAGCGCTCGGCATCGGCGCCTACCTCGCGACGCGCGAGGACGGGGACGAGGACGCCTGAGCGGGCCGGCCGGGCGAACGAGCCCGGCTCTCAGAAGCCCCGCGACCGCGGGAACACGTGCGTGTGCTCCGAGCCGGGCACGTAGGGGGCCCGGGGTCCGCTTGCACGCAGCGCATGGGCGCGACGGGCGCGCTGCCGGCGCCGCTCCCGGGCGCGTTCGCGGAAGGCCGTCAGCCAGCCGATCCTGCGCCACTTGCGCGGCCTGGTCGTGATCCCGATCGTTCCCGCATGCATCTCCATTGCCGCTCCTCTCGCTCGTTTCTCAGTGAGACCTGACATCGCGCCGCCACTCATCGGATCGCCTCGGAAGCGGCGGGCGCCGACGCGGACGTGTCGTTGGCCAGACGCCGCCGCAGGCGGCTGACCAAACCGCGGCCAGGACCACCACGGAGCTGACCGGCCCTCTCGGCGAGCAGCGACCGGAGCCCCGCCGTGTGCCGGAACGGGTCGGCGATCGACTCTCCGGTGGCCAGCGAATGAGCGGCCACCAGGCGCCCATCGACGATGCCCCCGAGCAGAGGGGCGGGTGGGGTGGAGGCGGAGTCGACCTCGGCGAGCCGGGCGAGCGCCGCCCCGTCCTCGAGGCCCAGCATCCTGATCTCGATTGTGTCCTGATCGGTCATCCGCGGCTCCCCTTTTCGGTGTTCATTGATGGAACGAGTCGATGGTCCTTGACGTGAGCTATCAGCGCAACATGGATTGCTTCTCAGCGTGATAAGTTGCGCTTATGCTCGATGTGAGGCGTCTCAGAGTCCTACGTGAGGTGATCGCGAGGGGTTCGTTTTCGGCTGCCGCGGAATCCCTCCACCTGTCGCAGTCCGCGGTCAGCCAGCAGATCGCCGTGCTCGAGCGCGAGGTCGGCATCGCGCTGCTCGAGCGGACGAGCGAAGGCCCGAAGCTGACCTCCGCCGGGGAGGCGCTGATGGAGCACGGGGACGCGGTGATGTGCCGGCTCGAGGAGGCCGAGCGTGAGCTGGCCCAGATCGCCGGAGTGGAGGGCGGCCGGATCCGGCTGGTCAGTTTCCCAACTGCGAACGCGACGCTGATGACCCGCGCGCTCTCGCTCTTCCGCCACCGGTTCCCGAAGGTCGAGCTCGAGTTCAACGAGGGTGAGCCGGAGGAGGCATATCCGGGCGTGAAGCGCGGCGACTTCGATCTCGCGGTCGTCTTCGACTATCCGGAGTTCCCGCTCGAGTTCTCCCGCGACGTCGAGTCCGAGCTGATCTTCGAGGAGCCCATGCGGGTCGCCCTCCCGGTCGGGCATCCGCTTGCGGCCGCGAAATCCGTGCGCCTGGCGGACCTCGAGAACGAGAACTGGCACTGTGGCGCCATGCCGAGCTCCTGCCGATTCCAGGTGATCAACCTCTGTCGCGAGGCGGGCTTCGAGCCGGAGATCTCCTTTCAGAGTGAGGACTACGAGGTGATCAAGGGCTTCGTTGCGGGCGGCCTCGGGGTCTCGATCCTGCCCGAGCTCGCCGGAGAGCATCCCGGCATGGTGCTGCGGCCGATCCGGGGCCAGAAGCCGGTCCGCAGGCTGTGGGCGGTGACGCGGGAGAACGACGTGCGGTCGCCGGCCGTGGGGGAGATGCTCGGGGTGCTGCGCGAGGTCTGCCGCACCTACCCCGAGCAGCCGACTCTGCGCGCCGCCGCGTAACCACGCCGCTGCACGATTTCTTGCAGTAGCAGAGGCGCCGCGGTCGCGGCGCGACCGGCGCAAAGCCGCTATGAGACCGTTCGCTACGGTTCCGGGCTCGAGAGAGCCGAGTCCCTGGATTCCAGGGAGCGGGGGACCCAGAGGCGGCACATGCATAGCCGCCAGGGGCGAATCGCCGGCAATCAGCTCCGGCGTAACGCGACTCCTTTCAGCGTGAGCCCGTCAGCTAACCCCGCAGGCGACGAAGGAATGACGGCAGCGCAGACATCCAGAGGCAGCGCCCCACGGGGCCGGTTCAGCCGCGCCGCCGAGAGGCGACGCGCGCTCCTGGGCCTCGCTTGCGCGAGCGCCATCGTCGTGGCGCTCGGGGTCAGCCTCGCCGGCGCCGAGCCCTCGCTCAAGGACCGGATCGATTCGGCCAAATCGAATGCGGGCCGGCTCTCGGATCGCGTCGCCGCGCAGACCGAGCGGATCGTCTCGCTGACCGAGCAGGCCCACCGCGCCGGGGCTCAGGCGATGGTGGTCGCGGCCCAGGTTGAGCGGACCCAGGCGCGCGCCCGCCAGCTGGCCGCCGAGCTGCGGGCGGCGGAGGCCAAGCTCGACCGGCTGCGCGCCGAATACGCCGCCGCGGTCAGGCAGCTGGAGCGGCGTCTGGTCGCGATCTACGAGAGCGACACCCCGGATGAGGTGACGGTGCTCCTCAACTCGAACGGCTTCGACGACCTCGCCACCCGCACCGCCTATCTGGATGCGCTGCACAGCGCCGACAGGCGCGTGGCCGCCCGCGTCGCGGCGCTGCGAGACCAGGTCGCGGAGCGCGTCCACCAGGTCGCGGAGCTGAAGCAGCAGGCGGATGCGGAGGCCCAGCGGTTGAGCGCGGAGCGTGCCAGCCTGGAGGCAAGCCAGCAGGCCGCGAATCAGGCCGCTGCCGCGGTCACAGCCGCGCGGGCGCAGACCGAGGCTTCGCTCTCGAACGCCAAGGGCCAGGTTGCGGAGCTCGAAAAGCGGCTCGCCGAGCAGCAGGCCGCTTCGGAAGCGGGCAACCCCGCCTATCTCGGCGGCCCGTACGCGATCCCGACCTACATCGTGATGTGCGAGTCGGGCGGCAACTACAACGCCCTCAACCCGTCGAGCGGGGCCGGGGGCGCGTACCAGATCCTCCCCTCGACCTGGCGCGCCTACGGCGGACAGGGCGCTCCGCAGGACGCCCCCAAGGCCGAGCAGGATCGGATCGCAGCCATGATCTGGAGCGACTCCGGCCCGAGCGCCTGGGCCTGCGCCTAGCCGAGGAACTCCTCGAGCTGAGGCGCGATCGCGTCGGGTCCCGCCGCGTGGTCCTGCCCCTCGAGGGTCCGGTAACGGACGTCGGGCAGCAGGCCGACCAGGGCGCGGGCCGCGCTGTGCAGCCACTCGGAGCTGTTGCCGCCGTCCATCACGAGGGTGGGGACGGTCACCGAGTCGCGCCACTCGCTCGGCAGCGGCCCGCCGTTCATGCTGCCGCGGAGCATCACGCGTCCGTCATAGGCAATGGTGTGGGCGACAGGCTCCATCGATGCGGCCATCGGCGAGTTCGCCATCCGCTCGGCCATCTCGCTGGGCATCCCCACCGCCTCGGTCATGAAGTAGGAGACGACCTCGCGGCGCCGCCCGGCGGCGACGAGCTCCTCGAGGTGCTCGATGTAGTCGTCCGCCAACGGCGGCCGGCTGTCATCGACGATGTACGGGATCTCGTAGACGGCGAGCTTGGAGACCGTCACGCCCAGCGCCGTCGTCTCGAGCGCCAGCGCCCCGCCGGACGAGTGGCCGAACAGGGCAGCCGAGCCGCCGGCCGCCTCGATGATCGCCTGCGGGTCCTCGATCTCCCGCTCGACGGCGTAGGGCTGGGTGTCCCCGCTGTCGCCGCGGCCCCGGCGGTCGTAGGTGTAGACGGCGAAGTGTCCCGCCAGTCGCTCCGCGAGCTCGGTTCCCGACAGGCGGGTGTTCCACGCTCCCCCGACGATGATCAGTGGCGGCGGGCCGTCCCCGGTCCGCTCGTACGCGATCGGGGTCCCGTCGGCTGAGCGGGTTTTCTCGGCAACTGGCATCTCGGCCTCCTGTCCTCGCTTTCCCCAAGAGACCGCTGCCGGGCGCGGAACTAATCGCTGGCGACCCCGCGAATGCTGAGCTCGTCCGGCTCGACCCTGACTCCTTCGCGAAGGGTGAGCGGGATGGCCGCCGCCGTCTCCGCGTCGCGGACGAGCTGCTGCAGTTCCGGTTCGGAGGCCTCCCCCTCGATCTCGATCGAGTAGGTGATGCCGGTGGAGAGGAGCGGATCTCCCTCGAAGCCGCCGCTCGCCTGCACGCGAAGATCGTTGACCTTGATGTCCCGGGAGCTGGCCGCCCGAAGGATGTCGTTGAAGAGGCAGCCCGCAACCGCGAGGTGGAGCAGATGGCCGCCGGAGAGAACCTCGGCGTCAACCCGGGCCCGCTCCGCGAGGTGGTGCTGGAAGACGATCCCGTCCGGGTCCACGGCGTCGCCCTCTCGAGTCCCCAGCGAGATGGCGACGTCGAAACCGGTCACTGGTCGCCGGCGATCGCCCTCAGATCCTTGGGACGCATCAGCACATGAAGGATGTGGTCGTCGATCGCGGCAATACCGCCCTTCTTCATCTTCACGCGGGAGCCGGTGGCGAGGGCGACCGCCTGTGAGAAGTCCGGCTCATGGCCGACGAGCATCACCTCTCCGCGTCCGGCCGCCACCTCGAGCGGATCGAAGTCGCCGCCCGCGAGGCGCTCGTCCTCCTCGATCGGGCAGCCAAGCGCGTCGCAGGCGAGCTCGGCGGTGCGGCGGGCGCGCACCTTGGGGGACGTGATGCAGACGTCCAGTTCCACTGCGAGCGCCTTCAGCGCCTTGCCGGCGGCGCGGGACTGCCGCTCGCCCTTCTCGGTCAGGTCGCGCTCGGCGTCGGGCTTGCCCTCACGGTCCTCCGCGTCCCCGTGTCTCAGCAACCAGATCACGAGCTCAACCTACCGAGCCGCTCTCCATTGGCGCCCTTTGCGACCCCCCGTAGGGGCAAAAGCCGCCACAGTCTGAGATTTTCTCCGGGGTGTGCGGATTCCTCATGGATGGCGTTCTTCGGTGCATGCGGGGTTTCGGAATTTTTCCGCCGCTGGCGACGGAATCATCGCTACGTGAGCCTTGGAGCGGTCCATCTGCACGTGCACAGCGAGTACTCGTTGCTGGACGGTGCCTGCAAGATCGACGCGCTCGCCACCCGGGCCGCCGAGCTCGACATGCCGGCACTGGGCCTCACCGACCATGGCGTGATGAACGGGTCAGTGGAGCACTACAAGGCCTGCGTGGCTGCGGGAATCAAGCCGATCATCGGGCTCGAGGCCTACCTGGTCGACGACCGCAACCTCACGCCGACCCAGCCCCGGTACGAGCGCAATCACCTCACCCTGCTGGCCTCCGACGAGGCCGGCTTCCGGAACCTGGTGAAGCTCAGCTCCGCCGGCTTCCTCGAGGGCTTCTCGCGCGGCAAGGCGAACGTCGACATGGAGCTTCTCTCCGCCCATTCGGACGGGGTCATCGCCCTGACGGGCTGCCTGCAGTCGCGCTTCTGCCGGCGGCTGGTTGAGGACCGCCCCGCCGACGCCCGCTCCCACGTCGACGACCTGATCCAGGCCTTCGGCGTCGACCAGGTCTACTTCGAGGTCCAGCGCAACGGCGTTACCGAGCAGGACAAGGCGAATGAGGGAATCGTCCGGACGGCGAAGGAGCTCCGCCGGCCCCTGGTCGCCACGGCGGACGTTCACTACCTGCGGCGCGAAGACTACGACTCCCACGCCGCTCTCCTCTGCGTGCAGACGAAATCGACGATCGAGCAGCCGAAGCTTCGCTTCGACACCAACGAGTTCTATTTGAAGAGCCCCGAGGAGATGTCGGAGTCCTTCTCCGACATTCCGGAGGCCGTGGCGAGCACGCTCGAGATCGCGGAGCGCTGCGAGCTCGAGATCAAGCTCGGCCAGCTCCTGTTGCCGCGCTTCCCGACTCCCGACGGAGTCGAGCCGGGGCAGATGCTCCGCGAGCTGGCGACCGAGGGCCTTCGCAAGCGCTACGGCGACCCGATCCCCGCCGAGGCGCAGGAGCGACTGGAGTTCGAGCTCGGCGTGATCTCGGAGATGGGCTTCGAGTCCTACTTCCTGATCGTCTGGGACTTCGTCAAGTACGCGAAGGGGAACGGGGTCGCGGTGGGGCCCGGCCGCGGATCGGCCGCCGGCTCGATCGTGGCCTACGCGCTCGAGATCACCGATCTCGACCCGCTCGCCAATGGCCTGCTCTTCGAGCGCTTTCTCAACCCCGGCCGCAAGTCGATGCCGGACATCGACATCGACTTCTCGGTCCGCGGCCGCGAGCGCGTCATCCGCTACGTCGCTGACAAGTACGGCCGCGAGTGCGTCGCCCAGATCATCACCTTCGGCAAGATGGCGCCGCGGGCCGCCACCCGGGACGCCGCGCGGGTGCTCGGCTACGACTACGCGACCGGGGATCGGCTCGCGAAACAGATTCCCGAGCCGATACTGGGCCGCAACCCGAGCTTCGAGGAATGCCTGCGGCCCGGCGAGGAGCTCAAGCGGACCTACGACTCGGATCCCGACGCGCGGAAGATCCTCGACACGGCGCGGGGGCTCGAGGGGATCGTCCGCAACCACTCGATCCACGCAGCGGCCGTCGTGATCGCAGACCGCCCACTCCAGGAGATCGTGCCCCTGCAGCTCGCCGAGGACCGCGGCGCGTCGAATGGGAACGGCAACGGCAGCGGCGAGCGTGCCTACAAGACCGTCACGCAGTACTCGATGGGGCCGATCGAGGAGATGGGGCTCCTGAAGATGGACTTCCTGGGCCTCCGGAACCTCGACGTCATCGAGGACGCCGTCGCGATCATCGAGCGCTCCCGCGGCGAGAGGATCGACATCAAGGACATCCCGCTCGACGACCCCAAGACCTTCCAGATGCTCTCCCGCGGGGAGTCGATCGGGGTCTTCCAGTTCGAGTCCGAGGGAATGCGGGACGCCCTGAAGACGATTCGCCCGACCGACTTCCAGGACCTCGTCGCGATCGGCGCGCTCTACCGGCCGGGCGCCATGCGCTTCATCCCGGACTACGCCAGGGGCAAGCGCGACCCCGAATCAGTCCGCTACCCCGACCCGCGCCTGCGACCCATCAGCGAGTCGACCTACGGCTGCGTGATCTACCAGGAGCAGCTCATGGAGATCGCCAAGCAGATGGCCGGCTTCACCCCCGCCGAGGCGGACGATCTCCGCAAGGCCGTCGGCAAGAAGAAGCGCGACCTGATGGGGACGATGAAGGAGAAGTTCCTGCAGGGCATGGCGGAGTCCAATACCGACCCCCGTGTCGCCAAGGACCTCTGGTCCCTGATGGAGGCCGCCGCCGACTACTCCTTCAATCGCTCGCACGCCGCCTGCTACGCGCTGATCTCCTACCAGACCGCGTGGCTGCGGGCCAACTACCCGGCCGAGTACATGGCGGCGCTGATCTCGACCGTGATGTCGACCAAGGACAAGGTTCCCTTCTTCGTCAACCGCTGCGCCGAGATGGACATCGAGGTCCTGCCGCCGGACGTGAACAGCTCGGACCACGGGTTCGTCGTCTCCGGCAACAGCATCCGCTTCGGACTCGATGCGGTGAAGAACGTCGGGCACATCGCGGTCCAGGCGATCCTCGATGCTCGTTCGGAGGGCGGGAACTTCACCTCTTTGTGGGACTTCTGCGAGCGCGTCGACACCCGCGCCGTCAACAAGCGGGCGGTGGAGTGCCTCGTCAAGTGCGGAGCGCTCGACTCGACCGGAGCGTCCCGTAAGGGGATGCTCGAGGCCCTGCCCGCCGCGAGCGCCTTCGGCCAGAAGGCCCAGGAGGACTCCCGCCTCGGTCAGTCGTCGATCTTCGACCTCGGCGGCGGGGTGGAGGAGTCCGGTCCCTCTCGCCAGCACCACGCGCCGATCCGGGCAGAGGAATTCGACCAGCGTGAGCTGCTTCGACTCGAGAAGGAGACGCTCGGCACCTTCCTCTCCTCGCATCCGCTCGCCGAGGTGAGGGAGGCGCTCCGCGAGCGCGTGGACTGCTCGCTATCGAGCCTCGCCGACAAGCAGGACGGCGCCTGGGTGACGGTCGGCGGGATCGTCACCGAGTTCAAGCGACACAAGTCCAAGAACGGCTCGCTGATGTCGTTCGCGACGCTGGACGACGTCGAGGGGCAGGTCGAGATGCTGGTCATGGGCAAGGCGTACGAGGCCTCGCACGAGTTCCTTGCCGCCGACGCGATCGTGATCGTGCGCGGCCGCCTCGACCACAAGGGCCGCGGAGACACCAAGCTGGTCGCGCAGGAGGTCGAGCTCTTCCAGCCGACCGGGGACGAGGTCGCTAAGGCGCGAGCCGCGCGAGAGCGGGATCAGGGCCCGCTGCGGCTGCACATCGAAGCGTCGGCATTCGGTGTGACGGTGATCGAGGAGCTGAAGACGATCCTCGGTCACTTCCCGGGTGACTCCGAGGTCCTGCTCGTGATGAAGACCCGCCAGGGGATTCGTGAGCTCCAATTCGGGCGCGAGTACCGGGTTCGCCGCTCGGCCGGCCTGGACGCCGAGATCGACGCACTGCTGGGTACGGCGGCCCGAGCCGCGTAGAATCGCGGGGCTCCGTCCGGGCGGGGGTCCCATGGGGAGAGGAACTCAGCAAAGGCGCCCCGGCGAGGCCCCGGAGGGCTTTCAGGCCGAGAGCTGGACGACTCGGCAACTCGCCGAGTTCCTGTCGGTGGTCTCGGCGTTCACCGACGAGCGCGCCGCCCTGCAGGGGTGCGTCGAGCGCGCCGCCGCGGCCATCGGTGCCGACGTGGCGGTCCTGATCCGGGAGGGGAGGGTCGCCGCCTCGATCGGGTTCCCGCAGGAAGAGAAGCCGGTCGCCGACGTCGTCGAGGCTTCCGGCGACCTCCGCTTCGAGCGGGTTCTCGGGGACCTCGGGACGTGCACCGGGATCTGCTCGCTGGTCGGCGAGGAGGGCACGCTGCTCGTCGCGCGAATCGGCCTGATCGACTTCAGCAAGGAGGAGCTGGACCTGCTCCGCGGGATGGGCAGGGTGCTCGCGCTCGCCCTGCGGAGCATCCGGCTGATCGGCGAGCTCCGCGAGCGCCAGACGCTGCTCGAGCGGCTGACGCTGCTCCAGCGCTCGATCGCGAGCCGGGCCGACATCGAGGACGTGCTAAACGCGATCGTCACCGGTGCGAGCGAGCTGCTCGGCGACGAGATGGTCGACCTCAGCCTGATCGACCCGGAGGACCCCACGGTGCTCGAGATCGTCGCCTCGGTCGGCTATCCGCCCGAGCTGCTCGATCAGATCCGACGCACGCCGGTGGAGATCGGTGTCGCGGGCCACGCCGTGACGCAGCGGCGGCCAATCGTCGTCGAGGACTACGGAGCGGATCCCCGCCGGATGCCCGACGTCGTCGTCGACGGTCTGCGGGCCGTGATCTCCGCCCCGGTGTACCAACGCGGCGAGCTCGTCGGCGCGCTCTCCCTCGGAACGCGGGAGGCCGGGCGTCGGTACAGCGAGATCGAGCGCGACGCGGTGCTCGCCTTCGCCGAGCACGCGGGGCTGGCGTTGAACGACGCCAAGGCCGCAGCGGAGACTGCCCACCAGGCCTTCCACGATCCCCTCACCGGGCTCGCGAACCGGGCCCTGTTCGTGGACCGGCTGGCGCAGTCGCGGATACGAGCGGCGGCGGCAGGGGACGCCGTCGGCGTGCTGTTCGCGGATCTCGACGGCTTCAAGACCGTGAACGACAGCCTCGGGCACGCGGCCGGCGATCAGCTGCTGATCATCGCCGGCCAGCGGCTCGCTTCGGTCGTCGGCGCGACCGACACCGTCGCCCGCTTCGGCGGGGACGAGTTCGCGATTCTCGTCGAGGACGTGCGGCAGCCGATCGAGCTCGCTCGCATGGCGCGCCAGGCGCTCAGCTCGCTCGAGCGGGTGGTCGAGGTCGAGGGCCGGGAGGTGTTCATCACGGCCAGCATCGGGATCGCGGTCGGCCTGGAGGAGCCGTCGGACCTGCTCCGCAACGCCGACCTGGCGATGTACGAGGCGAAGGGGCAGGGCAAGGGCCGCTACGAGATCTTTCAGCGCCACATGCACGAGGCGCTCGCCCAGCGTCTCGATCTCGAGCTGGATCTGAAGCGAGCTGCCGACCGAGAGGAGTTCGTTCTCCACTTCCAGCCGATCGTCGAGATCGACTCGGCGGCGGTCGTCGGGGTGGAGGCGCTGATCCGCTGGATGCACCCGACCCAGGGCCTGATCCTTCCCGACCGGTTCATCCCGATCGCCGAGGAGAGCGGGCAGATCCACGCGCTCGGCCGCTGGGTTCTCTGGGAGGCCTGCCGGCAGGTGGTCGAGTGGGAGGACACCCACGGCGAGCTCCGGCTGAACGTCAACATCTCCGGCGCCCAGCTTCGCCAGGCGAGCCTGGTGCGAGAGGTAGCCGAGATCCTCGAGGCGACCGGCCTCGAGCCCGAGCGGCTCACGCTGGAGGTCACCGAGTCGGTCCTGATGGAGGTCAGCTCGAGCAACACGGAGCGACTCGACGCCCTGAAGAAGATCGGAGTGCAGCTGGCGGTGGACGACTTCGGCACCGGGTACTCATCGCTCCAGTACCTGAAGCGCCTCCCGTTCGACTGGCTGAAGATCGCGAAACCCTTCGTCGACGGGGTCGGGGACTCGGATGCGCAGGCCCGGATCGCGCGCGCGATCGTTGACCTTGCTCACAGCCTCGAGATCGAGGTGGTCGCGGAGGGCATCGAGTCGAGGCGCCAGGCCGTCGCCCTCGGGGAGCTCGGCTGCTTCAACGGCCAGGGGTTCCACTTCTCGCCGCCGCTTCCGGCCGGCGAGATCTCCGCCCATCTCGGCGCCAGCCCGGCTGCGCGTTAGCAGATCCACCCCCTCTTTCGCAAGGGCCGGCGCGCTTCCGGGATTTCCATCCGTCCGCCGACGCGGCCTAGACTGAATGCCTCGTGTCAGGGCGGATTCAGGAACAGCGCAGCACAGCCGGCGAATGCCGTCGGTGCCGCTCGGTCTGCGACAAGCTCGTCAACCCGGCGGGCTGCCTCGAGATGGGGTGCAAGTACCTCTACACCTATGAGGACGTTCGCACCGGCGCACGCTACATGGGCTGCATGAACAAGGTGTTCAGCGCCGAGATCGACTTCGACATGTTCCTGCTGGCGGAGCGCGCCCGGGAGGGGTTCGGCGGCATCAAGATGACCGGAGACCCGCTGCCGCACTGCCAGTTCTCGGTCGAGCGCGCCTACGAGGGCGACGGCCCCGGGTATGAGTGCGTCAACCGCCGCTTCTTCGACGCACCCGACGAGCACCCCGAGTCGATCCGCGCGTTCGACCTCCGCAACTCACTGACCTGATCTCACTCAGCAAGGAGCTCCTCGAGCTTCTCGAAGCTGTCGCTCCAGCCGTCCTCGTGCAGGGCGCGACGCTCCTCCGTGGCGAACTCGCCCTGCGCCAGTTCCACCTCGGTCCTCGGGCCGCGGTCGCGGACCGAGAGCGTGACCAGCGTTTCGCGGTCATCGGGATCGGGCGGGTCCCAGCGGAATGTGAAGGAGAGCAGCGATGGAGGGTCGACCTCGCGGAACTCGCCCTCCAGATGAAAGACCTCGCCCTCGGGTGGCTGCATCGCGATGCGGAGGCTCTCGCCCTCCTGCGGCGCGAACTCCAGCTCCGGGACCGAGAAGCCCTTCGGCCCCCACCACCTGCCGAGCTCCTTCGCGTCGGTCATCGCCTTCCAGACCTCGGCGCGCGGGGCCGGGAGGGCGCGCATCATGCGCAGCCAGAGCCGGTTGCTTGTGCTCATCTCACCTCCATGCGGGACTGATCGCATCCTACGGCCGGACTCGCTATCAGTGCAGAGGATGAGCTGGACTACTCGCAGGCTGATGGTGGCCCGGGCGGCCGGGGCGATCGTGGCGATCGCGCTGATCGGCTGCGGCGGTGCCTCGGCGGCTTCGCCACAGCGGGTGGCTGATCAGCTCGTGCAGAACGACGCCGAGCTGCGCTCGGCGATCGATTCGTGGCGCGCCATCGGAGATCCGCCATCGAGCGCACCGCCCGCCGACGTCGTCGACCGGGCCGCTGAGTTGCAGAACCTGATCGCGCGTCTCGGTGACCATCCGGACCTGGCCGCGCGCGTGATGCCACTGTTGTCCGGGTCATTGCGCGGCGAGGTCAACCGGCTCTACGCCGCCAGGCGCGCCCTGCTGCGGCTCTCCGCCGGCTCGAGGCACAAGAAGCTGAAGCTCGGCCAGCGCCCGCCGCTCGCCGACCTCGTCTCCTTCTACGACGACGCCGAGCGCCGCTTCGGCATCGGCGCCAATTACCTCGCTGCGATCCACCTGGTGGAGACCAAGTTCGGTCGGGTCGTCAACAACAGCGTCGCCGGAGCCCAGGGGCCGATGCAGTTCATCCCTTCGACCTGGCGCATCTACGGCAAGGGCGGCGACATTCGCGACCCGCACGATGCGATCCTCGCCGCCGCGCGGCTACTGCGCGCAAACGGGGCGCCACGCCGGTACGGGCCCGCGCTGCGCGCCTACAACCCCTCAGGCCTCTACGTCGACGCGGTCAGCCGCTACGCGCGGGAGATAGCACGCAACCCCTACGCGCTCTACTTCCTCTACTGCTGGGAGCCGTAACGGCCGGCTTTGAGCGAAGACCTTTACGCGTCCAAGCACCGCGGTTACTGTCGAATTCGGACGCTTTCGAAGAGGGGAGAGAACATGAGCGAGGCGAGGTACGACGCGATCGTCATCGGGGGGCGTTGTGCAGGGTCGCCCACGGCGATGCTGCTGGCTCGTCAGGGCCACCGGGTCCTGCTGGTCGACAAGGCGACCTTCCCCAGCGACACGATGTCCACACACCTGGTCCATCCACCGGGAGTGGCTGCGCTTCACCGCTGGGGCCTGCTCGAGAGGCTCGAGGCCACCGGCTGCCCACCGGTCGAGAAGTATTCGTTCGACTTTGGTCCGATCACGATCGCCGGGACCCCTCGGCCGATCGACGGGATCGCGCGCGCGTACGGGCCGCGTCGAACCATCCTCGACAAGCTGCTGATCGACGCCGCAGCCGAGGCCGGCGCCGAGGTGCGGGAGGCTTTCACGGTCGAGGAGATCCTCGGCGCGGACGGCAAGGTCGACGGCATCCGGGGACACGGCAAGGGAGGCAAGAGCATCAGCGCGCGCGCCGAAGTCGTGATCGGCGCGGACGGCAGGCATTCGCGGGTCGCGAAGGCCGTCGAGCCCGAGCAGTACAACCAGCGACCCTCGCGGCTCGCCATGTACTACGCCTACTGGAGCGGCCTGCCGGTGGGCGGCTTCGAGACGACGATTCGCGCCGAGAACCGCCGGGGATGGGCCGCGCTGCCCACGCATGACGACCTCACCTGTGTCCCGTTCGGCTGGCCGCGCGAGGAGTTCCAGGCGAACCGCAAGGACATCGAGGGCAACTTCCTGAAGGCCGTGGCGCTGGCGCCGGAGTTCGCCGAGCTCGTGCGCGGGGCAAAGCGCGAGTCGAAGTTCATCGGCTCCGCCGAGCTGCCCGGCTACTTCCGCAAGCCCTTCGGACCCGGCTGGGCGCTGGTCGGCGATGCCGGCTACCACAAGAACCCCATCACGGCGATGGGCATCAACGACGCGTTCCGCGACGCCGAGCTGCTCTCCACCGGGCTGCACCAGGCCCTGGCGGGCGAGCGCGACTACGAGGAGGCGATGGGCGCCTATCAGCGCGCTCGCGACGAGGAGGCGATCCCGGTCTACGAGTTCACCGACGAATTCGCGACGATGGAGCCTCCACCGCAGGAGATGCAGCAGCTGCTCGGCGCGATCCACGGCGATCAGGATGAGATGGACGCGTTCATCAGCGTCCAGGCCAGCACCATGCCCGCCCCGGAGTTCTTCGCTCCCGCGAACGTCGGGCGGATCATGTCCGGAGCAGCCGCGGCGGGCTAGTCCTCAGCGCTTCCGCGTCGACTCTCGCCAGAGACGGCGGATGAGCTGCACGTCCTTCTTCTCGACGTTGTGGCCGTCGATGCCCGGGCCCTCCAGGACCGCCGGCACGCCCTGCAGCCGGCGCTCGCCGAGGAAGGCGCGAAAGCCCTGGCGGCCGATCTCGCCCTTGCCGATCGGGGCGTGGCGGTCCCGATTCGAGCCGCGGTCGTCGCGCGAGTCGTTGACATGCAGGAGTTTGAGCTGATCGAGGCCCACCTTTGCGTCGATCTCGTCGACGAGATCCTTGACCCCCTCCGGCGTGCGCACGTCATAGCCGGTCGCGTGCAGGTGGCACGAGTCGATGCAGAGGCCGAGGCGCTTCGGGCCACCCGTCTTGTCGATCAGCTCCGCGGTCTCGTCGAAGTCGAGTCCGAGGAGCTGGGGTGAGCCCGCGGTGTTTTCGTAGATGATCGGGCAGCGCTCGCTGCGGGCGAGCGCCTCCTTGATCAGCTTGATGGCCCGCTTACGCGCGTTCGTGCGGGTGTCGTCCTTGAGGGCGCCGGGGTGCACGACCACCCCGATCCCCCCGATGCCGTCGCCTACCCGCAGCGCATGGGTCAGCGACTCCAGCGACTTGCGCTGCATCTCCCTGTCCTTCGCCGCGGGGTTGATCAGGTAGATCATGTGGATGGCGACGACCTCCACCCGCGAGTCAGCCATCGCCTTCCGGAACTCGGCGAAGTCGTCGTCGGAATAGCGCGTCGGGCGCCACATCCGGGGGCTCTGGTTGAAGATCTGGATGGAGTCGCAGGTGCGCTCCTGGGCCCGTTCGATCGCTCGGACCAGGCCACCCCCTGTGGAAACATGGGCGCCGATCAGCATGGTGAGCTCAGATCCACAGGTTTCGGTTCGCGTCCGCTTCGCCCCCTCACCGACGGGCGCCCTGCACATCGGGGGAGCGAGGACGGCACTGTACAACTGGCTCTTTGCACGAGGCCGTGGGGGGGAGATGCTGCTGCGGATCGAGGACACCGACCGCGAGCGCTCCACTCCCGAGAACGTCGAGCAGATCCTCGACGCGCTCGACTGGCTGGAGCTCGACTGGGACGAGGGCCCGATCAGCCAGGCCGAGCGGGCGGAGCGCCATGGCGAGGCGCTGGAGCGGGTGCTCGAGTCCGGGGCCGCGTACCGGGACGCCGCGACGAGCGAGGACGTCGCCGCCTGGAAGAGGGAGCACGGCAACAGCGGTTACCGTGGCGAGCCGACGGAGGATCGCGGCGCGGCGGTCCGCCTGCGGGTTCCGGATTCCGGTGACACCGTGGTCGTCGATGAGATCCGGGGCGACGTCCGCTTTCCGAACGACTCCCAGGACGACTTCGTGATCGCTCGAGGGGACGGGTCGGTTCTCTACAACTTCGCGGTCGCCGTCGACGACGCGGACATGGAGATCACCCACGTGATCCGGGGCGACGACCATCTCTCCAACACGCCCAAGCAACTGCTGGTGATGGAGGCCATCGAAATCCCCCCGCCGCGCTACGCGCATCTACCGCTTCTGCACGGGCCGGACGGCAAGAAGCTCTCCAAGCGCCACGGTGCCGCCAGCGTGCAGGAGCTGCGCGATGCCGGCTATCTGCCCGCCGCGGTTCGGAACTACCTGGCGCTGCTCGGCTGGGGTACCCAGGACGACACGACCATCCTGAGCACGGACGAGCTGATCGAGCGCTTCGAGCTCTCCGGCGTCGGTCGTTCCAGCGCGATCTTCGACGAGCGGAAGCTCCGCTGGCTGAACGGGCGCTACATGCGCGAGATGGATCTCGACTCCTACGCCGAGGCCGTCGCGCGCCACGTCGGCCGGGAACCGGATGAGCGGCTCACAGCAGCCTGCGCCATCGCCCAAGAGAAGGCCCAAACCCTGAACGAGGTCTGGCCGCTGATCGGTTTCCTGTTTGACGAGCCGGAGACCGACGAGCACGCGTGGCGCAAGGTGATGAAGGACGGTGCGCTGCCACTGCTGCGGGAGGCGCTCGAGGCGCTGCGGGAGGCGGATTCCTTCGAGCCGGAGGAGCTGGAGACCAGGCTCGGCCGGATCCTCGCCGAGCACGACGTGAAGCCGGGGAAGCTCTACCAGCCGATTCGCGTGGCGATCACGGGCACGTCGGTCTCGCCGGGCATCTTCGAATCGCTCGCCGTGCTTGGCAAGGATCGCTCGCTGGAGCGGATCGAACGGGCGGTGCGGCGGCTTTCTACCGAGGCCGCTGACGGAAACCGTTCGTGAGTCAACGTATGGGCTAAACAATCGGCCAGGCGGTGCCGATGAGTACCGCATGGCAACGACGGCCGCCACAACTCGCGGCACCCAGAACGGCACTCGTGGGGACGGCCGAGGCCGCGTGCTGGCCGCCGCCTTCGACGAGGCCGAGCGTCAGCCCGCCCTCCAGGAGGGCCGCGACCAGGCGCTCGATCAGGTGAATCGAGGTGCGCCGCCGCACGAGGTCGCGGGCGTGGTGGAGTCGGACGTCGGCCTCACCTGCGCGATCGTCCGCGCCGCCGGCCAGCTTCAGGGCGGCGGACGCATCCGCAGCGTCGCCGACGGGATCGAGCGGCTTGGCCCCGGTGCCGTGGAGGCGATCCTGCGCTCGGCTCCCGCCTACGACATCTTCAACGGGGACGGCCGCCTCGCGCTCGCCCCTGACCGCTTCCGCCTGCACGCCCTTGACGTGCAGCGCGCCGCCGACCGGATCGCCGAGCTCAGCGGGATCGGGGACCGGGACGAGGTCGCCCTCGCCGCGATCCTTCACGACATCGGCCGCCCGGTTCTCGCTCGCCTGCACCTGGGGTACGCGGAGCGCTTCGACCGCCGCGGCGCGACACCCGACGAGCGGATCGCTCAGGAGCGCCGCGAGCTGGGCATCGATCACGCCCTGGTCGGCGGCGTTCTCACCCGCCGCTGGGGGGTTCACGCTCGAGTCGCCGAGGCGATCGAGCGCCACCACACCCATCAGGCCGAGGGCATCGCGGCGGTTCTCCGCTTCGCCGACATGGTCGCCGCCCATCTCGAGGACTGTCCGGTCTCCACGCAGGACCTGATCGACGCCGCCGAGCACTGCGGACTCGACGAGCAGGCGGTGCGGATGGTCCTCTACGAGCTTCCCCAGGGCAAGGGATCGCGCCGTCGCGCGACCGGTCCCTGCCCGCTCTCCTCACGCGAGCTGGACGTCCTCCGACGGCTGGCCGAGGGCAAGGTCTACAAGCAGATCGCCGCGGAGCTCGATCTCTCCGCGAGCACGGTCCGCAGCCACCTGCACAACGTGTACGGCAAGCTCGGCGCGCTGGATAGGGCACAGGCCGTCCTCATGGCGACCGAGCAGGGCTGGATCTAGACACTCCGGGACCCGGCGCCAGGTTCTCAGGCCGGGCGCGCGGTGGTCGACGCCACCTGATCACGAGCGCCGCGATCGTCATCCCGATCGCGTCGATGCAGACGTCCACGGGAGTGCCGGTTCGGCCATGGACGAAGGTCTGGTGGAACTCGTCGGTCCAGGCGTAGGCGAAGGCGATGCAGACTGCGATCAGCAGGGGCCTGCTCGACACCCCTCGCAGCGCCCACCACCAGAGCGCCGTGAGCAGCGCATAGCCGGTCACGTGACCGAGCTTCCGGAAGATGATGTCCCACCACGCGTGCTCCCCCGATGAGGGCTGCGCCGAGAGGTAGAAGATCACGCCCATCAGCGCGAGCGGTGCGAGCGCGCGCAGCAGCGCCCGGTTGCGTGGATTCATCGCCCCGCCGCCCGGAGCGGTAAAAGGGTTGACGTGATCTCGGTCACCTCGAAGTCACGTTACGCGGTGGTGGCGCTGGCCGAGCTGGCGCGCGCCGGCGACAGCCCGATGCCGATCGGCCAGGTCGCGGAGCGGCGCGGCATCCCGGTGCAGTTCCTCGAGCAGCTCTTCTCGACGCTGCGGCGATCCGGCATCCTGATCAGCCACCGCGGCGCCAAGGGCGGCTACACGCTCGCGCGGCCCGCGGATCAGATCAATGTCCTCGAGGTGGTGCAGGCCCTCGATGGCGTCGTCGGCCAGGAGGCCAAGGAGGCCGGCGGCATCTGGGCGGAAGGCGTGGAGTCGCTCCGCTCCACCTTCCGCTCGACCACGATCGCCGACATCGCCCGTCGCGAGGCCCAGGAGGCCGGGACGGGCATGTACCACATCTAGGGTCCACCCAGGTTTTCGCATTCCCATGCGGAAAATGCCCGCTGGGGTCAGGGTCGGCGCCGATGGGCGCAGAGAAGCAGGCCCGACCGATACAGGACTGATCTCCCGACCACCGGGGTCGCCCACTGGGTGATTTCGGCGACGGGTCGACTGCCGACGTGGCTACGGATGGTCGGGGTGCGGCGGATGGTCCAGCGGCGTGGGATGGTCCGGCGGCGTGGGATGGTCCGGCGGCGTGGGATGGTCCGGCGGCGTGGGATGGTCCGGCGGCGTGGGATGGTCCGGCG
>DATIDP010000082.1:0-2518 GCA_035456265.1 Solirubrobacterales bacterium | reverse complement strand
CTTCGTGCTCTTCGGCGGCTCCGTGTTCACGATCTTCGCCGGCATCTATCACTGGTTCCCGAAGATGACCGGGCGGATGTACGACGAGCGGCTCGGCCGCGTTCACTTCTGGCTGACCCTGGTCGGGATGCTCGGCACCTTCATTCCGATGCACTGGATCGGGATGGAGGGAATGCCGCGCCGCGTCGCGGACTACTCGGCCACCTTCGGGGACTGGAACCTGATGATTTCGATCTGCGCGTTCATCCTCGGCGCCGCCCAGCTGATCTTCCTCTACAACATGATCGTCAGCTGGCGCTTCGGGCCGAAGGCGGGGCCGAACCCATGGCGCGCCAAGACGATCGAGTGGCAGGTGTCCTCGCCGCCGCCGGTCTTCAACTTCGATGAGATCCCGCGCGTCGTCGGCGGCCCGTACGAGTTCGGCGTCCCCGGCGCGAGGCACGTGATCATGCCCGGCGAGGAGGCGGAGATCAAACAGCCCGAGAGAGCCGGCGTGGGGGCGCCCTCGTGACGGAAGGGACTCCCACCGAGACCCAGCGCGAAGAGGAGGAGCGCCAGCGCTCCCACCCCGTAGTCGATCCCGACCAGGGCGAGACCGCGATCACCGACGTCGGCACTCCCCAGGAGCACGCCTCCGAGGTCACCGCGCCGCGCGAGGTCGCGACCTTCGGCGATCCGGACCCGCCCCCCTCGCGCGAGGGCGTCAGGCGGGTCCTCTGCTTCCTGAACGAGGTCGCAGGCGGCCGCAAGCTGCTCACCGCGTGCCGCGAGCTCGCCGACGATGGCGCCGACTACTTCGCGGTCGTCGCGCCACAGAACCTGCCGATCGTCGGCCAGCTCGTCGACGTCGAGGAGCGCCGCGACGCCGCCCAGAGCCGGGTCGACGTCACCCAGTCGGTGCTGCGCGAGTTCGGGATCGCCTCGGAGGGAGCTGTGATGGACCCCGAGCCGGCGCTCGCGCTGGACGACGCCGTGCGCGCCACCCAGCCCGATTACATCCTGCTCTCCTGCCTGTACGACACACGCTTCGGACTCATGCGCAAGGACCTTGTCGAGTGGGCCAAGGAGCACTACGACCGGGTTGAGCACATCCCCGTGCGCGTCGACGATGACGCGGTGCGCTGGGACGTCACCCACACCCTGGTCGTGGCCACCCAGACGGTGAACAGCAAGGACCTGGTGAACCGTCTCGCGGAGCGCGCCAGGGAGCGGCCGCATCGCTACACGTTCATCTGCCCGCGCTCTGGCGCCATCAGCCGCGAGGAGATCGCGTCCCGTCTGGCCGCGACGCTTGCGGAGATGTACCGCCACGAGATCGACGCCACCGGCCAGCCGATGAGCCCCGATCCGTACCACGCGATCGAGAACGCGATCGAGCACTACCGGATCGACGACATCCTGATCTCGACCCTGAAGGGCGAGCAGTCGAAGTGGCTCGAGGAGGGGCTGATCGAGAAGGTCCAGAGCCACACGGATCTGCCGGTGGAGCACATCGAGTCGGGGACCGAGCCGGCCGTCGCGACGACCGGGTCAACGGCGGCACCGGACGCCGCCGAATCAGCCGCCGTCGGGGCGGGGGAGGCGAGCTAGGTGGAATCCGCGTCAGTCGCAGTCGGTCACGGCGACGGTCACGCCGAGGAGCATCACGCCCATCCGCCGGAGGCCAACCAGAGCTCGCGGATCGACCGCCAGACCCTCGGGATCCTGCTCTTCATCGTCTCGGAGGTCATGCTCTTCGGGGCGTTCTTCGCCTCGTACTTCTTCCTCCGGGTCGTGGCCAACAACGGCCCCTGGCCGCCGGACCCCTTCGAGCTGCCGGTCGCCGTTGCGGGGATGAACACCGCGATCCTGGTCTCCTCGAGCTTCACGATGCATTTTGCCCTGGAGTCGATCCGCAAGGGGAACCGCCGCGGCCTCCAGATGGGGCTGATGACGACGTTCCTGCTGGGCGCCACCTTCCTCTTCATCCAGCTCAACGAGTACGTCCACATCGGCTTCAGCGCCCGGGACGACGCCTTCGGCTCGATCTTCTACGGCCTCACCGGCCTGCACGGCGCGCACGTCACGGTCGGCCTGATCCTCCTGGCGATCGCGAACGTCCGCGCCTTCCGCGGCCACTACGGCCCGGACGCGAAGGACCACCTGGGCGTCGAGGTGCCCGGCATCTACTGGCACTTCGTCGACGTCATGTGGATCATCGTCTTCACGACGGTGTACGTCCTCTAGTTCCGCCTGCTAATCCCCACTTTCCGCGCCGATGTGCGCCAGCGGTGCGCCAGTTGGTGCGCCAGTCAGCGTCGGAATAGCTGCTTTTCGTCTCTATGAAGAAGAACCGTCTGTCAAGTAGCGAGGGTGGTTCTGGTCAGTGCCCCCTCTCGGCTCGAGGGCTTGGAGCGGTGCTCATGTCTCTATGGCCTCCTCGTCGGGGAGGACCAGGTCATTGGATGTTCGCTCCCGGCGCAAGTCCAAAAGGGCGGTCAGGCCGCCAGACGAAAAGCGGCGCCTTTGGGAGCGAACG
>DATIDP010000081.1:0-11026 GCA_035456265.1 Solirubrobacterales bacterium | reverse complement strand
ACGGCCGGCCATCAGCGTGCGCAGGAACGCAACTCGCTGACGCATCCCGCCCGAGAGCTGGTCGGGTCGTGAGTTCTCGAAGCCGGCGAGGCCGAGGCGCTCGAAATGGGCGACTGCGCGGGCCCTCGCCTCCCTGCGTGGCACGTGGGCGACGCGCAGGGCGAGGGCCGCGTTGTCCACCGCGGAGAGCCAGGGCAACAGCAGGTCGCGCTGCGGCATGTACGCGCAGCGCTCGAGGCGCTCCGCGGGCCCAGCCTGTCCACCGACCGCGATCGTGCCCGCGTCCGGCTGACGGAGGCCCGCGACGAGCTCGAGCAGGGTCGTCTTGCCGCAGCCCGAGGGGCCGACCAGCCCGACCACCTCGCCCGGACTCGCCTCGAGATCGATCCGCTCGATCGCTCGCAGCTGCCCGAAGGAGTGACCGGCGCCCTGCACGCGCACCGGCGCGCCGGCGGCGTCCGGGGTGCCCGCGGTGGCGCGGCCTCCGCGGGCCGCGTCCGGGGTGCCTTCGCGAAGTCTCGTCAGCATGCTCCCTCCGCGCGCATTACCGCACAGGTTCAAAGGGTCAGCGGAGGGATGGGTTCCGCTATCTCAGCCCGCACCGATCCCGCGAGCCCCCCTGTTGGGTTCCGGTCCAGTCTACGGTGTCGGGGATGGAGGTAGAGCGCAAGTTCCTGGTGTCGGAGTCACCCGATCTGGATGGGGCGAAGTCGGACGAGATCGAGCAGGGCTACCTCGCGGTCGGTTCCGAGGGCGAGGTCCGCCTGCGACGCAAGGGAGAGAAGCTCCTGCTCACGGCCAAGCGCGGCTCCGGCATCGCGCGCGACGAGGCGGAGATCGAGCTCGACCGTGCTGATTTCGAGCGGCTCTGGCCGCTCACCGAGGCGCGCCGCCTCCGCAAGCGACGGCACCTGATCCCGCATGGCGATCTCGCGATCGAGCTCGACGTCTATGAGGGGGACCTCGAGGGACTGCTGGTCGCGGAGATCGAGTTCCCCTCGGAGGACGAGGCGAGCACCTTCCAGCCGCCCGACTGGATCGGGGAGGAGGTCACGGGCGATGAGCGATACCTGAACGAGACGCTCGCCACCCGAGGTTCCCCGTAACCGCGTCCTTACATCCGCGACCGTTACTTGCGGGCCCCAGATGGGGATCAGAGAAGGGATGAGTCCAACGCGCGATGAACTCGAGAAGTCGGCCCGCAAGGCCCTCTCCCAGGTCGGGGATCCTCGCAAGGCGGCCGGGCTGGCAATCGCGGGCACCGCGGCAGCCGCGGGTCTCGGGCTCCGCCGCTTTCGGCGGAGCGATGGCGCCGCCTTCGAGTCGGACGCCTACCGCCTGCTCCCTCGCGAGCCCGTCGCCGCGGGTCTGAAGAGGGTGCTGGGGGCTCAGGTCGACGATGCGATCGCCCAGCTCCGAGGCGAGGCGGGCAGCGGCCCGGCCGAGGCTGTCCACGAGGCGCGCAAGGACGTCAAGAAGATCCGCTCCGCGCTGCGGCTCGTCCGGCACGAGACCGGGGCCGAGGTCTGGCGCCGCGAGAACGACCACTACCGCGAGGTGGCGAGGGGCCTGAGCGGCTTCCGCGACGCCGAGATCCTGGTCGAGGCGCTCGACGGCCTGTCGCAGCGATTCGGGACCGCTGAGGAGCGGCGCTTCGAGGCCCTGCGGGAACAGCTCGAGCAGGAGAACCGCGCCGCACACGACGACGGCTCGGTCGAGCGGGCGATGACCGCGGCCGCCGCGGGCCTGGCGGCGGGACGGGCCAGAATCGACTCGCTCCCGCTGAGGGGGGACGGCTGGGAGCTGATCGGGCCGGGGATCCACCGGACCTACCGGCGCGGCCGCAAGCGTCTCCGCGCCGCGGAGGAGGAGGCGAGCGTCCCCAATCTGCACGAGCTGCGCAAGCGGGTGAAGGACCTCACCTACCAGGTGCGCCTGATCAAGGACGCCGACGAGCAGATGCTGGGAGCCCTCGCCGACCATGCGCACGACCTCTCCGACCACCTGGGTGACGACCACGACCTCGCCCTCCTCCGCGAGGCTGTCCAGCGGCGCCGGGCCGCCTTCCCCGAGCCCGCCCACACGCGCCATCTGCTCGATCAGATCGATCAGCGTCGCGGCGAGCTGCAGTTCGCCGCCATCTCGCTCGCCGAGCGCATCTACGCGGACAAGCCGAAGCGCTTCACCAAGCGACTCGAGAAGCGCTGGGAGGCCTGGCGCGATCGCGAGCCGGCCGCCGCCTAGCGCCTGTCACACTCGGAGGTCTGCCTCGTCATCCCTGTTGAAGGTGATGAAAGGAGGCCCGAAATGAAGGTTTTCGTAGCCGGAGCGTCGGGAGCGCTCGGAAAGCAACTCGTGCCGATGCTGGTCGCAGACGGCCACGAGGTCACCGGGATGACGCGTAGTCCCGCCAAGCGGGACCCGATCCGTGAGCTTGGCGCTCGCCCCGCGGTCGCCGACGCCCTCGATCCGGAGGCCGTCGCCCAGGCCGTGGCCGTGGCCGAGCCCGAGGTCGTCATTCACGAGCTCACAGCCGTCGACGCCGGATCCATGGGCCGCAGCATCGACAGGATGTTCGCCCTCACCAACCGCCTACGGACGGAGGGAACCGACCACCTGCTCGCGGCCGCTCGCGCGGTGGGCGTGAAGCGGTTCATCGCGCAGAGCTTCGCCGGCTGGCCCTTCGAGCGCACGGGTGGGCCGGTCAAGACCGAGGATCACCCTCTCCAGACCTCACCCCCGAAGTCGGTCAGCCATTCGCTGGAAGCGATCCGCTACCTCGAGCAGACGGTCACCCACGCAGAGGGGATCGAGGGATTGGTGCTGCGCTACGGCGGCTTCTACGGCCCCGGGACGTCGCTCGGCATCAACCCGGACGGAGCGCAGATCGAGATGTTCAGGAAGCGGCGCCTTCCCGTGATCGGCAACGGCGCCGGGATCTGGTCGCTGGTCCACATCCAGGACGCGGCGGCCGCCACCGCCGCGGCGGTGAAGCGAGGCAGGCCCGGCATCTACAACATCGTCGACGACGAGCCGGCCGCCGTCCGGGAGCTCCTCCCGGCGGTGGCGAAGACGATCGGGGCCAAGCCGCCTCGCCGGATTCCGCGCTGGCTCGGCCGCCTGATCGCCGGCGAGGGAAACGCAATCATGATGACCGAGGTGAGAGGAGCGTCGAACGCGAAGGCGAAGCGCGAGCTGGGCTGGGAACTGCGCTACCCGAGCTGGCGGCTGGGCTTCCGAGACGGGCTCGAGCAGCGCGATGGGGCTTCGGCTGGGAGCGTGGCATGAAGGAGACGGATCTACACGGGTCGGAGCTGCTCGAGGACCTGCGGCCCCGGGTGTTCTCGATCGCCTACCGGATGCTCGGCAGCGTCAGCGAGGCGGAGGACGTGGTCCAGGAGGCGCTCCTGCGGGTGCACTCCGCGATCGAGCGCGGGGAGGAGATCTCCTCGCCGCGCGCCTATGTCGCGACGGTGACCACGCGGCTGGCGATCGACGAGCTGCGCTCCGCGCGAGCGCGGCGCGAGAGCTATGTCGGCGAGTGGCTGCCCGAGCCGGTCACCGAGCGCCCCGAGGACGACCCCGCCAGGCAGGCGGAGCTCGCCGACTCCCTCTCCTTGGCCTTCCTGGTCGTCCTGGAGTCGCTCAGCCCCGAGCAGCGCGCCGCGTTCCTGCTCCACGACGTCTTCGATTACGACTACGACCGGGTCGCCGAGATCGTCGGGACCAGCGAGACGAACGCGAGGCAGCTGGCCTCCCGCGCACGGCGGCATGTCAACGACGGCCGCACCCGCTTCGACGCCTCGGAGGAGCAGCGGGACGTGCTTGCGGCGAGCTTCTTCGCCGCGATCGAGAACGGCGACTTCGGGGCGCTCGAGGCCCTGCTCGCCGAGGACGTCGAGCTCCATGGTGACGGCGGCGGCGTGGCGCCGGCAATCAGGCACCCCATCTACGGTCGTTCGAAGGCCGCCCAGATGATGCGCAACTGGGGGCGGCTCGCCGAGCGAATCGGCGGCATCCGGGTCCGTCGGGTAACCGTCAACGGCCAGCCCGGCGCCGAATTCCTCGACCCGGACGGGAAGCTGATCAACGTCATGGCGCTCGACATCGCCGAGGGGCGGGTCCAGACGATCCGCTCGATCGTGAACCCGGAGAAGCTCGGTCACCTGGGCCCGCTTGCCGACATCCAGGCGCTCGTCGCCCGGATCCGCGGCTCGGACTGACGCAGCCACGGCAGCGGTGCCCTGACCGAGAAGTCCATCAAGGGCAGGTTGTCCGGACTTGTGGTTGCTTGTGGACCCGAAGTCCGGACAGCCTCATCGAAGGGGTCAGGCGGGTTCGCTTGAAGCGCGCGGCCGGTTCCCTGGAGATTCGTCCGCTCAGCCGGCAAGCCAGGCGAGGACGTCGGCCGCGTTGCGGTCCGGTGGGAAGACCGGATAGAACGCCTTGACGATCTCGCCGTCGCGGATCACGAGCGTGACGCGCTTGTAGAGCGTCATGCCGTCGACGGTGAAGGTCGGGAGGTCCAGGGTCGCGGCGAGCTCGAGCGAGGAATCGCTGAGCACCGGAAAGGGCAGGTGGACGCGCTCCGCGAACTCCGCCTGGTCCTCGGGCGACTGGGCGCTCATCCCGACCACCTCGACGCCGCGCTCGGCGAACTCGGCGTGCAGGTCGCGGAAGGCGCAGCTCTGGGGCGTGCACCCACGCGCTCCTGGAATCAGGTCCCAGCCGGTGGGGAGCTGCTCGCCGGGCCTGCCGGTGCGCGGATAGATGAACAGCACCGCGGTTCCGTTCCCGCCCAGATCGCTGAGGTCGATCGTCTCGCCCGTCGTGGCGCTCAGCCGCAGCGCGGGCAGCGAGCGGCCGGGGAGGTGATCGCAGGCGCCGTCGTCTTTCGGCACCGGGAGGTCGTCCGGCAGGGTGTAGGGATCCGTCGCGGCCACTAGTCGGCCGAGCGCGCCGCGCCCGCAATCACGTTGACGAAGTTCTCGAGGTGCTTCGTCGTCCAGCACTCGAAGGCGCCATCGCAGTAGGGCTCATACGCCGCCATCACCGAGTCCCCGTAGTTCCAGTAGAGCTTGGGCTCGGGGTTGAGCCAGAACGTCCGTCCGGCGTGCTCGGCGATCGCCCCGAACGTCGCGGCATGGGGCTCGCGCCCGTTGGTCCGGGCGTCGCCCAGGACGATCACCGTCGAGCGGGGGCCGAGGTCCTCCGCGATCTCCTCGCCGAACTCGAGCCAGACCCGGCCGTAGTCGGTGTAGCCGGAGACGTCGGCGACGCCCCCCTCCGACGAGACGCGCTCCGAGATCTTCCGGAAGTCGCGCTCGTGCTCGAAGATGTCCGTGACCTCGCTGATCCGCTCGATGAAGACGAAGCTGCGCAGCTTGCGGAACGAGTCGTGCAGGGCGTGGAGGACGGAGAGGAAGAAGACGCTCGCCGAGCTGACCGAGGTCGAGACGTCGCAGAGCACGTAGATCTCGGGCCTCCTGGGCCGCTTCGGGCGGTAGCGCAGCCGCAGCGGCACGCCGCCGGTCTCGAGCGACGCGCGCATCGTCCGCCGCACGTCCACCTGCCGGCCCCGTGTGCGGCCGCGCGCCTCGTGGCCGAGGGTCGCGATCCGACGCTTCAGCTGGGCGACGGCCCGGTGCACGGCCGCCAGGTCCTGCGCGGGGCTGGTCGGAAGCGTCCGGTCGAGCTCCGCAAGCGGCCGTGACGGCGGCAGCTTGCCGGTGCGCTCGATCGTCGCCCGCTCGAGCTCGCGGCGCAGGTAGCGCTCGAACTGCTTGACGTTCTCCGGGTCGAGGGCAGGCTGACCCCCGTCGTCGCGGCGGCCGCTCGCCTGCAGGCCGAGTGCGCGACGGATCCGCTGCACGTCCACGCCGATCACGCCGGAGCGCTCCCCGTGCCGACCGAAGGCGGTCATGGCAAGACGGGCGAGGTCGCGCATCTCGCCGTCGTTGCCCTCGGTGATCGCACGGCGGATCGCCTCGCGGAGCTCATCCAGGTCGATGCGGTCGCCGGCGCCCTCGAAGCGCTCGTCCTCGATCCCACGCTCGAGCGCCTCGGTCTCGGCTGCGCGGAAGAAGTGGCGGTCGAAGAGCAGCTCGAAGATCCGCCGGTCCTCCTGGGACTTGGCGATCGTCGCGGCCAGGGACTCGCGGAAGTCACGCTGGTCGGTCCAGCTCACCTGATCGAGGGCGGCGAAGGCGTCGAGGATCTCGGAGGTCCCGACGGCTACGCCCTCCGAACGGAGGTCCTCGAAGAAGGCGAGCAGGCTGCCCGCGGTGGTCGACACGGCCTAGCTCCCGGTCGAGCGGGGCGGGGTGAGGCCGCCCGGAACGCCATCGCCCTCGAGCTTGACCGAGACCCGCTCGGCGACCAGGTCGATGTCGGAGCGGTGCTTGACGAGGATGCTCATCGAGCTCTCGAAGGTCTCCCGGTCGATGTCGTCCGCGCCGACCAGCAGCAGCGTTCGTGCCCAATCGATCGACTCGGCGATCGAGGGAGGCTTCTTCAGATCGAGCTGACGGACCATGTGGACGATCTCGACCAGCCGCCGTGCCAGGCCCTCGTCGAGCTCGGGCGCGTGCAGCCTGACGATCTCGAGCTCGCGTTCGACCGAGGGGTAGTCGAGCCAGAGGTAGAGGCAGCGGCGCTTGAGAGCCTCGGTCAGCTCACGCGAGTTGTTGGAGGTGAGGACGACGATCGGCTGCGTGCGCGCCTCGATGACACCCAGCTCGGGAATCGAGATCTGGAAGTCCGAGAGGACCTCGAGCAGCATCGCCTCGAACTCCTGGTCCGTCTTGTCGATCTCGTCGATCAGCAGGACGACCGGGTCCTCGGCGCTGATCGCCTCGAGCAGCGGGCGGGTGAGCAGGAACTCCTCGCCGAAGATGTCGGTCCGGGCCTTCTCCCAGCCGGCCTGCTCATCGCCGCCGGATTCCGCCTGGATTCGCAGCAGCTGCTTGCGGTAGTTCCACTCATAGAGTGCCTTCGCCTCGTCGAGGCCCTCGTAGCACTGCAGTCGCACCAGTCGTCGCTCCGTGGATCGGGAGAGCGCCTTGGCGAGCTCGGTCTTGCCGACGCCCGCCGGCCCCTCGACGAGCACGGGCTTGCCGAGCCGCTGGGCGAGGAACGAGACCAGCGCGGCGGCCTCGTCGGCCAGGTAGCCCACCTGGCCCAGGCCCTCGCGAACCTGGGCGACCGACTGCGGCTGAGCCTCCGGCATCTGGGGGATGATAGATAGCGCCGGATGCTCGCCACCGCCCTGCCCGACTCGCTCGGCCCCTACGCCGTGCTGCTCGCCATCGGATTCCTGATCGGCTGGTACGGGCACGGCGCGAAGAGCAACTGGATCATCGCCTTCGGCATCGTGGTGATCCTCGCGGCGATCGGTCTCCTGCAGCTCGCCATCGCCACCCACAACGGGCGGGCCCCGACCGGCTTCTAGTTGCCCTCCGTGCCCGGGGCTGAGAGGATCGCTGCGTGGGGGCGCTAGATGAGCTGGATCTGACGCTGAAGCTCTCCAACGAGGAGGAGGCCGAGCGGCTCCAGGCCGCCTGGAGGCGCCTCACCCAGCTGCGGCTCACGCTCGGCGGCCTGATCGGGTCCGGGGAGCTCGGGCCGCCCGTCTGCGTGATCTTCGAGGGGGAGGACGCGTCGGGGAAGGGCGGGGCGATCAAGCGCCTCGTGGCCCAGCTGGACCCGCGCCACGTGCGAGTCGTCCAGTTCGCCGCCCCCACTCACGACGAGAAGCGGCATCACTTCCTCTGGCGCTTCTGGCCCTCGCTGCCCGGCTGGGGCGGCATGGCCGTCTTCGACCGCTCCTGGTACGGCCGCGTCCTGGCGGAGCGGGTCGAGAATCTCGCCACGCGCGAGCAGTGGCTGCGCGCCTACGACGAGATCAACGGCTTCGAGCAGACCCTCACCGACGAGGGGATGATCCTGATCAAGTTCTGGCTCCACATCTCGGACGAGGAGCAGCTGAAGCGGTTCAAGAGGCGCGAGAAGGATCAGCTGAAGAGCTGGAAGCTCACGGACGATGACTGGCGGAATCGCGGCAGGCGCGAGGAGTACGCAGAGGCGGTGGAGGACATGGTCGCTCGGACCAGCCGCGCGCCGCACGCCGTCTGGCACCTGATCCCCGGGGAGTCCAAGCGGTATGCGCGCGTCGCCGTGATCGAGACCGTGATCGCGGAGATCGAGGAGGGGATGCGGCGCCACGGCAGCGAGCCTCCGGAGCCGATCGAGGAGGATTGAGATGAACGAGAAGAAGAAGGACGGCGTCACCGTCGGCGCCGGAGAGGGCGAGCACGTCCGCAGCCCGCTCGGCGGCGATGTCACGTTCATCGTCAGGGGCGAGCAGTCCGGCGGAGCGCTCGCCGCGCTGGAGGCGGTGAACGCGGTGGGCGAGGGACCGCCGCTCCACCTCCATGGTCGTGAGCACGAGACGATCTACGTCCTCGAGGGGGAGTTCCGCTGGAAGCTGGGTGACGAGCTCAGCGTCGCCGGCCCGGGCTCCTTCGTCTTCATCCCTCGAGGCCTGCCGCACACCTGGCAGGTGATCGGCGACCACCCCGGCAGGATGCTGGTCACGTTCATGCCGGCCGGCATGGAGGGGTTCTTCGACCGGCTCGCCTCGATGACCGAGTTCGACCTGGAGGAGTTCCGGGCGGCCGCGGCGGAGCACGACATGGAGGTCGTCGGACCGCGCCTGGCCGAATCCGACCCGCTCTGAGCTAATCCGGGGCCTGAGGGCGCTTCGCCCGCTCGCGCGGGCGCATGCGCAGACCGGCGATGACGATCAGGACCGCGCCGGCGAGGGCGACGAAGATCGCGTAATGCAGGTTGTAGGGCTCATCGTGGCCGGCGAGCGTGAACCTGGGCCGGTCGGCGATGCGGTAGAGCACGATGACGGCGGCCCAGATGCCGGCGGCCACGAACAGACCCCACTCCCGGAGCGGTCGCGGGGGCACGTAGCCGCCGCCGCCCTTGAGCGCCAGGACGACCGTGGCCGTCGCGATCAGCACGAGCGCCGCCTCGGACCAGCCGAAGGCGCCGATCCCGGTCAGGACCAGGTCGTTCGAGATCGGCGACTGGTACCAGGGCAGGGCGAGGCTGCCGACCATGACCGCGGCTCCGATCACCGCGATGCGCTCGTTCCCACCCAGGCCCCGGAGATCGCTGAGCAGCTTGCTCGCGAAAGAACCTCGGCTAGGTGAGCGGCTCGCGGCCACCGTAACCGCCCTCGAGGTCGTGCCAGTAGCCGACCTCGTCCTCGCCGATCTCCCAGCACAGATAGACCTCTCGCCCGTCGATCAGCGCCGGGAAGTCGACAAGGCCCCTGTCGATGTCCCGCAGCACGATCCCGGCCTGCTCGACCGTCTCGAGCAGCCGTCTCACCTCCAAGAACGCAACGCCGACCTGGTGTCCCTCCTCACCGCCGCCGTTCGTCGGAGCAGCCTCCGCCAGCGCCTCATGGGCCTCGGCGTCCGTGAGCTCATCCCTGGCTTCGCGCAGCTGCGTGAGCAGCGCGGTCAGCTGCGGCAGCAGGGCGTTCGCCTCCTCCGGGGTGAAGTGGCGCTCGTGAACGAGCTCGGTGCCCTCGTCGGTCACGCGCCGGCGGCCGTCGGTTCGGCGGCCGTGTTTCCGGCCGCCCGGGTGAGGCGTTCGCGGAGCAACTTCGCGTCCGCCTCGCCGATGGTTCGCAGCTGGCCCTGGAAGGCGAGGTGCCAGTGGTCGAGGGGCCATTTCCGGACGTGCTCGAGCTCGGTGACGAGCTCCTCCGCCGGCACGAATTCCTCCTCTCGGAGGACCAGGACCGGTTCGGCCTCCACCCGCCACGGATAGATCTCGGGCTTGCCCTCCTTGCCGGGCCAGATCCTGGAACGGTCCTCGAACATCTCCGATCTCACCCGCGCGATTCCGCCGAAGGCCTGGACGCCGGTCACGTAGAAGAAGATCTCGTCCCCGGGCTCGAACTCCTCGGCCATCCTGCGCCGGCGCTCCTTGAAACCGATCACGTCGAAGCGGCGCTCGACGTTGATGCGGAAGTTCTCGAGCGACCCGGTGAGGATCCAGTCGGTCGGACGCTCCGCGGTCACGGCCCGATTCTATGAAGCGGTCGTGCGCTCGCGTGAGACCGCGCGGCGGAGGCCGTCGAGCAGCTTGTCCACCTCGCGCCTCAGGTAGCTCTTGGTGTGGAGCGCGGCGGCGGCCCGTCCGCCGATGGAAGGTGCCGCGAGCGGCTCGATCCCCAGCTCCACCTCGGTGAAAGTGCCGCTCTGGGCGGGCGTGAGCATCCAGTGCGCATAGAACCCGGAGTGCTGGCACTTCACCTTGAGCTCGTGCATGTCCTCGAGCTGCTCCACGCGGAATGTGGTCGTGGCCTTCAGGCCGAGAGGCCCCCGAGCGGTGAGGTCGAAGGTGGAGCCCTTCTCGATCTTGGTGGGCGCCCCCGTGACGGCCATCAGATCCTCGTCCCAGTCCGGGCCGCGGGCAGGGTCGCTGAGGATGCCCCAGACCTCCGCCACGGGCGCCTCGATCAGGGCCTGCTGCTTCCAGGAGGCCATCAGGAGGTGACCGCGTTGCGGGCACGCTCAGCGAGCGCGGGGGCACCGAGATCCTCGTACTCGGAGGCCGCCGCGTCGAGCAGCTCCGAGGCAGCGTCCGGGTCGGAGTCCGAGAGCAGCCTCCCGCGTTCCATCAGGCAGCGCGCCGCGTCGAGCGGCCGGCCGAGTTCGATCCAGCGCTGCCGCGCGTCCTCGATCGCCGCGGCGCAGGCCGACGGCTCATCGGCGGTGGCACCGGCCGCCTCCGCCTTCGCGGCCTGGCCGACCGGATAGTGCAGCCGGCCCGCAAGCCGCTCGGCCTCCTCCGCCGCGGCCTGGGCCTGCTCCAGGCGGCCGGCAAGTGCCAGGGCGACGGCGCGAGCCGAGATCGCCTCCACGGACTGCGCGATCAGGCCGGCCCGCTCGCAGATGTCGAGGGCGCGTGCGAGCTCGGTCTCGGCACCGGACAGGTTGCC
>DATIDP010000080.1:0-19123 GCA_035456265.1 Solirubrobacterales bacterium | reverse complement strand
CGCTTCGCGTCCGGGGCCGGCCCGACTCCTGCCCGGCCGGGCTTCCCGTTCGCGTCGAAGTCCCCCCGGATCCCGAACTTGCGGTAGTCCGACTTCTTCGGCGCGCCGCCCTCGAAGACCACCATCGAGGCGACCGTGTGGGTCTCCCCCAGGTTCGAGATGTCGAAGCCCTCGATCCGGACGGGCACCCTCTCGAGCCCGAGCGCCTCCTGCAGCGAGGCGAGCGTCTCGACCCGCTGCTGGCGGCGGTGCTCGCGGCGGAGCTTGTCCTGGGCCAGGGCGAGCTTCGCGTTCTTCTGGGCAAGCTCGCGCAGGCGCCGCAGGTCCCCGCGAGAGGCGACCCGAACCTCTACCTGCGAGTCGCGCTGGCTGCTCAGAGCCTCGGCGAGGACGGAGGTGCGTCCCTTGAGCTCGGGCCCGACGATCACCCGCCCCGGGACCGCGGGCGCTGCGCCGTAGTACTGGAGCAGGAAGGTCTCGGCGACCTCGCCGGGGTCGCGATCGCCGTCCGCGCTCTCGTCCTCGCCGGCGAGGTAGAAGCCCTGCCGCTCGGCCAGCACACCGTCGCGCACCTGGAAGACCTGGGCGTTCGCATCGGCGCCCTCGACGGCCACGCCGATCACGTCGGCGCTTCCCAGCGCGCCGCCGGCGACCTGCTGGCGCTCCATCATCGCGCGCACGGCGTTGAGCCGGTCGCGATAGAGCGCCGCCCGCTCGAAGTCCCGGGTCTCGGAGGCCTCCTGCATCTGCCCCTCGAGGTCGCCCGCGATCTGCTTGTACCGCCCGGAGAGGAAGCCGATGATCCGGTCGATGTTGCCCCGGTACTCCTCCTTGTCGATGTAGCCGACGCAGGGCGCCTGGCAGCGCTTTATGTAGTAGTCGAGGCAGGGGACGCCCGAGCGCCGCCCCGGCTCGGGCCCCTCGCAGGTCCGGTACTGGAAGAGCTTGCCGAGCAGGTCGAGCGTCTCCCGGACCCGCTTCGCGCTCGAGAAGGGGCCGAAGTAGACGCGGTTGGGGCGGTGTCGCTCACGCGTGAAGTAGACGCGCGGGAACTCCTCGTCCAGGCTGACCCCGACATACGGGTAGGACTTGTCGTCGCGCAGCCGGATGTTGAACCGCGGTCGGTAGCGCTTGATGAAGCTCTGCTCCGCGAGCAGGGCCTCCGCCTCGGTCTGGGTCACGAGGGTCTCGATCGACTCGATGCGGTCGATCAGATCGGCGGTGCCGCCGAGGCCCGAGCCCCGCCCGCCGCCCCTGCCGGCGAAGTGCGACGCGACCCGCTTCCGGATCGAGTTCGCCTTGCCCACGTACAGCGCATTCCCCGCGCGGTCGCGAAAGACGTAGACGCCGGGCGCGTCGGGGAGCTCCCGCCGTCGCTCGGCCAATTTCTCGCTGCTCTTCGGCACAACCAGAAGGGTAGGCTCCGCCCTCCCGCGCCCTAGGAGGTATCGGATGCCAGAGACCGCAGAGACCGAGGTTCCGCTGCTCACCGCCGACCCGCCCGAGCTCGAGACGCTTCAGATCGAGATCGACGGCGCGGTCGGCACCCTGACGCTGAACCGGCCCGACGCCCTCAACGCGATGAGTCCCGAGCTGATCGGCGAGCTCACGACCGCCGCCGCCTGGCTCGCGGATCGCGCCCCGATCCGCGCCCTGATCATCACCGGCGCCGGCCGCGCCTTCTGCTCCGGCGGCGACGTCAACTGGTTCAAGCGCGGCGTCACCGACGACAGCGTCGACCTGCCCTCCGAGGTCCGGCGCGGGGCCGAGGCTCTGCACAACGCGATCGTGGACATCCGCCGCATTCCGTATCCGGTGATCGCCGCGATCAACGGGCCCGCCGCGGGGGCGGGGATGTCGCTGGCGCTCTCCGCCGACATCAGGATCGCGTCGGACGAGGCCTTCCTCGCGATCGCCTATGGGCGCATCGGCGCGGCGCCCGACGGCGGCATGACCTACTTCCTGCCCCGCGTGGTCGGCCCAGCGAAGGCGCTCGAGCTGGCGCTCAACGATCCCAACCTCGACGCGAAGGCGGCGCTCGAGGCTGGCCTCGTGACCGAGGTCGTCCCCGCCGATCAGCTGCTCACGCGGGCGCGCGAGAAGGCCGAGAAGCTGGCCGCGAAGGCCCCCTACTACGTGCGCATGACCAAGCGGCTGCTCCATGAGTCGATCGAGCACTCGATCAACGACCACCTGCAGCTGGAGCGGCACGGGATCGCCGACAGCATGGGGACGCAGGACCTGAAACGGGGCGTGACGGCCTTCTTCGGCGGCGAGACGCCCGAGTTCAAGGGTGATTGACGGGAATCCGTTGCGTTTGTAGGGCCGTAATAGAGTGGACACACCCCGGAGACGAGAAAGGTGACCTCGATGAAACGAGCTTCAGCAGTGGCGGCCATGGCGGCGCTGGCCATGCTCGGACTGGCGGCCTGCGGCGGCGGCAGCGACAACAACAACGCCACCACCGCAGCCGCGACCCCGGCGAACACCGCCACCGCCGGAGGCGGCGGAGGGGGCGCCTCCACGGTCAACATCTCGACGCCGTCGGGAAGCGAGCTCGCCTACGAGCAGAAGGACGCCAGCGCGAAGGCAGGCAGCGTGACGATCGACTTCCAGAACAACGAGTCGATCCCGCACGACGTGGCCGTCGAGGACTCCTCGGGCAAGCAGCTCGGCGCGACCGATCTGGTGGCCTCCGGGTCGTCGACGACGACGGTCGACCTGACGCCCGGGACCTACACGTTCTTCTGCACCGTTCCCGGGCATAGGGACGCCGGGATGGAAGGGACGCTGACCGTCAAGTAGCGCGGGACTGGCCGCATGGCGCGCGGGTCCTGTCGCCGAATCTCACCGCGGATCGAGGCATCTCACCGCGGATGAGATTTGGCGCCACCCGCGCGAGATGCGTTTCCCCGCAGCTATTCGGGAAGGGCGCGGCCGACCGAGTCGGCCACGCAGGCGGGCTTGTCCGAGCCCTCGACCTCGACGGTGAATCGGGTGACGACCTGCCACCACCCGCCGCCGACCTCCTCGACCTCGGTGACCTCGGCCGTCGTGCGAATCCGCGAGCCGGCCGGCACCGGAGCGGGGAAGCGCACCTTGTTCCACCCGTAGTTGACGCCGAGCTTGAAGCCGCTCGAGTTGAGCAGCTCCAGCCGCATGCCGTCGATCATCGAGAGCGTGAGGTTGCCGTGGGCGACCGTCGTGCCGAACGGGCTCTCGCTCTTCGCCCGCTCGACGTCGGTGTGGATCCACTGTTGGTCTCCGCTCAGGTCGGCGAAGGTGTCGATGTCCTGCTGCGTGACCTCGCGCCACTCGCTCGGCCCGATCTGCTTGCCGAGCAGGGCCTTCAGTCCCTCGATTCCCTCGACCTGAACCGTCGCCATGGTCCCACCCTACTGATCGTGCAGCGGCTATGAATACGCCTCTGAGGGGCCGAAGCGACACAGTCCGCCCGCTCGCGGCGGTGGTACGTCGGCGGTTTCTGTGGCCGACGATGCTGGCGCTGATCCTCGGCCTGGCCGCCTGCGGCGGCGGGGGCGGCAACGGCCCCGGCTCGAAGCAGCTCAACCTGGTGATCGGCAACTCGCTGCCCCTGGGCGGCAGCTCAGAGCCGCTCGGCCAGTCGGGCCAGAAGGCATCGGAGCTGGCGCTCGACCAGATCAGAAAGGCGGCCGCGGAGGCCGGGTCCGATCACACCGTCCGGATCGTCAACGAGAGCCAGGGCGACAGCGCGGACGCCGCGATCGCGTCCGCCAAGAGGCTCATCGACGAACAGGGGGCGAGCTGCGTGACCGGCCCATGGTCCTCCGAGGCGGTCGCGCGGGTCGCCCACGACGTCGTGATCCCGGCCAAGGTCCTCGAGATCTCGCCGGTGGCCACCGGCGACGACGTCGCCGATCTCAACGATCGGGATCTCGTCGACAGCACTGCGCTGCCGGTCTCCGCCGAGGGGGAGGCGCTCGCCAAGGCGATCGAGCGCGACCTCGGCGGAATCGAGGGCTTCACCGTGAACGTCGCGGCGAGCACCGACCCGAGCGCCGCCACGATCTCCCAGGACTTCATCCAGGCATGGCAGGACGAGAAGGGGACCGTCGGCGGGCAGATCGCGCTCCCCCCGGAACCGCTCCCAAGTCAGGCGTCGCAGATCACGAGCAACAGCCCCGACGCGGTCCTGCTCGTCGACGATCCGACCGGCTTTGCCCAGCTCGCTCCGGCCCTGTCGAGCAGCTCCGGGTGGGATGCCTCGACCGCATGGGGCAATGACCAGCTGGTCTCGCCGGCCGTTCCCGCGCAGGTGGGCCCGAACGCCGTCGAGGGAATGCGGGCGCTGGCCCCCGGGATGCCGAGCGGCGGTGAGCCCACCTCGGCCTTCATCGAGCAATTCAAGTCCGCCTCGCCTCGTCAGGTGGAGATGGCCCCGTTCGCGGCGCAGGAGTTCGACGCGACCATCCTCTGCTACCTGGCGGCCGTGGCCGCCGGCTCGACCGACGGCCAGGAGATGGCGGACCATCTGATCGACATCACTGCGCCGGGCGGGACGGAGTACTCGTGGCGGCAGCTGCCCGGCGCGATCAAGGCGCTCGAGGACGGCGAGGACATCAACTACACGGGCGCCTCCGGCCCACTCGACATGGACGTCCACGGCGACCCGACCAACGGCGTCTTCGACATCTACCGGTACGCCTCGGGGAACCTGGAGGTCGTTGGCGAGGTCTCCGTCGAGAAGCCAAACCCCGTAGCGCCGTAGCTAACGAATCAGCCGCAGCTCCAGCGGCGGCGAGAGCAGCACTCCGGCCGCATCGGCGAGCGCGAGGATCCGCGCCACGTAGGCGCGCGTCTCCGGATAGGGCGGGACGCAGTGGCAGGCGGCGACGGCGCCGGGGCCGGCGTTGTACGCGGCGAGCGCGAGCGGGACGGACTGGAACCGCCGGAGCAGGTCCGACATCAGGTGCGCCTGGGAGTCGATCGACGCGATCGGGTCGAACGGATTGCGCAGCCCGTAGGAGCGCGCCGTCCCCGGCATGAATTGGGCGATGCCGAGCGCTCCAGCCGGCGAGACGGCGCGAGGGTTGAATCCAGACTCGGCCATCAGCTGCGCCGCCAGCAATCCCGGCGAGACGTTCCAGCGGGATGCCGAGCGCAGGATCGGCCCCCGGTACTGGGAGGGGACGAAGCTCGGCAGCGCCGTCGCGGCGCTCTGCCCGGCGGCCCCGCCGTCCGGACCGACGGCGTTGCCCGCCGCCGAGCACGGCGGCGGGCCCGCGATGAAGCCGTAGTGCCAGGCCTCCCAGCCGTACCTCTGGATGAGGCCGAACCGGCGCGCGTTGGCCGCCAGCCATCCGTATGCCGAGGACGGGCCGAGGTCGAGCTCGGTCGCGCAGCGGTGCAGCGAGCGGCCCGGCGGCGCGACCCAGCGCGGGTCGGGGTGCCTGGCGAAGAGCTCCGCCTGCTCGGCGTCCGACCGGAAGCCGGAGACCACGACCAGGTCCAGGCCGGCGCCCCTCGCGGCCGCGCGCATCCGGTCGTAGGCGGCCGCGACGTCTGGCCGCATGCCCTCGCCGTCGCGGTAGAGCAGCGGGCCGGAGTAGCCGCCGCCCTCCGCGATGACCGGCATCCCGGTCCACGAGCTCGCCGGAGCCGAGGCCTGCGCCACGGCGGTCGCGACCACCCGGATCGGCGGGCGCTCGCCGAGCCGCTCGCCGCCGGGGAGCTGGTCGGGGTCGATCTCGGCGACCACGGTGGCGCGCGCCTGGAGCGGCGGGTTGGCGATGGCGTCCGGAAAGGCGATTCGCAGACGAGCCGGATCGACGCGGTTCCGCCTCGCGGCGTCGAGCGCCGCGAGCCTCGCTCGAGTCAGGTACTGGTCGCGAGAGATGTGCCGCGGGTTCAGGGTCCCATCCGGCAGCCGGGCGGGCGCGAGCAACTCGGGCACGTCGTCCCGCATGCTGCGGACCGCGGAGAGCGCCGCCAGATCCGCCGCACGCTGGACGCGGGCGCGTCCCGTGGCGGCGCCGCCGATGGCTGCCAACGCGAACGCGGCGAGGATCAGGATCAGGCCGGCGCCGAGCAGCGCCGGGAGCGCCTGTCCGCGCCGGGTTCGGGTCGGCGGATCGAGATCGCGGTCCGACCGGCCCAGCCCGAGCAGCCGCCTGGCGATTGCCCGGGCGTACCTGGAGTGAGCGCCGCCCGGCCGCGCTCCGGCCAGAGCACGCCGCGAGGCCAGCGGACCCGGCGCCCGGGTGGCGATCCGGCGCGGGACGCGGCGGCGCCCCAGCTCATCGACGGCAAGGGCCGCGAGGGAACGCTCCGCCGGCAGCGAGACGAGCAGGCAGCCGCCGGCGATCCGAAGCTCGCTCTCGAGCGCCGGGACCCAGAGCGCACCCGGAAGGTGGACCACCGCCAGCTCGGCGTCGGCCGCGGTGGCGGCTTCGGCGAGCCGGAGCGCATCGTCCTCATCGAGCGCCAGATGGCAGATCAGTCCCCGGGCCGATGCGCGCCGGCCCTCCCGCCGCAGCGCCTCCTCGATCCGCCTGGCGGCCGATGAGGCGAGGAGCGTCGGGCTGCGCCGTTGAGCGCCCTCCCCCCCCTCGATCAGGAGGGTGCCGGCGCCGGTGAGCGCCGCTCCCTCGACCGCGACCGCCGCGGCCAGGCCGAGGCTCGCCCGCCGATCCGTGCCGCTGGCGAGGATCGCCGCCGTCATCCGGCGCCTCCTCGCGGCGTGCGCGACCACGCCTCCGAGCTCACCCCCAGGGCCTCCGAGAGCGCCGGCAGCGGAGCCGGCGGCCGGATCTCCACGCGGACCCGGCCATCGCCGGCGGTCACGCGAGACCTCCCCCTGGCCCAGCGCGGCAGGGCGTCGCGGGCCGCGGCCCGCGAGTCCCGACCGGCCGCCCCCGCAAGCGCGCCCGCCTCCGCCGCGCCGTCGGCGATCGTCAGCGAATAGCCCACCAGGAGCAGCTGGACCGCCAGCGTCGCGGCGAGCATGAGCGCCGGCAACGCCGCCATCAGCTCGACCGCGGCCTGCCCCGAGGCCCTGCGCTGATCAGCCCGCCGACGCATCGAGGGTCGAGGAGGCGGCGACCGTGGGCAACTCGACACCGGGCACCAGCGCGGGCACCCGGACCCTGACCCGCACTCCGTCATCCGAGCCGACCACGGCGCTGCCGCGGAGGGGCCCGGGAAGCGCTCGCCGCGCGGCGGCCTCGGGGTCCCCGCCGACCTGCTCCGCCCGTGCCCCCGCGCGCGCCGCGACTCCGGCAGACCACAGTGCCCAGCCCGCGGCGACCGCCTGGCCGGCGATGACCAGGCAGACCGCGAGGGCCGGCAGGACCGCCACGAACTCGACCGATGCCTGCCCGGATCGCGGAGCTCTCTCCGACGGTGCCATGGCACCGAACCTAGGATCGGCGCGGTAACCCGATCCGCCGGGGGAGCTACGAGACCGAAACTAATCGGCGCCCGATCAGCGCCGCACGACTAGCGCGCGCTCAGTACGTCGTCGCCTTGCGCCAGATCAGGAAGATCGCCGCGACGCAGCCCGCCATCAGCGCGATCCAGAGGAGCACTCCGCCGGCCCACGAGGAGAACTCGTCGTAGGCGACGACCAGCAGGGCGATCCCGCCGACGGCGCCGAAGAGGCCGGCCTTCTGTGGATCGGAGAGCGTCGCCAAGGTCAGCTGCTGCTCGCGGTAGAGGCGGTAGACGAACCACGCGATCGCCGCCATGAAGATCAGGGTGAGGGCTGCCATCACCGTGGCCGCGGCCGCCCCGCCGCCGGGCAGGAAGTCGACGATGGCCGCGAGGGCGAGGACGATCGCGACGTTGCGAAGCGTCTGCAGCACCGAGGCGATTCTAGTTCCGTCCCGAAATCCGGATCGGCGGTTGCCCGAAAATTGCGATCGCAACCGAATCTCGGATGTGAAAGATTTGTGCACCGGTTTTCTTGGATATTGCGAAAATCTGCAGCCCGCAAATTGAGAAAGAGCTGCTTCGTCGTTAGCGTTTCGAAAGATGCCTGAAGTCTCGACTCGACTCGATCCCACCGTCAGCTCGGAGCTTCCGGCTGCCGCCCTGCACTTCGCCCGCCGGGTCCATCTCGGACAGCACCGCAAGCAGACGCACGAGCAGTTCGTCCAGCATCCGATCGCCGTCGCCAACCTGCTCATGGAGGCCGGCTACGACGGCCCCATGATCTCGGCGGCATATCTGCACGACGTCGTCGAGAAGACCGACGTCGGGCTCGACGAGCTGCGCGAGCGGTTCGGCCCCGAGGTCGCCGGCCTCGTCGACTGCCTCAGCGAGGACCCCGGCATCGACGGGTACGCAGCCCGCAAGCGCGCGCTGCGCGGGGGCATCCTGGAGGCGGGGGGCGACTCGGTGGCCATCTACGCCGCGGACCGCGTCGCCAACATGCGCGACTGGCGCAAGGTCCCCCCGGAGGACCGGGGCGCCGTCGGTGAGCGCCTCGGCACCACCCTGGAGGAGCGGCTGCAGCTCTGGTCCGAGGACGTGGAGGAGCTGCACGAGGCGGATCCGCGGACGCCCTTCCTCGACGAGATGCAGGCCGAGCTCGACGCTCTCCGGGCCGACGCTCAAACCTGAGTTACCTCTGAAATCGCCGCTATTGGCGTTGTCTGCGGCGTTTAGTCGAGCCATAACTGCGCTTGAGTGAATAGTGTCCCCGGGCGCGTCACGCGCCTGCCCGCTCACCGTGCCGTCCAGTCTCCTGACCCCCGCTGACCACAGCCAGTTCGCGATCGGCTTCGACCGCCGTGACCTGCCCCGCCTGCACGAGCTGTGGGACGAGATCGTGCTGTCGGAGCGCTGGTCCGAGGGCGAGATGACCGCACGGTTCGAGGGCGCCTGGTCCGATCTCCATGGGGTCGGCGCGGTGGCGACCGGGGGCTGGAGCGGCGCGGCGCTCGCGGCTCTCGACTTCGCCGGAGTCCGCGGCGAGAAGGTGCTCTGTCCCTCCAACACCTTCATGGCGACGCCGCTCGCGATCGTCAACGCCGGCGCGGAGCCGGTCTTCGTCGACTGCACCCGCGACGACCTCTGCATGTCCTTCGACGACTTCCAGCGCAAGGCCGAGCAGCACCGGCCGCGCGCCGCCGTGCTCGTCCACATCGGCGGCCACATCGCCTTCGACGTCGAGCGGATCGCCGACTACTGCCGCGAGCACGGCATCTTCCTGCTCGAGGACTGCGCGCACGCGCACGGCGCCCGCTGGGATGACCGCCGCGCGGGCACCTGGGGCGATGCGGGCGCGTATTCGTTTTACGCGACCAAGACGATCTCGACCGGGGAGGGCGGGATGCTGGTCTCCGCGAATGACGACCTTCTCGGGCACGCGCGCGCCTTCCGGAATTACGGCAAGCCCGACCACCGCGTCGAGGGGCTCAACCTGCGGATGAGTGAGTTCACCGCCGCGATCGGCCTCGTGCAGACCGAGCGCCTGGACGAGATCGTCGCCCGCAAGAACGAGGTGGCGCGGGAGCGGCTCGACCCCCTCTACTCACGGCGCCTGGAGCTGCCCGACGGGATGATCTCGGGTCTTTACAAGTACATCGTCTTCGAGCCGATCGAGCGCTCCACCGGCAAGGTCTACGAGGACCCATGCCACCGCATCTTGGGAACCGGGGACGAGCTGCCGAACACCGACTGGGTCGCCGAGAACCACTGGTGCGTGCCGCTCTACTTCCATGCGAGGGTGCCCGAGGCGGAGTCGAGGGCAACCCGTGAGATGGCGAAGCCGGCTATCGGAAGCTCCTCGCCGTGAGCCGCATCCTGGTCACGGGCGGCTCGGGGTTCATCGGCAGCCACGTCGTGGACAAGCTGGCCGAGGCCGGCTTCGAGCCCCGCGTCTACGACCTGAGGCTCTCCACACATCACGAGCCCGGGTCGGTCGACACCGCGATCGGTGACCTACTCGATACGGAGGCGCTTCAGGAGGCGATGGAGGACTGCGACGCCGTGGTGCACCTCGCGGCCTACGCCGACGTCGGCGTGGTCGCGGAGGAGCCCGTCTCGGCCGAGGAGTGCAACGCCCGCGGCACCCTCGCGGTGCTGGAGGCGGCCCGCGCGACCGGCACGCGCGTGATCTACGGGAGCACGATCTGGGTGTACGGCGCCTCGGGCGAGGGCCTGATCGACGAGGAGGCCCCCATCGGGCTGCCGGACCATCTCTACACGGCCAGCAAGCTCGCCGGCGAGATGTACTGCAGCTCCTACGCCGAGCTCTACGACGTGCCGTGCACCATCCTGCGCTTCGGCATCCCGTACGGCCCTCGGGCGCGCCCCTCCGCCGTGATCCCGGTCTTCGTCTCCAAGGCGCTCAGGGGCGAGCCGCTGACGATCTCCGGCGACGGGTCGCAGACACGGCGCTTCGTCTACGTCGAGGACCTGGCCGAGGGCGTGGTCGCCGCCCTGGTGCATGGCGAGGAGAACCGCATCTACAACCTGGCCGGTGACGAGACCGTCACGATCCGCGAGCTCGCCGAGGTGGTCTCCGACCTGGTCGGCGACACCGAGATCGTGCACACGCCGGGCCGGAACGGAGATTTCGGCGGCGCCGTGATCTCCAACGAGCGGGCCGCCGAGGAGCTCGGCTGGCGGGCCTCGACGCCCCTGCGGGAGGGCGTGGGCCGCTACCTGGCCTGGCTCGAGCCCGACCGCGCCCCGGCCGCCGAGCCGGCGGAGGAGCCGGTCGCGCCCGATCCGGCCCCCGCGGTCGTGCCGGTCGTCTCCAAGAGCCGGCTGCCCGCATGGCCGAGCAACCCGGCGCCGTCGTGGCCGAGCGCCTGGATCGTCGCCCTGGCCTGCGCGGCGGGGACGCTGATCCCCTCGATGGTCGCCTTCCGCAGCGACGACTTCGGAACCGGACAGGGCGGCTACGTCGCGGTCACCTGTCTGGTCGCCACCCTGGCCGCCCTCAGCCTCCTCCCGCTCGGCCCGGGTGGCCGCCGTCCGACCGGCGGCGGGGCGATCGCCGGGTGGTTGCTCGCCGGCTACGTGGTCCTCGAGACCATGCCCTGGACCCGGCACTTCTTCAACCTCGGGATGCCGCACAAGGGCACGATCGCTCTGAGCGCGATCGGCGTCGCGATCGCGCTGGTGGTCGCCGCCACCGCCCTGCGCCGGCGCGGCGACGAGGAGGCCGCGGCCGACACGGTCAGCTAGCCGTAGTCAAGCCCGCGCCCTCGATCCTGTCCAGGATCGCCGGCAGCGCCGCGACCGTGCCGCGCCAGCAACCCGGCTGGCTGTAGTGGTCGGTGTCGTGGAGGAGGAGCACGTCCCCGGCGCGGAGGTCCTCGGTGACCTCCGCCGCGATCGCCTCGGGCGAGCGATCGGTCCGCCAATCGTGTCCCCAGCGCGACCAGAGCAGCGGCTCGAGGCCCCGAGCCCTCACCTCGACGATGCCCGGGTAGCTGAAGATGCCGTAGGGCGGCCGGTAGAGCTCCGGACTCAGTCCCGTGGCCTCCTCGATCGAGGCGATCCCCCGCTCCAGGTCCTCGACGAAGGTCCGTGGCGCGAGCCGAAGGGCGTTCCGGTGGCGGTGGCCATGGACCGCAACCGTGTGGCCCGCCGCGCTGATCTCCGCGGCCAGCTCCGGCGCCCGCTCGACCTGCTCGCCGCAGAGGAAGAAGATCGCCGTCGCGTTCCGCTCCCGGAGCGCCTCCAGGACCGCGGGCGTCCCCTCCGGATGGGGCCCGTCGTCGAAGGTCAGTGCCACGGCATCGCCGCGGTCGATGCGCCGCGGCAGTCCGAGCAGCTCGGCCACGCTCGGCACGACCGGGGCGAGGGCGGGTGACCACCAAGCGGCCGCGGCGGCCGCTGCGCCGAAGATCAAGGGTCGTCGGATGGCAGGATGGTGCCACTCATGGACGGCGAGCTCGCTCTCGGCTTCGCCCTGGCGCTCGCCGCGGCGTGTTGCTATGAGACCGGGTACGCGCTCCAGGCGCTCGAGGCGAGACGCGCTCCGCCCGAGCGCGCTCTGCGGCCCTCCCTGGTCAGCCATCTGCTTCGCCGGCCGGTGTGGGTCGGCGGCATCGCCCTGGCGCTGCTCGGCTGGCCCCTCCAGATAGCGGCCCTCTCGCAGGCGCCGCTGACGCTCGTGCAGCCCGTCCTCGCCCTCGGCCTGCTCCTTCTGCTCGCCCTGGGCGTGCGGGTGCTCGGCGAGCCGGTCGGCCCGAGGGAGATCGCCGCGGTGCTCCTGATCATCGGATCCGTCGCCGTCTTCGCCTGGGCTGCGCCGCGGGACATCGGGGACGTGGAGCGCGGCGCCGGGCTGGTCGTCGCACTGGCGACCCTGATCGCCGCGGCGCTCGCCCCGTACGCCATCGGTCTGCTCCGCCGCGGCGCCGATCCGATGCTGCTCCTGGTGGCGAGCGCCGGCGCCGCCGATGGCCTGGCGGCCTTCGTCGCCAAGATCGTGGCTCAGGACGCTTCCGAGGGAGCCCTGGTCGCGGTCGCCCTCTGGGCTTCGCTGGTGGCCGCCGTCGTGATCATCGGCCTGATCAGCGAGTCGACGGCGCTGCAGCGCTTCGCGGCGACACGCGTCGCCCCCACCGTGCTGGTCATGCAGATCGTGATCCCGGTGGTGCTCGCGCCCCTCGTCGGGGGCGAGGGCTGGGGCGACACGCCGCTGGGTGGGGCGGTGCTTGGCTTCGCCCTAGTGACGATCGCCGTGGGCGCGGGCCTGCTCGCGAGCTCTCCCGCCGTCGCCCAGCTCGCGGTCGGCGAGGCCGAGGATCGCGGAGGCCGCTGAGGGCAGCCGTGCCCAGGACTCGTCGGCGACCGGGCGGGACGCGAGCGCCGCTCTCATCGCCGGCGCGAGCTCGGCACGCGAGCGCGCCACCTCGGCCAGCCCGAACCTCGCGAAGGCCTCGTTGTTCACCCGGACGTGCCCGATTCCCCAGCCGTAGGAGACGACTCCACAGCCACTCATGATCGCCTCGAGCACGGTCAGTCCCGCGGTCGAGTGGACGAGCAGGTCGGCGGCCGCGAACCAGTCCGGCATCCGCTCGGTGAAGCCCTCGACCCGTACCCGCGGCTCGCTTTCGAAGCGCCTCGCCAGGCTCGCGCGCAGCTCTTCGTTTCGCCCACAGAGGCAGACCACGGTTGCGCCTTTCAGGCCCAGGGCCTCCTCGGCCGCACCCTCGAGATCCCCCACGGCCCAGCCGCCCCCCGACACGAGCACGACCGGTCCCTCCGGCGGAAGGCGGAGGTCGCGCCGCGCCTGGGCCTGGTCGCGCGGCTCGTAGAACCGTTCGTCGGTCAAGCCCCGGACGCAGGCGATCTCGCTGCCGGGCGCGATTTCACGCACCTCCTCCGCGGACTCCGGGTGGGTGATCAGATGAAGGTCCACGCCTGGATGCGCCCAGTAACGGAGCGCGGCCAGGTCGGTGATCGCCGAGACGACCGCGGCGTCGATCCGCCCCTTTGCCCGGAGGGCGCCGAGCACCTCCGTGCTGCCCGGGTAGGTGGAGATCACCACCTCGGGGTCTCGTTCGAGGACCGCTCGCCGGATCGGCCTGGCGCCCAGCCACTCCGTCAGCCTGGCCGCGAGCCAGCGCGTCGGGGGTACGTCGGTGATCAGCTTGTAGGAGAGGGCGAACACCCTGTTCCCCCACTTGGAGTGAAATCGCGAGCTGTCCAGGACCAGCCGTCGCACCAACGGGTTGACGAGGGCCAGCGAATCCACGATCTCGACATCCGACCCGGGCGACTCCCGAACGATCCCGTCGCGCAGCACCCGAGCCGGCAGGTCGTGGCCCTCCCCGATCGACGCGCTCAGGATCAGGATCTTCAAGGTGGGATTCGCGCCCGTTCAGCGGCGGGGCGGCAGCTGCTGTCTTCTCAGGAGCGGGCCGACGAACCAGAAGCCGAGGAACGCCAGGGCGATCCCGGTGGTGCTGAGCACAGCGGTCGTCGGTCCGAACAGGTAGTCACTGATCAGGGTGATCACCCCGCACATCGCAATCGCCACCAGCAGGAGCCCGATCAGGGAGAGGTTGTTGGCAAGCGTGACGATGAACTCCTTCTGCTGGCGCCGGAAGAGAATCCGATGGCCGGCGGTGGGCGCCACCAGCATCACCGTCGCGAGGGCAACGCAGATCAGGATCCCGAAGTAGAGCTTCTCCTGGAAGTCGGAGAGGGTCTGGAACCGATTCGAGAACGGCACCGTGAGCAGGAAGGCGAAGAGGACCTGCACGCCCGGGAGGGCGACGCGCAGCTCCTGCAGCAGGTCGGAGAGGTTGCGGTCGGCGCGCTCCTCCTCGCTCTCGGCGCGGCCGCTCTCGGCGACATCGGGCGGTGAGGAGCTGCCGGGCTCGTCGGGCATGGTCTAGATCGCTACTTCTGCGTCATCACGATGATGCCGAGCACTATTGCAGTGGTGACGACGGCGAAGGCGAGCACCGCGAGACCACCGGCGGCGACCGCCAGCACGGGCCGATCATTCCGCGCCATGTCCGACGAGCGCGCCACCCCGAAGATCAGGATCGCGAACACCGCGGTGACGCCAACCCCCGCGACCACGGAGGCGAGCACCGTGTCCAACAGCGCCTTCGTGTCTACGACCGTGGCGAACATGGGGAGCGCCTTAGGCCGGCACCGGCTCCTGCCGCAACCGGCGGGCGAATGCGAGCGCCGTCCCGGCGACCCCGAGGGCGGAGATGATCACCGGTCCGGCCGCGCCGTTGCCGAAGAGCTGGCAGACCCCGTAGGTCGCGCCGCCGATCGCCGCCGCGGCAGGGAGCGTGAGCAGCCAGGCGACCACGATGTTGCCGGCGACTCCCCAGCGCACGGCGGAGAGCTTCTTGCCGGCCCCGGCCCCCATCACGCCGCCGCTGATCACCTGCGTGGTCGAGAGCGGGAACCCGTAGTGAGACGAGGCGAGGATCACCGCGGCGCCCGCCCCCTGGGCGGAAAACCCCTGGGCGGCGTCCATCTTGATGATTCGAGTTCCCATCGTCCGGATGATCCGCCAGCCGCCGAAGTAGGTCCCGAGGGAGATGGCGCTCGCCGCCGAGATCACCACCCACGTGGGGACGGATGCGTCCGACGAGAGACTGCCGTTGGCGATCAGCGCCAACGTGATCACGCCCATGGTCTTCTGGGCGTCGTTGGTGCCGTGCGCCAGCGCCAGCAATCCGCCCGAGACCACCTGCCCCAACCTGAAGCCGCGGTTCACCGTGCCGGGCCGCTCCCTGCCGACGATCCCGTAGATGATGTTGATCGCGATCGCCCCCACGACGAACGCGACGATCGGTGCGACGATCGCCGGGATCAGAACCTTGCCGAGCACCCCCTCGCCGAGGACCGCGTCGGCGCCGCCCGCCACGAAAGCCGACCCGACGACTCCCCCTATCAGGGCGTGCGACGAGCTCGAGGGGAGGCCGAAGTACCACGTCATCAGGTTCCAGGCGATCGCCCCGACCAGGCCCGCGAAGACCACCGTCGGGGTGATGACGTCGGCGTTGACCACGTCCTTGGCGACCGTCGCAGCGACGGCGAGAGAGATGAAGGCGCCGGCAAAGTTGAAGATCGCGGCATAGGCGACCGCGATCCGCGGCGGCATGGCGTGCGTCGAGATCGACGTCGCGACTACGTTCGCCGTGTCGTGGAAGCCGTTCGTGAAGTCGAAGGCGAGCGCCGTCGCGACGACGATGACGAGTACGACGTCGTTGCTCACGCGTTCTTGACGACGATGCCCTCGACGACGGAGGCGGACGTCTCGGTGGCGTCTATCGCCCGCTCGAGCCTCAGGAATATGTCCCGCCAGCGGATCACGACCATCGGGTCGATCCGATCCGCGAAGAGCGACGCCACCGCGTCCCGATAGATCCGATCGCCGTCGTTCTCGAGGCGGTGAATCTCGATCCAGTAGTGGTCGAGGCCCTTGAAGCCGCGCAGGTTCTGGAGCAGGCCGTAGAGCTGCTCGCACGACTTGACCAGGACCTCCGCGAGGGCCTGCGCCTGGTCCATCGGCGCCTCGATGCGGTAGAGGCCCATGAAGTCCGCGACCTCCTCGAGGTGGTCGACGATGTCGTCCAGCTGCGTGGCGAGGGCGTAGATGTCCTCGCGGTCGATCGGCGTGACGAAGGTCGAGTTGAGCCGCTGGACGATGTCGTGGGTGATCCGGTCGCCCTCCTGCTCGGCCTTGAGGATGTCGCGCGAGAGACCCGCCTCATCGGGCCAGCGCTCGAGCATGTCGCGCAGGAGCTTCGCCGTCCGAAGCGTGTTCTGCCCTCCTTCGGCGAAGAGGTCGAAGAAGACGCGGTCCTGGGGAACGAGTGAGAACCGGGCCACGGAGGCGCCAACCTAGCAGGAGGTCCAGCGGGGCGGGGACGCCCTCAGACGCTCTCCGCGACCTCCTTCGCGCGCTCGGCATGCAGCTCCATGAGCTCGGTCTGGAGGTTGCGCGGCGGGTCGCCGTTGGTCGTCAGCCGCGACCAGACGCCGTCGCTGCCAAGCTCCCAGGCGTTCGTGTTGTCCGCGAAAGCGCGCTCGAGGACATCGCCGAGCTGTTGGCGGTTCTCCTCGTCCTCCACGGGTGAGACCAGCTCGACGCGGTTGTAGATGTTCCGCGGCATCAGATCGGCCGAGCCGATCAAGATCTTCGTCTCGTCGCTCCGGTCGAAGGAGTAGATCCTCGAGTGCTCGAGGAAGCGCCCGACGATCGAGACCACCCGGATGTTCTCGGAGACGCCGGGCACGCCCGGCCGGAGCGCGCAGATGCCGCGGACGTTGAGGTCCACCTGCACACCCGCCTGTGAGGCGCGGTAGAGCGCCTGAATGCAGGGCGGATCCAGCAGCGAGTTCATCTTCATCCGGATGCGCGACGGGCTGTCGGGCGTGTGGGCCTCGACCGCGCGTTCGATCTCGCCGACGATCCCCTCCTTCAGGTTGAAGGGCGCGACCAGCACCTTCCGGTACCCGCTCGGTCGCGCGTAGCCGGTCAGGTAGTTGAACATCTCGGCGATGTCGTCGCCGATCTCCTGGTCGGCCGTGAACAGCCCGAAGTCGGTGTAGAGCCGCGCGGTCTTGGGGTTGTAGTTACCGGTACCGATGTGGACGTAGTTGCGAACGCCGTCGCCCTCGCGCCGCGCGATCAGGATGCACTTCACGTGGGTCTTCAGGCCGGGGATCCCATAGACGACGTGAACGCCCGCCTCCTCCAGCGCCCTCGCCCAGCGGATGTTCGCGCTCTCGTCGAAGCGCGCCTTGAGCTCCACCAGGCAGACCGCCTGCTTGCCGCGCTCCGAAGCCTCGATCAGCGCCGGCACGAGCGGCGAGTCGGCGCTCGTCCGGTAGACCGTCTGCTTGATCGCGAGGACGTTCGGATCCTCGACCGCCTGGTGGACGAAGCGCTCGACCGAGCTGGTGAAGGAATCGAAGGGGTGGTGGACGAGGATGTCGCCCTGCCGCATCGCCGCGAAGACGTCCACCTCGCGATGGGTGCGGCTCCCCTGCTGAAGCTGCGGAGGGGTGACGGCCTGCCAGCTCGGATAGCGGAGATCGCGGTGACCCGGCACGGAATACACGTCGGTGAGGTCATCGAGACCGATCAGGCCGGGCGCCTCGTAGACCTGCTGGGCGTCGATCTCCATCGCCTCGACGAGCTGGTCGAGCAGCCTCGGCTCCATGTCCGGCGAGATCTCCAGGCGGAGGACCTCTCCGAAACGACGTCGCCGGACCTCCTCCTCGACGGCCAGCAGCAGGTCGTCGGCCTCGTCGGAGACGTCGTAGTCGGTGTCCCGTGTCACTCGGAAGAGCGAGTGGTGCACGATCTCCATCCCCGGGAAGAGGTCGTCGAGGTTGGCGGCGATCACCTCCTCCAGGGGAACGAAGGTCAGTCCGTCGTCCCCGATCGAGAGGAAGCGGCGCAGCAGCTCTTTCGGCACCTTGACCCGCGCAGCGACCTCCTCCCCCTTCTCGGGGTTGCGGAGCAGGACTCCCAGGCTGATGGACAGGTTGGAGATGTAGGGGAACGGCCGTCCGCGGCCGATCACCAGCGGCGTGAGAGCGGGAAATACCTGGCTGGTGAAGAGATGCTCGATCTCCTCGCGTTCCTCCGAGTTGGTCGCGCTCAGCGAGATGATCCGGATCCCGTGCTCCGCGAGCGCGGGCTGGATCTCCTCCTCGAAGCAGCGGGTCAGCCGTTCGCGCAGCTCGATCGTCCGCCGGCGGATCACCCCGAGGATGTCGGCGGGCGACATCGCGTCGGCGCTCCTCCTGTCGATCTTCTGCTCGACCTTCTCGTTCAGCCCGGCCACGCGGACCATGAAGAACTCATCGAGGTTGTCCTCGTAGATCGCGCAGAAGTTGACCCGCTCGAGCAACGGCACGCGCGGATCCTCAGCGAGCTGCAGAACGCGGTCGTTGAAGTCGAGCCAGGAGAGCTCGCGGTTGAAGTAGAGCGAGGGGTCGGAGAGGTCCGGCTCCGCGGTCGTCCGGACCGCCTCGGGCATGACCGTCGCTCCTGCGTCCGCGGCCGGCCCGCTCGACTCCGTCGACTGCTGGGCTAGCTCGTCGGTCACTCCATCATCTTACGGGCGCTTCCTAAGCTGCCCTGACCAGCTTGATGCGGGGCTCATCCGCCGGCTCGGTGACCCAGGAAGACTTCGGCGCTGGCGTAGGCGCGAGCGAGCGGCTGCCGATCCACACCTTGCGATCGGTGCCCACCCGGCTGGTAGAAGTGGGCTCATCTGACCCCGTTTCGTTCGATTTCTCGGGGCGGGGGCGGCCGTATGCAGGCGAAACCCGGTTACCGGTTGGTGTCCGGGGCGGGAAGAGGTTGCGGATGCCGGCCGGCGCGCACGCGGTCGAGCCGGGCCCGCTCGGCCTGCGCCTCCGCCTGACGCGCGGCGCGTTCGGCTGCCTCCGCACGCTCGCGGGCGCGCTCCGCGGCCTTCGCCGTGCGCCGCGCCGCGCGCGCTCGCTGGAGATGGCCGTCCACCGCACGTTCGAGGCGCACCCAGGTACCGGTCTTCTCCTGGCGTTTCCAGAAGTCGGCGAAGCGGTCCGCGAGCAGCTCGCGCCGCGCCTCGAGGTAGACCGCCAGCACGTCGAGCCCGCGGTAGGCGGTCCGATGCGGAGCCCGCGCCGCCAGCCTGGG
>DATIDP010000079.1:0-5848 GCA_035456265.1 Solirubrobacterales bacterium | reverse complement strand
ACCGTCGCGGTAGCCCTCGAGGATCGGGTCGGCCCGGTCGAGCAGCTCGTTGATCCCGAGCCGGATCGGCTGGACCTCCGCGACGTAGTCCTCCAGCGCCTGGCGGCGATCCGCCGTGGTGGTCTCGGAGCCGCACCCCGTCGCGGTCAGGGCCAGGGAGGCGATGACCGTCAGGGCGGCGCGGGCGAGCCGCCGTTCACGCGCCACGAGCCTTCACCACCATCCGCAGCACGAAGCGCGCGACCAGGGCCGGGCGGTTGACGTGGATCTGGTGGCCGCTGCCGAAGGCGACCACACGCTTGGTTCGCGGATGCAGTCCGGCGAGGTAGAGCTGGCTCCGCTTCCAGACCCGGTTGACGAGCTCGCCGAACCGGCGCCACACGCCGGGCGGCGTCGAGAAGCCGTAGTTGGCGGAGAGGACGAACATCGGCAGATAGCGCGGCGAGCGCCGCACCGGCGTGATCTCCGCGAAGCTCCGATAGAAGTCGATCGCCTCGAGGTCCTTGTACTGCAGCGCGTCGGCCGAGGGCGACTGCAGGTAGTAGGCGTTGTACCGCGCGAATGCGCCCCGCTTCATGAAGCGCTGCATGCCCTCGGAGATGGCGTCGACCAGCACCAGGCCGCTGACCTCGGCGGGATGGAGGCTCGCGTACTGGCGAACGATCAGCCCGCCGGTCGAGGCGCCCACCATGACGTACGGCCCCGGCACGCCCGCAGCCGCGAGCAGGGCGTGCAGGTCGGCCACGACCTCACCCGTGCTGCGCGGCATCGGGACCGGGTCGCTGCGGCTGACGTAGGGGAAATGCGCCAGGGTGCCGGGCCGGTCGTAGAAACACACCCGCGTGAACTTAGAGACGCGCGAGGCGACGCCGGTCCCAACCCCCTCCCTCGACCAGGTCCAGATGTCGCCCCGGCTCCGCAGCCCCGCCTCGAAGACCACCGTCGGCCAGCCGCTGCCGCGGCACTCGAGATAGAGCTGCCGGCCGCCCGGGATCTCGACCCTCCCCGCGAAGTCGCCGCTGCCTGCGGGCACCTGCCCCAAGGCCGACGGAGCCCCCGGGGCGAACAAGGCAAGCGAGACCGCCGCGAGCCCGACCGCCAGCCCCCTCCCCAGCCCCGGTCGCTCGCTCATCTCGGCGGTTCGCGCCCCTCGAGCAGATAGCGGACGAGATGGAGGGCCACGACGACCGAGCGCTCGCGCACCTCGTTGCGAGCGCCCGGGAGGACCGGGTCCCGGGCGAGCTTCTCCCCGGCCGCGGTCTTCGCACAGAAGCAGACGTAGCCGACCGGCTTCTCCTCCGTGCCGCCGTCCGGTCCGGCGATGCCCGTGATCGCGCAGGCCACGTCGGCGTCGAAGCGATCGAGCGCTCCGTCGGCCATCGCCTCGGCCACCTCGGGAGAGACCGCCCCGCGATCCTCGATCAGCTTCGCGTCGACGCCGAGCAGCTTGGTCTTCGACTCGTTGGAGTAGGAGACGACGCCTCCGGCGAACCACTTCGAGGAGCCCGGACGCTGCGTCAGGCGGCCGGCCAGCAGGCCCCCGCTCTCGGACTCGGCGACCGCGATCGTCCGGTCATCAAGCAGGCGGAAGATGACCTCCTCGATCGACTCGCCGGTCTCGGTGTAGGTGAACCGCCCCAGCCGCTCCTCGAGGCCCGCTCGCAGATCCTCGGCCGCCCCCTCGGAGCCCGGACGGTGACGAACGTCGGTGACCAGCTCGCCACCCCGCAGACAGGTGGTGATCTCGAGCGCCTCCAGGTCCGCTCCGCCGTCCTGGATCTCCCGCAGGGCCTTGGCGAGCTCAGACTCCGGGATCCCGAACATGCGGATCGACATCGTCCGGTAGGGCTCCGCGCGACCCAGGACCTCCTCGGCGGCGGGTGCCGCCAGTGCGCGGGGCCACATCTCCTGCAGCTCGCGCGGCGGGCCGGGCAGCACGATCACCACCTGGCCGTCCGCGGGCACCACCAGGCCGGGTGCGGTCCCGGCCGGATCGAGCGCCGTGGCGCCCTCGGGCACCATCGCCTGCTTGCGGTTCGCCTCGCGCACCGCCTCGGGGTCGAAGCGCAGCCGGCGCGCGTAGCGGGCGATGATCTCCGCGATCTTCTTCTCCATCTCGGCGTCGAGCACCAGCTCGCGACCGGCGAACCGGCCCACCACCTCAGCCGTGAGGTCATCCGCGGTCGGCCCGAGGCCGCCGCTGGTGACGACCAGGTCCAGCCCCTGGTCGCGCATGTGGCGCAGCGCTCCCTCGAGGTCCTCCGGCCGGTCCCCGACCACGGTGATCTCCTCGACCTCGACTCCAAGATCCGCCAGGCGCTCGGAGATCCACGGCCCGTTCCGGTCCGTCACGTAACCGCTCAGCACCTCCGTGCCGGTGACGAGAATTCCCGCGCGAACGCTCACGCCGACATTCTCGCGGGTTGGCCCGGTCGATTCTCGAGCGATTTCCCGGCCCAGAGACGGGAAAGTGCTCAGAACTCCGGTTGGGAGCGGCAGGGTCCCATTCGCCAGCAGTGGCCGACTAGTCGGGGTCGCCGGGCGCTGCGACTGGCTGTGGCTCCCCTTCCCCAGCCGGTGTTGCCGCCTCTCCCCCGCCCAGCACCCGCGGCAGGTCCGCCATCGAGACGAGCACCTGGCGCGGCTTGGAGCCCTCGTAGCCCGAGATGATCCCGCGCCGCTCGAGCATGTCGATCAGGCGGCCGGCTCGCGTGTAGCCGACCCGCAGGCGCCGCTGGATCATCGAGACCGAGGCGGTCCCGCTCTCGACGACGATCTGCGCGGCCTGGTCGAGCAGGTCGTCCGAGTCCGGATCGAAGTCATCTTCCCCGGCGCCGTCGTCGGCGGCGGGCTGCGCCGCCTCGAGCAGCTCCTCCGCGAAGTCCGGCTCGCCCTGCTCCGACCAGTGCTCGGTCAGCTTGGCGATCTCGGCCTCCGTGATGAAGGCGCCCTGAATGCGCTGCATCTTGGAGGTGCCCGCCGGCCTGAAGAGCATGTCCCCCTGGCCGAGCAGCGTCTCGGCGCCGCCCTGGTCGAGGATCACCCGGGAATCGACCTGCGAGGAGACGGCGAAGGCGACCCGCGACGGGATGTTGACCTTGATCGTCCCGGTGATGATGTCGGTCGACGGCCGCTGTGTCGCGAGCAGCAGGTGGATGCCGACGGCGCGCGCCTTCTGGGCGAGGCGGATGATCGCGTCCTCGACCTCGGCGGGGGCGATCATCATCAGGTCGGCGAGCTCGTCGATCACGCAGAGGATGTACGGGAGCGGCGCCTCCCCCTCCCGCTCGCGCACCCGGTTGAGCTCGCCCAGGTTGCGGGAGCGGGCCTGCTCCATGATCGCGTAGCGGCTCTCCATCTCGGCGATCAGGTTGTTGAGGACGTTCGCCGCCAGCCTCGGCGAGGTGACCACCGGGGTGAGCAGGTGCGGGATCCTCTCGTAGTGGTTGAGCTCGACCCGCTTCGGGTCGACGAGCACCATCCGCACCTCGTTCGGGGAGGCGTGCAGAAGGATCGAGCTCAGGATCGCGTTCACGCTGCCGGACTTCCCCGAGCCGGTGGTGCCGGCGATCAGCGCGTGCGGCATCTTCTGGAGGTCGGTCCACACCGCGCTGCCCGAGATGTCCTTGCCCAGCCAGGCGACCAGCGGTGACGCCCCCTGCGGGCGGCCGCCGTAGATGTCGCCGAGGCGGACCAGGCGGCGGCGCTGGTTCGGCACCTCCACTCCCACCGCCTGCTTGCCGGGAATCGGCGCGAGGATGCGGATGTCGGTCGAGGCCAGCGCGTACGCGAGGTCGTCCTTCAGCTGGGTGATCTTCGAAACCTTTGTTCCCGGGGCGAGCTTGAGCTCGTAACGGCTCACGTGCGGCCCGGTGACCGTGCCGACGATGCGCGCCTCGACCCCGAAGTGGCCGAGCGCCTCAAGCAGCGTGTGGGCGATCGCCTCGTGGTCCTTCTTGTCCGGTCCCTTGTCCGGCGCGCCCCGCTCGAGGACCGCCTCGGCGTTGGGCGCCTCGTAGTCGATCTCCTCGGACTCGGTGACCCCCCCGCGCTTCTCGCCCATCGGGGTGAGATGGACAACCGCGAGTTCCTGCGACCCGGCTTCGCCATCAGACGGGTGGCGCTCCGGCTCTGCCTCCGCGCCCCCTTGCATCATGCCCTCAGCTTCGCTTCCGGGCATGCCGGGCTCGGGCGCCGATGCCCCGGCAACCCTGATCGTCTTCTCGTCCGACTCGTCGAGCTCGGCAAGCTCGCTCGTGTCCGGCTCCTCCGCGACCCGGACCGCCTCGTCGAAGTTCGCGACCTTCGCGGTCTCCTGATCGTCGCCCCCGACCAGCACCTGGTAGTCCCCGTCCCTGCCCTCCAGGGGCTCCGGTGGCCCGAAGATCGGCTCGGTTGAGGCGGGCGACGTGTCGATCAGGTCCGGGTCGGTCCGGATGCGGCTCTCCTTGACGGCCGTCGCGAATCCGACCGTGCCCCGCTTGGCTCGATCGAACCCTCGGCGGCCGGCGCGGACCATGTCGCTGACGGAGCGGCCGGTGAGCAGCAGCAGGCCGGAGACGAACAGGACCACGGCGACGATGTGCGCTCCGATCCGGTCGAAGAGCGTGGTCGTGGCCCAGTAGAGCGTCTCGCCGACGCCGCCGCCGTAGTGCGGGAAGAAGTCGGGGTCGAAGAGCCCCGTGCGCACGCCGTCGGGCCCGAGGCCGGCGGTCTGCGCCGCAAGCGCGAGCAGCAGGCCGCAGGCTATGGCGACGACCCCGACCGCCACCGACCGCGGCGACGGCAGGAAGGGCCGCAGGATGAGCGCGATCCCGGCGAGTCCCAGGGCCACCGGGACGACGACGGCGCCGCCCCCCACCGCGTATGAGAGGGCGGTTTCGGAGCCGTCCCCGACCCTGCCGCCGTTCCAGCCCAGATAGATGACGTAGCCGAGATAGACCGCGAGCCCGATGCAGCTCAGGCCCGCCAGATCGAGTCGGCGCTGCATGACCTCCGGAGACGACCGTCCCTTTCCCCGCGCGCGGCCGCGCGCGGGGGGCTTTCGCTTCCGCCCGCGCGCAGGCTGCCTCTTGCGCCGGGGCGGATCCCGCCGCTCCGGCGCCCCAAAGATGCGGTCTGCAAGCATTCGCCCACCCATTCGACGCCTGCGCCCCCTCCCCTGCCAGGCATGAAAGTCGGCTTAAAAGGTTCCTCAACATCGCTTGGGGTGCGGGATTTCGCCTCTACCCTTGAGGGCCGTGATGGAACAGGCGACAGCCACCGCCCGGGTGCTCGTGGTCGAGGACGACGAGGCCATCGCCGACGTCCTCCGTCGCTCATTGCGAGCCGAGGGCCACGAGGTCCGCAGTGCCGGAGACGGCGCCGAGGCGCTGACGGCGGCCGAGCAGTTCAGTCCCGACCTGGTCGTGCTCGACCTGGGGCTCCCCCGCCTCGACGGGATGGAGGTCTGCCGGCGACTCCGGGCCGACAGCGACGTCCCGATCCTGATGCTCACGGCCCGCACGGAGACGGAGGACCGGGTCAAGGGCCTCGACACCGGCGCCGACGACTATCTGCCCAAGCCATTCGAGCGCAGCGAGCTGCTCGCCCGGATCAGGGCCCTGCTGCGCCGGCGGCCGCCGCGGGGAAGCGCCTCGATCGTCGTGGGCGACCTCCTCCTCAAGCCCGACACTCGGGAGGTCAAGCGCGGCGAGCGGGAGATCGAGCTGACAAACCGTGAGTTCGAGCTGCTCGAGTACCTGGCCCGCAACCAGAAGCTGGTCGTGTCGCGCGAGCGCTTGCTCGAGGACGTCTGGGGCTATGACCCCTTCGAGCAGACCAACACGATCGACGTCTTCATCTCGAA
>DATIDP010000078.1:0-10838 GCA_035456265.1 Solirubrobacterales bacterium | reverse complement strand
ACACCGATCCGCTCTATCTCAACTGGTTCTATCCGCAGGTCTCGGAGTTGATCCACGCCGGCGGGATCCTTCTCTACGGAAACGACTTCCTGTCGCCTCTGCTCAATCTCGCGTGGCTGTGCCTCGCGCTGTTCGCCGGCTGGTGCATCGGCCGGCCGTATGGCTCGGGGGCGACGGGGCTGGCCGCGGTCGCCTCGGTGATGGGCGCGAACCTGCTCTTCTCGCGTCAGCCTGGCAACGCGAACAACGACGTCGTCGCGATCGCGCTCTTCCTCTCCTCCCTCGCCCTGCTGGTGAACAGCCGCTGGCCCTGGTCCGAGCCCGCTGTGGTTGGAGCGGGGGAGCCCTCTGCGCCGCGCTCTCAGTCGCCACCGCCCTCGCCGCGACGGCCCTGGACGTCGATCGCCTGGCGCCCGTTGCGCCGGCTGACCCGGCAGTCGGCCTCACCCCCGGCCAGCTCGCCCCCGGCCACCTCGCGTCCGGACGCGACGCCGCCCCCCGCCGCACCCCCGCCTGCGGTCAGTGTGCCGTTCGGTGCCCTGATGGTGGCCGGCCTCGCCGCCGGCCTCGCCCTGGGTAGCAAGCTCACCGTCGTCCCGCCGGTCCTGGCGCTGACCCTGGGAGTGATCGTGATCGCGGGCAAGGGGCAGCGCTGGCGCGCCGCCGCGACCTGGATCGGCGGGATGGCCGTCGGCGGCGGCTACTGGTACGCCCGCAACCTGATCGTCTCGGGCAACCCGTTCCCCTGGCAGGACATCGGGCCGATCCACCACGCCGAGGCGCTTCAGGGGCGCCACCCCTACGCGATCGTCCACTACGCCACCGACACCGATGTCTGGGGGAAGTTCTTCACGCCCGCCCTGCACGAGCGCCTCGGCGAGCTCTGGCCGGCGTATCTCGCCCTCGCTGCGATCGGTGTGCTGCTCGCCCTCTGGCGCGGCGGGCGGATGGAGCGGATGCTCGGCGGGGTCGCGCTGCTCGCCGCGATCGCCTACCTGCTCACGCCCCTCGGCGCGTCCGGGCCCGAGGGCATGCCCGTCGGCTTCCGGCTCAACCTCCGCTACCTCGCTCCCGGCCTGATCCTGGCGCTGACCCTGCTCGCGATCCCGCCGTTCAGGGGCGACCGCGAGGTGTGGCGGCTCGGAGGTCTCCAACGACTCTGGCGTCTCGGCACGCTCGGGATCTTCGTCGTCCTGGTGGTGGTCAGCGCCGGGGCGATAGGCGCGATCGACACCGACCGGATCCCGGGCACGGCGCTGATCGTGCTCGCGCTGGTCGGGGTGCCGCTGCTGCTCGTCCATCTCTCACGCCGCGGCCTGGCCCCGGTCCCGCTCGCCGGCATCGGCGCGGCGGCGGTGATCGCGCTGGCGGTCGGCGGCCGTTTCGTCCAGGACCACTATCTCGACGAGCGCTACTCCTCCGCCGCTCCCGAGTACCCGAGGACCGAGCAGCCCGCCGTCGAGCTCGGCCAGGGACTCGGCGCCGCCTACGACTGGGCGCGCGGCACACACGACCTCAAGATCGCGCTCTCGGGAACGATGGGAGCGCTCTTCCAATACGGCCTCTGGGGCGGGGACTCGAGCAATGCCGTCACCTACGTGGGCCAGCACGGGCCGCGCGGCTCCTTTCACGAGATCCCGCAGTGCCCCGAGTTCATCGCCGCCCTCAACGACGGCAATTACGACTACGTCGTCACCACGCCCACCTACCAGCAGGACGATCCAGCGGCCGACACCCGGCCCGTCCAGCGCGAGTGGATCTCGCGCGCGGGCAACGTGCAGCGGGTCGCGGGCGCGAACCTCGTCGACGTCTGGAAGGTGACGGGGCCCCTCGACCCACTCGCCTGCGCCGCACGGCCGGGCCAAGCCCCACCCTCGGGCGGTGGTGCCCCGGCTCTGCCCAGCGTGACCGGCGAGTAGCCGGCCGGTGTGACCAGCGCGCGGCCGTGGTACCCATAGGGCGTGGCGTACCCGCTCGACAACGCCCTCTTCCAGTGGGAGGAGGGAGCTCGGCGCCTTCGCGAGCTCTCAGGCGATCCACGCGCCGCGCGCAGCGCGAGGCGCGTCGTGGATGCGATCCGCGACGAGTTGCGCCGCCGCATCGGCCCGACCTTCACGGCCCAGGAGCTGGCGGATCTCTATGCAGGTGGGACCGATTGGGCCCTCGAGGCGGCCCGGCAGGCGGCCCCGATGAGCGCCGTCGACCTCGATCCGCAGGCGATCGTCGACGGTGCGTTCCAGGAGTACCTCCGCGGCGCGAGGGACTACAGCGGCGGGCGAGTCATAGCCGAGTAGAAGCGACGCTTCTGCCGCGGGTGCTGCCGTAGGAGGGGTCGCGGGTGGTGCCGTAGGAGAGCTCATGGACGCGATTACCGAGCGTCCAGGGGAGGTTCCTGCGGCGACAGGACCCGCGGCCCAGAACCGTCAGTCTTCCAGGCGCTCCAGGACGATCCGATCGGGCTCGATCGTCACCCGCAGCGCACGACGGCCCTCCCAGTGCTCGGTGTAGGTCGGGTCGTCCTTGACGGCGGGATCGAGCCAGATGCCGTAGCCCTCCTCCTCTCCCTGGTCGAAGGTTGCCTCGAGCTGCTTGCGACGCCCTCGGCCGCGGCGGCCGCGACGCCGGCGACGCCGGCGCCGGCCGGTGCCCTCCTCGCCCTCGGCATCCTCCTCGCCCTCGTCGGTCACGCCCTCTTCCTCCTCGGGCTCTTCCGGCTCGCCCAGCTCCGCCTCGATCTCCGCCTCGATCTCGTCGCGCAGGTCGACGTCGCCGGCCGGCTCCTCGCCCTCGCCCGTGAGCCCGTGGCGCTGCCTGAAGTCGCGCAGCTGCGAGGCGGAGACTCCCAGCTGGTGGGCGATCCAGGCGTCGGTGCGGCCCTGGCGGACCCAGGCACGAATCTGGTTGAGCTGTGGTCTCAGCGACTGGCGAGCCATCGGCGGCGGACTCTAGTTGATCGCGATTTCCGGCCGGCCCGGAACAGAATGGACAGTGGTCCGTCGGGTTGCCCCTTGTCAGAGGGGGGATGAGGGAGTACGCTACCTACTACTGAGTAGCCTAATCACCTGCCGCGGGGGTAGGTGGAATTCTCTAGGAGGCGTCTGAGAATGCTGGTGCTGACAAGGAAGCCGGGCCAGAGCATCATGATCGGCGATGGCGTCGAGGTTCAGGTGCTCTCGGTGGCGGGCGAGAAGGTGAGGGTCGGCATCACCGCGCCGCGCGACGTCTCGATCTTCCGCAACGAGGTCTACGACCGGATCGAGGGCGAGGCCCCCAGCCACGATGACGAGGTGGAGAGGGGGACCAACGCCGCCGTCGAGGACGCTCTGGAGCGCCTCGGGCAGCGTTCCTGACCGCGCCGCTTCCCGTTCGGACCTAGCCCATCAGCCAGGCCAGCGTCTCGAACATCGCCACGACCACGGTCACGACCGTGATCGTCAGGCAGACGAGGAGAACGCTGAACCGCACCCGGCCGCGCGACTCGTTCCGCGAGATGCGACGGGCCCGCGATCGGTTGACCGCGCGCTTCCGCAGCTGCTCACGCCGGCGACGTTCGAGCGCCATCTCCTGCTCGAACGCCAGCTCGATCTGAGCCATGCTCTGTCGCATCCGCATCTGAGCCATCGCAATACGTCCCCCGGGCGGCCGAACAGGCTAGCAAGGGATCTTGCACCACGACTATAGGGGGCAGCGGCCCCATAACCCTCGGCCCGCAGCCCCGGCCACGGCCGCCAGTCGGGCGAATAGGTCCGCGAACGAGTCGTTCGGTGGGATCGTCAGCGTCCGCGCCAGGCCGCGCCTGACGAGCTCCGCGTTGACGAACAGCGGCCGCTCTCCCGGCTCCGCCGCCGGCAGGTAGACGTAGGCGAGCAGGCGCCCGTAGACGTCGCGGCGCTCGGCGTCGAAGCGAAGCGTGACGGTGCGCCCGCCGACCAGGTGCTCGTTGACAGCGTGAGCTTGCGGGCCTCCGCACTGAACCGGGGTGTCGGGCTTGACCGTCTCCGGAGTGTCGATGCCGATGTAGCGGACCGTCTCCTCGTCGCCGTGGGGGATCCGGACGTCGATCGTGTCGCCGTCGACGACGTGGGTCACGCGGACGCTGACCGGACCGCTCGGCTCCGAGGTGCCGCCGTCGTCGCAACCGCGCGAGAGGGCGAGGACGACGAGAACAGCGGCAATGAAGAGGGGGGCACGCAGGGCGCCCCGGCGCATGGGTCGGGTCACCCCTCGATGATGCTGAGACGCTCGGAACTACTCGGACCTGGCGCCTTGGTCACCCCATGCGTGGCAAAGGCGCCAACACGACCGGGATTGACCCCTTCATTGCCGGTGCTCGCCCCTCGACGCCCTGCGGAATCCCGTGTTCGGTCCTCGTCGGCCCTACGGAATCCGCCGCACGTTGTTGAGCAGCGTCTCCTTGATCTTGTCGATGATCTGGAGCGCCTCCGACTTCTCGCGCTGCCAGACGTTGCGGCCGAAGATCACGCCGGAGCCGCCGGCCTCCGTGATGATGCGGGTGTGCTCGAGGACCGTCTCGTCGTCGGTCTTCGACCCGCCGGAGAGAACGACGAGCGACCGGCCCGCGGACTCCACGATCTGGCGCACGGCCTCCTCGGGCGAGACGTCCATCTCGTTATAGGGGGCCGGCTGGTCCTTGTCCTTCTCGGGGTCGAACTTCGGGAAGTTGAGCTTGACGACGTCGGCGCCCATCTCCATCGCGAGGCGGGCCGCGTAGTCGATCGCGTAGAAGGAGGTCTGCCCCCCCTTCTTCTCGATGTCCCGGCCGCGCGGGTAGGCCCAGATCACCAGCGGCATGCCGTAGCGCTCACAGTCCTCGCGGACGCCCCTGAGCTGATGCAGGTCCACGTCCTGGCGAGGCGAGCCCACGTAGAGCGTGTAGCCGACGGCGTCGGCGCCGAGGCGCACGGCATCCTCGACCGACGCGTTCGTGGGGGAGAACGCCTCATCCGACGGCGGGATGTCGGTCTTGGCGTTGACCTTCAGGATCAGAGGCACCTGCCCGGCGTAGTCGGGGTAGTAGCGCGTCGCCAGCCCGATCTGGCAGGCGATCGCCGAGTAGCCCGCCTCGGCGGCGAGGCTGAACTGGTACTCGGGATCCTTCGAGGCCGGATTCGGGAAGAAGTCGCGAGGCCCGTGCTCGATCCCCTGGTCGATCGGCAGCAGCATCAGGGTGCCGTTGCCGGGGCCGTAGTCGAAGAGCAGACGGCGCAGGCGCGCGCGCTTGCCGGGCGAGAGGGTTGCGAGCAGCGACTTCTGCTCGGTTACCGACTTGACTTCCATCTTGGCGATTACCTCCTGGTTGGCCTCGGAATTCAGTATGCCCGATCTTTCGCACGGCCTGCATCCGCGTCGAGCACGGATTTCGGCCTAGAGGATGCGGCTCGCGGCGGCCTCGAGCGCCTGGCGGGCGCCCTCGCTGATCGAGCGAAGGATCTCGGCGGCCGGACCGCTCGGCGCCAGCTCGTGGGCCTGGCCGGCCCAGAGGTTGAAACCGTCGGGATCGCCGCGTTTCCGCGCGGCGGCCCGCAGCGGCGAGGTGGCGCGGTGGACCTGGGGGTACGCGACCGGGGCGGTCTCCGAGTGCTCGGCGAGGAAGCGGTTGACGATGCCGCGCGCCCGGCGACCGCTGAACGCCCGGGTGAATGCCGTGGGCGTATACGACTGAAGAGCCTTCCGGTAGGCCGGCTCGGTGCCGGCCTCGTCGGCCAGCAGAAACGCCGTGCCCAGCTGAGCGGCTGACGCGCCCGCGGCCAGCACCGCCGCGACGGCGGGGCCGTCGGTCAGCCCTCCGCTCGCGACCAGCGGCAGCCGAACCCGGCCGGCGACCAGCCGGAGCAGTACCAGCGTGCTGAGCGGCTCCTCGTCGGCGTCGACGAAGGAGGCGCGGTGGCCGCCCGCCTCCGATCCCTGCAGCACCAGCGCATCCGCCCCGGCCTTGGCCGCGACGCGCGCCTCGCGCGGGCTGGTGGCCGTCACCCAGACCTCGACCCCGGCTCCCCCGAGCGCCTCGAGCCGCTCGGGGTCGGGAGAGCCGAAGGTGAACGACGCCACCGCCGGCCGCTGCGAGGCGACCAGCTCGAGCTTCTCCGGGTAGGCATCGTCGTCGTAGCGGGCGTTGCCGAGCTCCGCGCCGTAGCGGATCGCCTCGGGGGACACCTCCCGCAGGTAGTCCTCGAGCCCGGGCGTCTCGGCCTCCGGGTCTCCGGGGACGAACAGGTTCACGCCGAACGGTGCGTCGGTGAGCTCCCGGACCCGCGCCATCCGCTCCTCGAGCGCCTCGGGGGAGAGGTAGCCGGAGGCGAGGAAGCCCAGGCCGCCGGCCTCGCTCACCGCGGCCGTCAGCTCGGGAGTGGACGCCCCTCCGGCGAGCGGCGCGAGAACGATCGGGTGCTGGAGCTCTTCGAGGACCACCGACTGATTCTGGCCCACCGCCCTCGCGGGCAAACGTCATCCCCCGGCCCTGTCATGGTCCCCGTCGTGCTGGACCACAAGTTCGGCGGCACGCCGTTCACGCTCGGCATCGAGGAGGAGTTGATGATCTGCGACGCCGAGACCCTCGAGCTCGCCCAGGGAATCGAGACGATCCTCGGCGACCTGCCCGAGGATGTACCCGGCGAGGTGAAGCCCGAGCTCATGCAGTCCGTCCTCGAGGTCGCCACCCGCCCCTGTCAGAACATCAAGGAGGCGGCCGACCAGATTCGCCAACTCCGCCGCTGCGTGCGCGAGGTCGCCGCCCGCAACGGACTCGCCATCGGTGCGGCGGGCACCCATCCCTCCTCGCGCTACGAGGAGCAGCTGATCGTCGACCAGCCCCGCTACAAGGAGCTCGCGGCCGAGCTCAAGTGGATCGCGCAGCAGGAGCTGATCTTCGGCGCGCACGTCCACGTCGGGATCGACGATGCCGAGAAGGCGATCTACGTCGCCGACACCATGCGCGGCTACCTGCCGCTGCTGCTCGGCATGTCCTCCAACTCGCCCCTCTGGCAGGGCAAGACCACGGGAATGATGTCCTCCCGGACCCCCGTGTTTCGCGCCTTCCCGCGGGTAGGGATCCCGCCGTATTACGGCAGCTGGGAGACCTACTCCCACCGCGTCGAGCAGATGATGAAGGGCGGGGCGATCGAGGACTACACGTACCTCTGGTGGGACGTGAGGCCGCACCCCGATTTCGGCACGGTCGAACTGCGCGTCTTCGACCAACAGACCCGGGTCGAGCTCACGATCGGCTTCGCGGCGTTCGCCCAGGCTCTCGCCCACCGGCTGTCGGGACTCTACGAGGAGGGCGTTCCGAGCGTCGACTACCCGCTCGAGCTGATCGACGACAACAAGGTGCGGGCCGCGCTGGTGGGGATCGAGGGTGAGCTGATCGATTTCGACCAGGGGCTCGAGGTGCCCGGCGAGGAGATGACCCTGGGCGTGATCGAGGACCTTCGCGATGACGCCCGCACCCTCGGCTGCGAGGACGAGCTGGCTGCGCTCACCGATTTGGTCGAGAGCGGCACCGGGGCGCGCCGACAGCTCAACTGGCTGCAGGAGCGCGGCGACGTCGGCGGGCTGATGAGGGAGATCGTGGCCGCCACCGACCCCGACGCCTGATTTTTCGCTGAGACACAGGCAGTGCGGTGCCTCCGAACGGCCGCATTCGAACCTCCTCTGGACACTTCGATACGGTTTCAGTAGTGCTTTACCGACTTCTTGCAGCATGAAATACGGAATCCGTATTGATGGCCGGCGACCGGGCAGTAGACAGCGTTCTTGAGCTCCTGGGCCGGCGGTGGGCCCTGAGGCTCGTCTGGGAGCTTCGGCGGAGCTCCCTCTCCTTCTCCGAGCTGCGGGAGCGAACCGGGATCAGCCCCTCGGTCCTCTCCGCGCGGCTCGGCGAGCTGGTCGCGGCCGGCGTCCTGGAGCGCGACCCGGTCCGGCGCTACCGGCTCAGCGGCAGCGGCCGCGAGCTCGCCCGGATTCTCTACGAGCTCAACCGATGGGCCGAGCGGGCAGGGGTATCCTCGCGGGGTGAGCTCGCCTGAGCTAAGCGTCGTCTGCAGGACCTGTGGGGAGGAGGTCAGCCCTTATGTGACCGAATGCCCCTACTGCGGCACCCGGCTTCGCAAGCGAGCGCCGAAGCTCGAGCTCCGCGGCGATGAGCTCACCCCGCGCGAATCGCGTCGCGTGCGCCGCCGCACCGCCCGGGCGCAGCGCGCGGAGCGCTTCGCCGAGCGTCCCTACGCCGTCGCCGCCGCGATCCTGATCCCGGCTCTCCTTCTGCTCGTGCGCGTCGCCAGTCCCGCGCTCGACGCCTACGACCTCGGCGCGATCGTCGGCCCGGTGCAGAACGACTGGTGGCGCTACCTGACCGCGCCGTTCATCTATCCGGACATCGGCTATCTCTTCGTCGCGTCGGTCGGGATCGCGATCTTCGGCGTCGCGGTCGAGCGGCGACTGGGGCTGATGCCGACGGTCGTCCTGATTCTCGCCTGCGGCGCCCTCGGCATGCTGGCCGCCGACGGGATCGAGACCGCCTTCGCCAGTCGCAACGACGTCCTGCTAGCCGCGGGCGGCAACGGCATCGCTCTCGGCCTGCTGGCCGCCTGGGCGGTGATGCGAGCCGCGGAGGTCCGCGCCCATCCCGGCGAGGACGTGGAGCTGATCGGCGCGGCGGTTGCCGCGGCCGTCCTCATCCTGCTGCCGTTGGTCGACGACTACGCGAACGTCTTCGCCGGCCTCGGCGGCGCGCTGGTCGGCGCCGGCTGTGGCCTGGTCGCCGCCATGTCACGTCGCGAGCGCCACCTCGGCTGACGCCAGGCACCTTGGCGTTCGACAAGTTCATCACCATCACGCCGGACCTCCACCGCTACTCGGTGGAGCACAGCTCCTTCCGGGATGGCGTCGTGCCCGAGGTCGAGCAGGCGGGTGAGGCCATGGGCGATCTCGCCGCGATGCAGATCGCCGGCGATCAGGCCGCCTTCATGACGATCCTCGTACGGGCGATCGGCGCGCATGACGCGCTCGAGGTCGGCACCTTCCTCGGCTATGGCGCGCTGGCGATCGCGCGTGGCCTGCCGGACGACGGCCGACTCGTCTGTTGTGAGCTCGACGAGGACTACGCGGAGCGGGCCCGCGAGCACCTCCGCAAGGCCGGTCTCGACGGGAAGGTTGAGATCCGGGTCGGCCCGGCGCTCGAGACGCTGCGGGCGATGGAGCGGGCCGAGCAGTTCGATCTCGCCTTCATCGACGCGGACAAGACGGAGTACATCGGCTACTTCGAGGAGACGCTCGCGCGACTGCGGCCAAACGGCCTGATCCTGATCGACAACACCCTTCGCGACGGGACGGTCCTCGACCCCGGCGACTCGGAGTCGGCCCGGGTGACCGCCGAGCTCAACGACCGCCTCGCCGCGGATCACCGCGTGGAGGTGGCGCTGCTCGGCTTCGCGGACGGCATCACCATGGTCCGCAAGCGGTGAGCCCTCCCCCGGCCGACGAGCGCGGCTGGTTCGAGCTCGTCCTCTCCAATCAGGCGCCGCTCTGGGAGCTCTACGCCGACGCCTTCGACGGACGCGCGGTGAGGTTTGGCGACGTCCGGGCCACGGTCGTGCCCCAATCACCGAACCGATCCTTCTTCAACTCGGTCTTCTACGAGGATTCGGAGGCCCTGATAAGTGCGCTGCCGCAGCTCGCGAAGACGTACGACGAGGCCGGCGTCAACGCCTGGACGGTCTGGATCCCGGCGGAGGATGAGGTCGCGCGCGCCGCCCTCGAGGAGGCCGGTCACGTCCTCGACGCGAGCCCGCGCGCGATGGGCCTCGACATGTCCGAACTCGCGCCGCCCGAGCCCGATCCCGAGCTCGGGATCCGCCGTGAGATGGACACCGAGGCCTGCCGCAGGATCAACGAGACCGCCTACGGGTATCCGGCCGGTGACTTCCCTCCGATGAAGCCGATGCCCAAGACCGAGATCTACCTGGCCGACCTCAACGGCGAGACCGTCGGCACGACCCTCACCTGGGACCGAGGCGACGATGTCGAGATCACCTTCGTCGCGGTCCTGCCCGAGGCGCGCGGACGCGGCGTCTCGGGACGCCTGCTCGCCCACGCCCTGGAGCGCGAGCGGGAGCGCGGCAAGGTCGCCTCGACCCTGATCGCGACGAAGCTCGGCCGTCCCGTCTACGAGAAGCTCGGGTACCGCGACGCCGGCGGCCTGGAGATGTGGGAGAGGAGGAGGTGATGAGCGAGCGCCGCTACACCGACGAGCAGATCGACGCGGCAATCGACGCGCTCTCCGATCCCGAGGCGTTCAGCGAGGCCGAGCGCCAGGTCGCGCGAGCCGCGCCCAGGCTGCAGAGAATCCTCGCCGAAGCGCTCGGCGCCGGCGGTTGGTTCGGTGAGTCGCACGACTCGGAGGTCCTGAAGGCCGCGACCAATCCGGACGAGGAGGCGCGCCTGGTCGCCGTCCGAACCCTCCTGGCAGAGGAGGCGCGCATGGGGATGATGGTCGGCGTGGCGGTAGGGTGGGCGCTCGCCGAGAGGCTTACCGAGCCACAGGAGGAGTAGATCGAATGCCAGACGTCGAGTTCGAGGCGAACGGAGGTACCGCGAAGGGCTACCTGGCGGAGCCCGAGGGCGAGGGCCCGGGCCTGGTCGTGCTGGGCGAGTGGTGGGGGTTGGACGACAACGTGAGGGGGATCGTCGACAGCTTCGCGAAGGAGGGGTTCGTGGCTGTCGCGCCAGACCTGTATCACGGCAACACCACCGAGGAGCCCGACGAGGCCCAGAAGCAGTTGATGGCGATGAACATGGAGGAGGCCGAGAAGGAGATGAGG
>DATIDP010000077.1:0-39815 GCA_035456265.1 Solirubrobacterales bacterium | reverse complement strand
GCTTCGGCGAAGCGCTGCTCCTGGTCGGTCTGCTCCTCACGGTCGCCGCCGCCCTCTCCGGGTTGATGCACGGCACCGTCCTGTCGATCTCGGTGCTCTCCGTCGCTCTGGGCATGGGGCTCGCCTCGGTGGACGTCGTGTCGATCGAGCCGCGGGAGAAGGCGGTCGTGGAACTTGTCGAGCTGGCGCTCGTGCTCACCCTGCTCTCCGACGGCCTCTTCGTCGAACGGGAACTGCTTCGCATGCATTGGGGGCCGGTGGCCCGGGCGATCGTCGTCGCCATGCCGCTGACCATGCTGCTACTGGCGCTTGCCGCGAAGCTCCTCTTCACTGGGCTGAGCTGGGCAGAGGCGTTCCTCCTCGGAGCCGCGCTGTCGCCCACCGACCCCGTGGTCACCTCGTCGGTGGTGACCTCGAGCAGGGTGCCCTCTCTCGTCAGGCACACACTCAACCTCGAGTCCGGCCTCAACGACGGCCTGGCGCTGCCGTTCGTGCTCTTCTTCCTCGTTCTGGCGGAGCCGGGCGGCGGCGCCAGTGGGGAGGCCGTGAAGCTGCTCGGCGAGGCGATCGCCGGCGCGGCCATCGGCGCCGCGCTCGGTTGGGCCGGGGGCCAACTGCACGACAAGGTCCCGGGCGGTGGGATCACCAGGCGCTACGAGGGGATCTTCGCCGTCGGGCTCGGGCTCGTCGCATTCGGCCTTGCCGACGTGACGATCGGCAACGGCCTCGTCGCGGCGTTCGTCGCCGGGATCGCCCTGGGTGTGACCTCCCATGAGATCCCGGATGCCTTCGTGGACTTCAGCGAGAACGTCAGCGCGATATTCCAGGTGCTCACCTTTTTCGTCTTCGGAGCGCTGATCGTGACGACCGGGTACGGGGATCCCATTTGGCCCCTGCTGCTGTTCATCCCCTTCGCGCTGCTGATCGCGCGACCGCTGGCGATCTTCGTCTCGTTCATCCGGCTCCGGCTCCCGCGGCCGCACGAGGTGTTCATCGCGTGGTTCGGCCCAAAGGGGGTTGCCTCGATGCTGTTTGCGCTCTTCATCCTGAACTCGCAGGCGCCCGACCGGTCGCAGGTGTTCGACATCGCCGCGTTCGTCATCCTGATCTCGATTGCCGCCCATGGCTTCACCGACACGATCGGAGCGACATGGATCGCGCGCCGGATGCGTGACCAGGAGGAACGGCCACCCGAAGCGGATCCCGGGCTCGCCTCAGGCACTGGGGCGATGCCGTAGGTTGGGCTAACCGCTGAGGACCCTCTTCTTCTCCTCGCGGAACTCCGCCGCGGTCAGCACGCCCTTCTCCTTGAGCTCGCCCAGGCGTTCGAGCCGCTCGAGCTTGGCGTCCTCCGGATGGCGATCGTCATCCGTGAGGCCCCTGACCGCGGACCCGATCCGCCGGCCCGCCTCGGCGCTCGTTCTGCGGGCGCGCTCGCGCATCGAGAGCATCCAGTCGCCGCGCTGTGCGCCCGGGAACTCGACGAGGGTCTTTCGCCGCAGGGCCTCCAGGCCGACCCCCGCCAAGGCGATGAGCAGCAACGTGAGCAGGAGTTGGCGCGTGCCCTGAGGCGGCCACGCGATCAACGCAGCCAGGGCCGCGGCTCCGAAGATCGACCAGACGAGTCCCCGTCGATCCCGCAGGGTGGGAGCCAGCGCACGGCGGATGCCGACCGCGTAGCCCGATGGTGAGGACAGGAACGCCGCGATCACGAAGAGGATGCCGTAGATGACCACGCTGGTCGCGATGCTGTGCAACAGGGCCGTCCCGATGTCCCAGGCATGCCGGGCGGGCTCGTCGGCGGTCTCCGTCTTGGCGAGCGAGTCGACGAACAGCCCCTTCAGGGCGCTGCGCACCGCGATCGCCGCCAGTCCGGCGGCGACCAGGCCGAGGCCGTAGGCGAGTAGCACCATCCAGCGCCGCCCCCTCGCCAGATACGCGGCCAGCCCGAACAGGGCCACGCTGCCGAAGGTGAAGAACCAGGCGAGCCCCTCGATCAGCTGGGTGATCGTCCGGGCCGTGTCGAGCTGCTTCGAGTCGGCGACCTGGAGCTGGCCGACGTCCGGAGGAAGCTTCTGGTTGAGCTGTTTCTTCAGCCCGATGCGGTCGGCGAGCTGAAGAACGAGAGGCCGGAGGTTGAGGACGACCTTGCCGTTCTGGCTGGAGACGACCTCGGTGTTGCCCTTCAGGATCGTGACGAGCCGGCGGTGCGCGATCCGGTTCGCGTCCTTCCAGGCCTGCTGGATGCGCGGCGACTGAACCGCCTGCTGCGCGGCCCGGGTGGCGAACTGGCGCACCCCGGCCGCCACGGGGGCGGAGAACTGCTGGACGTCGCGAGGCAGGCGCTGCTTGATGACGGCGGCGACGTCGACGTTGGCGTAGAGCTGGTCGACCGCGTAGGTGGCCACGGCGTCCGAGATCGCCTTGTCCGCGAGCAGCTTGCCGCTCGTGTCGACCCACTGGTCGGTGTCGAGCGCCTGTCGGTCGACCCAGCTGGTGAAGATCGCCAAGAAGGCGAGGATCGAGGCGAGGACTACGAGGATCCGGACCTTGATCCGGTGCCGCGTCTCGGGCGGGTCCGGCGAGGCCATGGCCCCGCGCACACTACGCTCGGGCCGGGACGGCCTCCAGACGCTCCTGGACCCACTCGGTCGAGGCGATGTGCTTGTTCATGCCGAGCTGCTTCGGCCCGAAGCCGAGCGCCAGGCCGACGAGCTGGGGGAGATGCAGTACCGCGAGCCCGAGGTCGCGGTTGACGACCTTGGCGGCCTCCGGCTGCTGCATGTCCAGGTTGAGGTGGCAGAGCGGGCAGGGGGTCACCAGGCAGTCGGCGTCCGCGTCGATCGCGTCGCCGATGTGCGTGCCGGCCTGGCGCAGCGACACCTCGCGGGCCATCGTGATGATCGGGAAGCCGCAGCACTTCCGGGCACCGTCGTACTGAACGACCTCCCCCCCGAGGGCCTCGATCAGCTGGTCGAGGTAGAGGTCGCGCTCGGGGTGCTCCTCGTAGCCGAGCCGGTGCTTCGGGCGAAGGATGTAGCAGCCGTAGAAGGGGCCGACGCGGAGGCCGTTGAGCGGGCGGTTGACCTGCTCCTTGAGGCGGTCCAGGCCGTAGTCCTCGACCAGCACCCAGAGGAAGTTCTTGTTCGTGAAGCCCTCGGGGTCGTACGCCAGGCCCTCCTCGGCGAGGGTCTCGTTGATGTGCGAGCGGTACTCCGAGTCCGCGAGACGCTGCTGGCACTCCGACTGCGCGCCCTGGCAGGTCGAGCAGATGTTCATCATCGGCAGCCCGGTCTGCTGCGCGAGCGCGAACGTGCGGGCGTTGAGCGTGTCGGCGAGCTCCTGGTTGTGCTCCGCGATCACGCCGGCGCCGCAGCAGTTGGCGCGATCGAGCTCGACCAACTCGATTCCGAGGCGATCCGCGACCAGCGCCGTCGAGCCATGCAGCTCGGGCGTGAAGCCGCGGCTCACGCAGCCTGGCCAATAGGCCAACTTCATGCCGTTGGCTTCCATCAGGACCCGGCTCCCGGCGAGAGCCCCGTGTCGCTGCCCGGCCGCGACTCGCTGTCGGCGACCTCGTCGGGCTCGGGCTCGACCTCGGCCTCCGGCACGTCCTGGTCCGCCTCCTCGCCGCGGATGTAGAGGTTGAGCTCGACCTGGTGGTCCTCGGTGTGGGCGTAGATCCGCTTGACGTGGTCCTGGGCACCGCCCGGGAGCTTCGGGTGGACGCCCGGGACCAGCTTGGGGAGCGAGCGCATCTTGCCCGTCCTGATGCCGCGGATCGCGGTCGGGAGCGATTCGACGAGGCCCTTGACCGCACCGTGCTTCGGCACCAGCTTGCCCTTGATGCCGGGGGCGTAGGACTCCTGGAGGAGCTCCGCCTCGTCGAGCGTCCCCTTCTTCTCGATGATCCTGGTGAAGGCCTCCATGTGATTGCGGCCGTGGTTCTGGTCATGAATGTCCTCATGGTCCGCCGCGCGCCGGAGCCTCATGATCTGGTCCATCGGTGCAACGCCCTTCGGGCAGGCGTCGATGCACGAGAAGCAGTGCGTGCAGTCGTAGATCCCGTGCGGATCCTGCGAGAGGTCGTGGAGGCGCTCCCTGGTCTCCGCGTCACGCGGGTCGCCGACGAAGCGGTAGGCCTTGGCGAGCGCGGCCGGGCCGATGAAGTCCGGGTCGGCCTCCATCGAGAGACAGGAGGAGACGCAGGCGCCGCACTGGATGCAGGCCATCGACTGCGTCACGTCGATCATCGACTCCGGAGGCACGATGTACTCGCGCTCGGGCGGGTCGCCCTCCGGCAGGAGCCAGGGAGTGACCCGGCGGATCTTGGTCCAGTGGGTCGACTCCATGTCGGTGACCAGGTCCTTGATCACCGGCATGTTCCCCATCGGCTCGACGACGATCGCGGGCTTGCCGCCCCCGTTCGAGCCGGTCTCCGTTTTGTCGCCGCCGGCCTGTGCTGCGACGGCGTGGCTCTCCGCGTAGTCCTGGGCCTCCTCGAGCATCGTCTTGCAGGCGAGGGTCGACTGGCCGTTGATCTTCATCCCGCATGAACCGCAGATCGCCGCCCGGCATGAGCACCGGACCGCCAGCGAGCCGTCGTCGCGATCCTTCGCCTGCAACAGGCCATCGAGGACGGAGAGCGTCGGATCGAGTTCGACGCCGAAGGTCTCCCAGTAGGGGCCCTCGGCGCCCTCGGGCTTGAAGCGCCTGACCTTGAGCGTGAACTCAGCCACTGACATTCACCCTACCCATGCGCGAAGACCGGCAGATCAATAGCTCCGCTCCTGCGGCTCCCACTGGGTGATGGTGACCTGCGAGTAGCTGATCTCCGGCCCGTCGTCGGTCCGGTTCAGGTCGATGTGCTTGAGCCACTCCTCGTCGTTGCGCTCGGGGAAGTCCGTGCGGAACTGGGCCCCGCGGCTCTCGGTGCGGTGGATCGCCGCGACGCAGGTGCACTCCGCGCAGTCGAGCATGTAGCCCAGCTCGAGAACGCCGAGCACGTCCTGATTGAAGATCTGGCCCTTGTCGTCGATGTAGCAGCTCATGTACTCGTCCTTGAGCCGCCGGACGGTCTCGAGGGCGGTGTTGATCCCCTCGGCATCGCGGAAGACCGCGACGTGCTCGTCCATCGTCTGACCCAGTTCCCGGCGGATCTCGGAGACCCGTCGGCCGGAGCCCTTCTCCCGCCCCAGGACCTCGGCGATTCGCGACTCTTCCTCATCGAGCAGGGCGTGGGAGACGTGGGTCTGGTCGCGCCGCTTGGCGCGCTCGGCGGCGTCCACGCCGGAGCGGCGGCCGAAGATCAGGGTGTCCAGGAGCGAGTTGGCGCCCAGGCGGTTGCCGCCGTGGACGGAGACGCAGGCGACCTCGCCGGCCGCGTAGAGCCCGGGAATGTTGGTGCGGCCCTCGGTGTCGGTCCTGACGCCGCCCATCGTGTAGTGGTTGCCCGGCTTGATGTGGATCGGCTCCTTGGTGATGTCGACGCCGGCGAAGTCGCGGCCGACCAGCACGATCTCCCGGAGCGCCTCGTGGATCCGCTTCCGGGGCACGACGGTGATGTCGAGCGCGACGGTGCCGTCCGGGAAGCCGCGGCCCTCGTTGATCTCGGTCTGCTCCGCTCGGGAGACGACGTCGCGGGAGGCGAGCTCCATCTTGTTCGGCGCGTACTTCTCCATGAAGCGCTCGCCGTTGGCGTTGAGGAGGTGAGCGCCCTCGCCGCGGGCGCCTTCGGTGATCAGGAAGCCCTTCCCGGCCAGCGTGGTCGGGTGGTACTGGATCATCTCCATGTCCATGAGCTTCGCCCCGACGCGGTAGGCCTGGGCGATGCCGTCCCCCGTGCAGATCAGGGCGTTGGTCGTCGGATGCCAGATCTGGCCGTTGCCGCCGGTGGCGAGGATCACCGCCTTGGCGCCGAAGTGGTCCATCGAGCCGTCCTTGACGTTGCGGCAGATCGCGCCGACGCAGTTGCCCTCGTCGTCGAGGGCGAGTCCAGTGGTGAAGTACTCCTCGTAGCGGGCGACCTCCTCGGAGTACTTCATGAGCTGCTCGTAGAGGACGTGCATGATCGCCTGACCGGTGATGTCGGCGACGTAGTAGGTGCGGGCGGCCGAGGCGCCCCCGAAGGCCCGCGTGCCGAGCTTGCCCTCCTCGTTGCGGTGGAAGGTGACGCCGAGGTGCTCGAGGTGCAGGAGCTCCTCGGGCGCCTCCCGACACATGATCTCGACTGCGTCCTGGTCGGCCAGGTAGTCCGAGCCCTTGACGGTGTCGAAGGCGTGCGACTCCCAGCTGTCGTCTTCCTGCAGCGCGGCGTTGATGCCGCCCTGCGCCGCGTTCGAGTGGGAGCGGACGGGGTGGACCTTGCTGAGGATCCCGACGGAGACGCCCTGCTCCGCCGCGGCAAGCGCGGCCCGCTGTCCGGCGAGGCCCGCCCCGATCACCAAGACGTCATGGTCCGGCACCCTTCGATCCTATTAATCCGTCTCGGTCGACGGCTTCGCCACCGCGGCGGCTATGGATACCGCCGCCGGATCCAGCTACACCGCCGGCGGCGCGGTGCTCGGTGTCGTCGGACGCAGTACGCGCCCGATCGCGTCGATCGTCAGCACGCCGCTGATGTGACCATCGGAGTCGGTGGCGATCAGCGCACCGAGTCGGCGCAGCGCCTCGTTGCCGAGCACGGACTCCAGTGGGGCGTCCTCCAGGACCGTCAGCGAGCCGCTGTCGCGGGCGACGACGTCGCCGACCGACGCCGAGGTCCGCTCCACCGCCGGGATCTTGTCGGCGCTCGGCCGGTCCACCAGGCCGACCACGTGCCGGGCGCCGTCGACGACCGGGAACCATGGCGAGCGGTAGCGCAGGAAGTACTCGTCGAGCGCCTGCTCGATCGACGCCTCCTCGGGAATCGCGACGGGGTCGCGGTCCATGACGTCGCCGACCGAGATGCCCTCGATGCGGCTGGTGATCTCGGTCTGCGCGATCGCGGACTTGGCGGCGCCGCGCAGGATGAAGCCGACGAAGGCCAGCCAGATGCCGCTGAGCACGTCGCCCAGGTACACGAGGAAGTAACCGAGCCCGGCCAGGATCAGGAAGAGGCCGAACCACTCGCCGAGGGTGGCAGCGAAGCGCGTGCCGGTTTTGCGGCTGCCGGTGCGCCACCAGGCGATCGCCCGCGCGATCCGGCCCCCATCGAGCGGGAAAGCCGGCACCAGGTTGAAGATCAGGACCAACAGGTTGATGCTGCCGAGCCAGACGACCATGGCGGCGACGCCGGAGGTCCGGGTGTCCTGCTGCGTCAGGGCCGCGTGGCGCAGCTCGTCGCCGCCCGCCAGCGCCAGCCCGATCAGCGTGCAGACGACCACGATCACCGCCGTGACGATGGGGCCGGCGATGGCGATCTTGAACTCGGTCCCAGGGGTGTCCGAGTCACGCTCCAGCCGAGCCACCCCGCCGAACATCCAGAGTGTGATCGAGTCGACGCCGATCCCGTTGCGTTTGGCGACGAAGGCGTGCCCGAGCTCGTGCAGCAGGATCGACCCGAAGAAGAGGGCGGCGCTCGCGACGGCCAGCAGGTAGGGGCCGGTGTCCTCGTGGTCGGTGTCGAGGACGTCCCGGTAGAAGCCGGAGAGCCAGAAGATGATCAGGAAGAGGACGATGAACCAGGAGAAGTCCACAGCGATCCTGATTCCTCGGACGCGGAAGAGCGTCACGCCGGCGCCGGCCATCCCCGGATCTTAGGGAGCAGCCGGCGATTCTCCGTAGGCCTTGCAACTCCCGTAGTTTTCCCGGATGCCCCCGGAGGCTTCGACGGCCCCCTCGGCCCTGCCAGAGGCGGCCTGGATGCGGGAGCGCCTCGACGAGCTCTGTGCATTCGAGCGGGAGTCCGCCTCCGACGGCGAGCGCCAGGCTTCCGAATGGCTCGCCGGAGCGCTCCGCCGCGCGGGTGCGCGCGAGGTCCGGGTCGAGGCGGAGCCGGGGGCCAACGGCACCTTCTGGTGGTCGATCGGGCTGCTGGCCGGAGCCGCCGCGCTCGCCGGCGTTACGGCCCGCCGAGGCGGCGGTGCGGCGCGGCTGATGGCCGCGGCCACTGGCGCGGCCGCCGCGGCGCTGATCGCCGACGAGCTGCCACCCGGCAGGAGGACCTTCCGGCGGATGCTGCCGAACCGCGCCTGTCACCAGGTCCTCGGCGAGATCGGTCCTCCAGATGCGGAGCGGGCGATCGTCCTCATGGCCCACCATGACGCCGCCCACACCGCCTTCTTCTTCAACCCGGCGATCACCGAGACCGTCGGAGAGAGGGCGCCCTGGGTGTTCGAGGAGAACGACACCAGCCCGCCGCTGATGTGGCCGGTCGTCGGAGGCCCGGCGCTCGTCGCCGCGGGCGCCCTGCTCGGCAGCCGGGCGCTGACCGGAGCCGGAACGGTCATCTCGGCTGGCGCCGCGGCCTTCATGGCGCACATCGGCGCTGCGGAGGTGGTGCCCGGCGCGAACGACAACGGCACCGGCTGCGTCGCCCAGCTTGCGGTGGCGCGCGCGCTCGCCGACAACCCGCCGGAGAACACGAAGGTGGTCTTCCTCTCAACCTCGGAGGAGGCCCTCTGCGAGGGCATGGGGCTGTTCATGGAGCGGCACTCCGCCGAGCTTCCTACCGACCGGACCTTCTTCCTCTGCCTGGACACGATCGGCTCCCCGCACCTGCTCGTCCTGCGCGGCGAGGGGATGCTGAAGCTCCGCGAGTACCCGGCCGAGTCGCTCGAGCTCCTCGACAGGACCGCCGAGGAGCTCGGGATCGACCTCTTCCCGAACCTGCGACTCAGGAACGCAACCGACGGCGTCTTCCCGCTGGCGGCCGGCTACCAGTGCGCGTCGATCGCCTCCTGCAACCGCTGGAAGAACCCGTCGAACTACCACTGGAAGACGGACGTGCCGGAGAACGTCGACTACGGGACCGTCGCGGAAGCGATCCGCCTCTCCGAGGCCGTGATCCGCAAGCTGGACGAGCGCTGGCTCTAGGCGAAGCGGGCTTCGTAGCGCGCGCGCCGCTTGGCCGCCTCTTCCTCGCGATCCTTGGGAGGGGCGCTCGTCACCAGCGAGTCGAGCAGCTTCCGCGTCGTCGCGGACACCTCGTCGACGGCCAGGTCGAATGCCTGGGCGTTCGCCTGCGACGGCTTGTTCGAGCCGCTGATCTTGCGGACGAACTGAAGCGCCGCATCGTGGATCTCCTCGTCGCTGGCGGGCGGATCGAAATTATGGAGCTGCCTGATGTTTCTGCACATGGCCCTCAGCCTAGCTGGGCGAGGACCGGTGCCGGCTAGCCCCAGGCGCCACCGTTGCCGAGCGCCGACCGGCAGATGAGGGCCCTCTTCCCCCTTCTGCTGAGGACACTCGGGCCGGAGTTGAGGCGGTCGATCGCCACCCGCGGATTCGCTGCCCGCCGCTCAGCAGACCAAACGGGCCGCCTCCCCGCGTGACCGACGTCACACAGGCTCCCGCTCAGCGGCTCAGAGACCGTGATGCGGCCACTCCGGAGCGCGCCTTTCCTTGAAGGCCCGGGCGCCGATCGCGTGCGAGTCCCGGCGCGCGAACATCGAGAGCGTGTTCTCGGCCTCCTGCCGCAGCTGCTCCTCGTAGGTCCGGCCGACGTTGCGCACCATCGTCTCCTTGTCGGAGCGGATCGCGCCCTGCGGAAGCTCCGCGATCTCGTGCGCCAGCTCGAGCGCCCGCTCGAGCGCCCTGCCCTCCTGGACCACCTCGTTGGCGAGCCCGATTCGCAGCGCCTCCTCCGCATTCACCGGGCGCCCGGTGATGATCATCTCCATCGCGCGGCCATAGCCGACGGCAAGCGTGAGGCGGACATTCATGCCGTCGCCCCCGACTATGTTCCAGCGGCGCTCCAGCGCGCCGAAGACGGCGTTCTTCGCGGCGATCCGGATATCGGCCAGCAGCGCGTTCTCGAGGCCCGCCGCGACCGCCCAGCCGTTGACCGCGGCGATCACCGGCTTGAACACGTCGATCCGCCGCGTGTATCCGCACTCGCCGGGCGTGTTGTAGACGCTGGTCTTGAACTGATCCCAGTCGGGCTGACCGCCCTCGCCGAGGGCGGCCGCGTCCTCGAGATCCCAGCCGGCGCAGAAGGCATCGCCCTCCCCGGTGACCACCAGGACGAACTCGTCCTCCGCGTCCCTGAAGCGCTGCCAGGCGTGATGCAGCTCCTCGTTCATTCGCCGGTTGACCGCGTTCCGCTGCGCCGGGCGGTCGTAGGTGAGCACGGTGACGTGGCCGTCGCGCTCGTAGCGCAACGTCTCGTAGTCCATCTGGTCTCCTCTCTGCTTCGCCATTCGCTTCCGAAAGCGAGTGGCCTGGTGGCCGCTATACGGCCGCGCGGTGTCTATCGATGATGCGGGTGAAGTCCGTGCCGGCCGGCAGCGTGCCGAACGCGTGGGCCCAGTCGCCGTCGAGCCGCGATCTGCAGAAGGCCTCCGCGACCGCCTCGTCGCCGAAGCGAACCAGGAGGGAGCCCTGGAGCGCGAGCGCCATGCGCTCGACCAGCGAGCGGGCCCTCGACTCGAGGGTCTCCGGATCGGACTGCAGGTCCTCGCGGAGCCTCGCGGCGAATCGATCGAGCCGCGGCTCGAGCACCGCGCCCTCGCCCACCTCGTTCGCGAACGCCTCCACCGAGTCGGGGTTCTTCACCATCGCCCGCAGCACGTCCAGGCACTGGACGTTCCCCGAGCCCTCCCAGATCGAGGCGAGGGGCGCCTCCCGGTAGAGCCGCGGCATGCCGGATTCCTCCACGTAGCCGTTGCCGCCGAGGCACTCGAGGCACTCCACGGCGTGGGCCGGGCCGCGCTTGCAGATCCAGTACTTGAGCACCGCGTTGGCGATCCGCTTGAAGGCCTGGGCCTCGTCGTCGCCGGCGATCGCCTCGTCGTAGGCGCGGGCCAGGCGAAGCGAGGAGATCGTCGCCGCCTCGGACTCCACCGCCAGGTCCGCGAGCACGTTCTGCATCAGCGGGTGCTCCACCAGCAGCTTGCCGAAGGTCGTCCGGTGGTCGGCGTGGTTGACCGCCATCGCGACCCCGTGGCGCATGCCCGTGGCGCTGCCGGCGGCGCAGTCGAGCCGGGTGTGGTTGACCATCTCGATGATCGTCCGGACGCCGGCTCCCTCCTCGCCGACGAGCCGCGCCCACGCTCCATCGAACTCGATCTCCGAGGAGGCGTTGGAGCGGTTCCCGAGCTTGTCCTTGAGTCGCTGCAGCCGGAAGCGGTTGAGCTCGCCCTCGGGCAGGCGGCGCGGCATCAGGAAGCAGGAGACGCCTCCGTCGGCCTGCGCAAGGACGAGGAACGCGTCGCACTGGGGCGCGGAGAAGAACCACTTGTGGCCGGTGAGCTTGTACTCGGCACCCGGGCCGCCGCCGTTGATCGGCCGGCCGAGGGTCGTGTTGGCTCGCACGTCCGAGCCCCCCTGCTTCTCCGTCATCCCCATGCCGAACAGGGAGCCCTCCTTCTCGGAGGCGAGGATCTGCCGCGGGTCGTAGGCGTTGGAGAGGATCCGCGGCTCCCATTCCTCGGCGAGCTCCGGCTGCTTGCGGAGGGCGGGGACGACCGAGTAGGTCATCGAGATCGGGCAGCCCACTCCGGCCTCCGCCTGGGAGAAGCACATGAAGGCCGCCGCGCGGGCAACGTGGGCTCCGGGCTGCGGCTCGCGCCAGGGAAGGGAGTGAAGCTCGTGCGAGATGCCGAGCCGCATCAGCTCGTGCCAGGCGGGATGGAACTCCGGCTCGTCGACCCGATTGCCGTAGCGATCGTGGGTGCGGAGCTTCGGCGGGTTCTCGTTGGCGAGTCGCCCGAGCTCGATCACGTCGCTGCGCCCGGCGATCTCACCGACCGCCGTGATCTTCTCGATGGCCCAGTCGGCGCCCTCGCGGCGTACGGCCTCGCCCATCACCCGATCGGCGGTGAAGACGTTGTAGTCGACCAGCGGGGGCGCCTGGTTGGTGACCTCGTGGGTGCGAACACCGGTGGGCTTCTCAACGGTCGACATGTGCGGGCTCCTCTCCGATTGCGCGTGTGCAGAAATTGATCAGGGACGCGATCAGGGCGTCCGGCTGACCGCCGTTGGCGGTCGGCGAAAGCGGGCCGACCATGGCCTCTCCGATCGCGCCGATCAGCGCGGCCGCGGTGGCGTCGACGTCCTGGTCGGGAAGCTCGCCGGCCTCGATCCCCTGGGCGATCACCTCGGCCATCAGGTCGCGGTAGCTGCGGCGGAAGTGGAGGCGCTCGGCCTCGACCGCTGGGTCGACCGGCTCGGCGAGCAGCGCCCAGGCGAGGCGGCGGCCCCGCAGCGCGCGCCGGGCGAAGGTCTCGATGCCGATGGCGACGCGCTCGGAGGCGGGGACCACCATCGAACGGGTCGCGCTGTCGCGCGCCCTCGGATCTTCCATCGCCTCCCTCATGGCATCCACCTCGTGCTGCGAGGCCTCGCGAAAGACCTCTGCGAAGAGGTCGGACTTGGAGGGGAAGTGGCGGTACACGGTCCCCACGGCGACCCCCGCTCGATCCGCCACCGGGGCCACCTGGGCGGCAACGTAGCCGCCCTCGGCGATCAGCTCGCGCGCCGCCGTCGTGATCCGCCGGCGGGTCTCCACGCGCCGGGCCTCGGTCCGGTCGGTGCTCCGGTAGGCCACGAGAAGAAGTGAACCAATATTCACTTCTTGTGTCAACGGCAGCGGCACCAGGCCGCTCGACCATGAGCGAAGCGGTTATGTGAGCCGGTCGCTTCTGTGCCGCGATCCGATGGCGAAGCCAGGGATATGATCCGCCGCAATGGCAGAGATGGAGGAGACACTCGCGAGGGTCCCGCTGTTCTCCGGGATCAAGCCGAAGGAATTGAAGAAGCTCGGCAAGCGGATGACCGAGCGCACCTTCAACGAGGGCGACGAGATCACCAGGGAGGGCGAGAGCGGGATCGGCTTCTTCGTGATCGAGGACGGCAACGCGACCGTCAGCGTCGGCGGCAACATCGTTCGTACCCTCGGCCCGGGCGAGCATTTCGGCGAGGTCGCGCTGATCGACAGCGGACCGCGCTCGGCGACCATCATCGCCAGCACCGACCTGCGCTGCCGCGGCATGTCGGCCTGGGAGTTCAGGCCGTTCGTCGAGGAGCACCCCGAGGTGGCCTGGGCGCTGCTCGAGACCCTGGTCGGACGCCTGCGCGCGGCTGAGTCCACCGGCTAGTCAGCCGGCAGCGTCGCGCCGAGGCGCTCGAAGGTCTCCTTCGCCTGCTCGCGCTCTGAGCCGCCGAGCAGCCAACCGGTGCGGGCCACCTGGAAGGGGCATCCCATCTCCTCGAACAGAGCCTTCGACTCGCGCAGCAGGCTCTCGTCGGAGGCGTGCTGTCCCCCGGCCCGGAGGAAGATCGCGCGGGCGTAGCGGTCCTGGCCGACCCGCGGCTCGGCCCAGGCGATCGCCTCGGCGGCGTCGTCGCGGCCGGCCCGGATGAACGCCTCGGCGCGGCTGCAGGCGTAGGTGGCGGTCCACTGGCTGCCGGCGACGGGTTCCGATCCGATCGCGACGGCGTCGGCGAACCGGCCCCGGTGCAGTTCGAGATCGATGCCGAACATGTAGACGCCGCACCTCTGCTCCGGGTCCTTGTGGCTGAGATTGCGCGCATGGGCCATCCACTCGTCGGCGGCCGCGGCGTCGCCGCGATAGCCGAAGGCCGCGGCGGTGCAGGCGGCCGGCGTGGCGAACGCGCCCATCGGCGGCCGCCCCGCCTCATCCCACGCCTTGCGCGCGCTCTCGCCTAGCTCGATCGCCCGGTCCCAGTCGCCGAGGAAGAAGTCCGGCATCAGCTCGCGCTGGTACTCGGCCATCTCGACGCCGCGGCTGCGGTCGACTTCGGCCCCGCGCTTCGCGTAGGCCAGCGCCTCCTCGAATTCGCCGACCTGGATCAGGCAGAGGACCATCATGTGCAGCGCGTCCGAGATCTCCACGTCGAGGGCGTGAGACCGCGGCGCGGACTCGAGGAGCTGGAGCCTCTCGCGGGTGTGCTCGACGGCGTCGAGCTGTCTCCCTTGAAGCCAGTCGCTCGCGGTGACGGCGTCGAGTGCGTTCTGGACCAGCTGGCGATCGTCAGTGCGGCGGGCCAGCTCGAGGCCCTCCTGCGCCGGCGCCGCCATCGCCTCGGGGTCCTTGCTCATCCAGGCGAGCCAGGCGTCGTCGAGCCGCAGCCGGGCGCAGGTGACGAGGTCGTCGTCCGATGCCAGCTCGTGCCCGCGCTGCAGCATGGCGCCGAGCTCGCTGACGGGCGGATCGCCGGCGATCCCGTGCATCCTGGCCCCGATTTCGACACTGCGGGCGTAGGCGGCGGCCGCGCGGTCGGTGTCGTCCGCGGCCTCGGCCGCCTCGGCGGCCTCCCGGAAGAGGCGCATGCCGAGGTCGCCCCGCCAGCCTCGGAGCGCGACCTCACCGGCGGCAACCAGCGCGTCGTGGCGCCCGACGCCGTCGTCGGCGAGCCTCGCCGCGTCCTCGTAGAGCTGGCGGCCGCGGGCGGCCGCGCCGCGGCGCACCGCAGCATCGGCGGCGGCCACGACCGCGTCACGTGCGGCCCGTCGCCGCTCGTCGGTGGGATCGAGTTCCTGGGCGTGGTCGAGGTGGTACGCGATCAGCTCCGGCCGCTCCGCGAACTCGTCGCGGGATTGGAGCGCCCCCACGGCGCGCTCGTGGAGCGCCGCGCGCTCCCTGCGTGGCAGCGAGTTGTAGGCGACCTCGCGAATCAGCTGATGCCGGAAGACGTAGTGCCCGGCCTCGGAGCCGGGTCGCTCCTGGACCAGCGCCCGCCGCCGCAGCGACCAGAGCCAGTCGGTCGGATCGGCGCCGAGGAGGTCTCCGAGCGGCCCCTGGGAGAAGGTGTGGCCGAGGACCGCCGCGTACCGCAGCGTCCGCTTCTCCTCGGCGGGCAGCTGATCGATCCGCGCGGCGATCGCCGCCTGCACCGTGTCTGGGAGCGTCGCGCCGGCCGCATCGGCGCCGCCCTCGCCGATCCGGCGGGAGACCTCCTCGGTGAAGAACGGGTTGCCGCCGGCCGCATCGGCGATCCGCGAGGCCTCGGCGCGCCGATCGTCCGGCAGGAGGAGCTCGGCAAGGCGGGTCGCGGCCTCGCGGTCGAGGGGCACCAGCTCCAGCTGGGTGTTGTTGCGCGCAGCGCGGCCGAATTGCGGGCGGCGCTCGGCGAGCTCCGGCCGGCTCGTGCAGAGGACCAGGATCGGGGCGTCGTGGATCCCGTAGGCGACGTCCTCGAGAAGCTCGAGGGTCCCCTCGTCCGCCCAGTGGGCGTCGTCCACGCCGATCGCGAGGGGCCGGTCGTTGGCGAGCAGCGCCACGAACCGGCGCCAGGCGCGGCCAAGCTCCTCCTCGGCATCGCAGTCGGGTGCACCGCGGATCGCAACGGTCAGCCCGGCGGCGGTCTGGTAGGCGTCGCTCGCGCCGAGGCCGGCGAGCTTGCCCGCGAGGGCTACCTCCACGTCGTCCGGCGGCGCATCCGTTGAGAGACCCGCCGCATCGCGCAGGATCTCGCCGAGCGCCCAGAAGGCGATGCCCTCGCCGTAGGGCGGGCTGCGTCCGACGATCGTGCGCCACGGGTCCGGGTCGGAGCGCAGGTCGCCGAAGAGCTCGGCCCCCAGGCGCGTCTTGCCGATGCCGGCCTCGCCGATCACCGTGACGAGCTGCGGCAGGCGCTCCCGCGCGGCACGACGCGCGATCAGGCGCAGCATGTCGAGGTCGTCGTCCCTGCCGATCAGGGGCACGCCCGATTGCGCCGTCTCGGGCTCGACCGCGATCGCCCTGTAGGCGCCGAGGGCGCCGGTCATCCCCTTCGCCTCGACCGCCCCGTTGGCCTCCAGCCTGGCCCTCCGGCAGGCGCGGGCGGCGCGCTCGCCGACCAGGACCTCGCCGGGCTCGGCCGCCTGCTGGAGGCGGGCGGCGGCGTTGACCGCCTCGCCGGTCACCCGGAGGTCCCCGGCTCCCTGAACCGAAAGGACCTCGCCGGTCTCGATGCCGACCCGGACCGCCAGCTCGCCGTCCAGCTCGGCAACCCGCTCCGCCACCGCCAGGCCGGCGGCGACCGCGCGGTCCGGATCGTCCCCGTGCGCCACCGGGGCACCGAAGACGGCCATCACGGCATCGCCGATGTACTTCTCGACGGTGCCGCCGTGCTGCTCGAGGGCGCCCCTCGCTGCCTCGAAGAAGGGCTCCAGCCGGCCGCGCAGATCCTCGGGATCGAGCTGCGTGGCGAGCTTGGTGGAGCCGACCAGATCGGCGAACAGCATCGTCGCGATCTTGCGTTCTCCTCCCAGGGTGCTCACCGTTTCCAAGATAAACGGCGGCGACCCCGGGGAGGACTTATCCGTTCAGGTCGCGGGCTGCGGCTCCGGATCCGGCCGCACGATCACGGTGTCCGCGACCTCGAGGACCTCGTCGGCGGGCATGTCGACCCGCTTGGCGTGCTCCCTCACCGAGTCGATGTCCGTGGCCTGATAGATGCAGATCGTCCCCAGCGTGCCGCCCTCCTCCTTGATCACGTAGCTGCGGATCCAGGCGATGTCGTCCGGAAAGTCGCTGTCGGCGACCTCCTTCGAGCGCTGGGCGGTCTTCTCGAGGTCGGCCGGGGACTCCCAGGCTCGCTCACGACGAATTGCGTACGTGTTCATCTCTTCTCCCCTCGTCGGGTGGCTGACATGGCTTCCATCCGGTGCATACGTGGCCGGCCGCTCGCAGGTTGCCGGTGAGGCTGCGCAGTTAGCATCGCCCGTCCGATGGCGAAGATCAAGGTGAAGAGCCCGGTCGTCGAGCTCGACGGCGACGAGATGACCCGGATCCTCTGGGCTTTCATCAAGGATCGGCTGATCCTGCCGTACCTCGATATCGACCTGCAGTACTACGACCTCTCGATCCAGAAGCGCGACGAGACGGACGACCAGGTCACGGTCGACGCGGCGAACGCGATCAAGCAGTACGGGGTCGGCGTCAAGTGCGCCACGATCACGCCGGACGAGGCGCGGGTCGAGGAGTTCGGGCTCAAGGAGATGTACCGCTCGCCGAACGGGACGATCCGGAACATCCTCGGCGGGGTCATCTTCCGCGAGCCGATCGTGATCTCGAACGTCCCGCGCCTGGTGCCCGGCTGGACGAAGCCCATCGTGATCGGCCGTCACGCCTTCGGCGACCAGTACCGGGCGACCGACACACTGATCCCGGAGGGCGGCGGCCGGCTCGTCCTCTCCTTCCAGCCCAACGACGACACCGAGGGGCCGATCGAGCTCGACGTCTACGACTTCCCCGCCGACGAGGGCGGCGGGATCGCCATGGCGATGTACAACCGGGACGACTCGATCCGGGACTTCGCCCGCGCCTCCCTCCGCTATGGGCTCGACCGCAACTACCCGGTCTACATGTCGACCAAGAACACGATCCTGAAGACCTACGACGGTCGCTTCAAGGACCTCTTCCAGGAGGTCTTCGACGCCGAGTTCAAGGACGAGTTCGAGTCGGCGGGCCTGACCTACGAGCACCGGTTGATCGATGACATGGTCGCCGCGGCGCTCAAGTGGGAGGGCGGCTACGTCTGGGCCTGCAAGAACTACGACGGGGACGTGCAGTCCGACACCGTCGCCCAGGGCTTCGGCTCGCTCGGGCTGATGACGAGCGTGCTGATGACGGCCGACGGGAAGACGGTCGAGGCCGAGGCCGCGCACGGAACCGTCACCCGCCACTATCGCCAGCACCAGCAGGGCAAGGCGACCTCCACCAACCCGATCGCCTCGATCTTCGCGTGGACCCGGGCCCTTCAGGCCCGGGGCCGAATGGACGAGACGCCCGAGGTCACCGAGTTCGCGGAGACCCTGGAGCGCGTCTGCATCCAAACGGTGGAGAGCGGGAAGATGACCAAGGACCTGGCTCTGCTGATCGGCCCCGACCAGGAGTTCCAGACGACCGAGGAATTCCTGGCTTCCATCGACGAGAACTTGAAGAAGGAGATGACATGAGTAACGGCCCCGTCAACGTGACCGTCACCGGCGCCGCCGGACAGATCGGCTACGCGATCCTCTTCCGCATCGGCGCGGGGGAGATGCTCGGCCCGGACACGCAGGTGAGCCTCCGACTGTTGGAGATCCCCGACGCCATCCAGGCCGCCGAGGGCACCGCGATGGAGCTCGAGGACTGCGCCTTCCCCCTCCTTCGAGGGATCGAGATCACCGACGACCCGAAGGAGGCCTTCGACGGGACGAACATCGCACTGCTGGTCGGGGCGCGCCCGCGGTCGAAGGGAATGGAGCGCGCGGACCTGCTCGAGGCGAATGGCGGGATCTTCAAGCCCCAGGGCGAGGCGCTCAACGAGGGCGCCGCGGACGACATCAAGGTGCTGGTCGTCGGCAACCCTGCGAACACCAACTGCCTGATCGCCATGTCACACGCACCCGACATCCCGAGCGAGCGCTTCACGGCGATGATGCGCCTCGACCACAACCGCGCGATCGCCCAGCTCGCCAACAAGCTCGAGCGGCCGGTCACCGACATCAAGCGGATGACCGTCTGGGGCAACCACTCGCCGACGCAATACCCGGACCTCGTCAACTGCCTCGTCGACGGCAGTCCGGCGTGGCCTCAGGTCGACGACGAGGCCTGGATCGCCGAGGAGTTCATTCCGACGGTGGGCAAGCGCGGCGCCGCGGTCATCGAGGCCCGGGGCGCCTCCAGCGCCGCCTCGGCGGCGAACGCCGCCATCGACCACGTCAATGACTGGGTGCTCGGGACACCCGACGAGGACTGGGTCTCGATGGCAGTGCCCTCGGACGGCTCCTACGGGGTCGACGAGGGCCTGATCTCGGGCGCCCCATGCCGGTGCTCGGGCGGCGAGTGGGAGCTCGTCGAGGGCCTCGAGATCACCGACTTCTCCCGCGAGCGGATCGACAAGAGCGTCGCCGAGCTCAGGGAAGAGCGCGACGCCGTCCAGCGGCTCGAGCTGATCTGATCGGCTTCGCCATCAGATCGCGGCCCGGTGACCGCTAACCCGGGTGGTAGCCCTTGCCCCTGCGCTTGATGCGCCCCTCCTTCTGGAGGTCGGGCAGCACCCGGTAGAGGTAGTTCGGGTGGTTGAGCTTCATCTTGCGCCCCAGCTCCGAGACGCTGATCCCGGGGTTCTGCTTGATGATCCGGACCGCCTGGTCGGCACGGGTTGATCCGCGCCGGCGTGTGCCGGCGTTCGATCCGCGCGGCCTGCCCGGGCCGCGGCGAGCGCTGCGGCCGAGGCCCGCGAGGGCGGCCTCGACGTGCTTGCGCTCGTCGTCGAGCTCGCGCAGCCGTCGCTCGAGCAGCGTCCTGGCCTGATCGACGGTGTTGGAAACCCTTGGCATTCCTTTAAGTCCTCTCTGTGCGGATGACAGTTACACGACAGTAACGGTTAGTTTGGGTGATGGTGAGTAACCATCGTTCGCTGGTAGTAATCGCCCGCGTCCTCCTCCCGGCAGGGCTGGAGCCGCTTCGCGAGCGGTTCGAGGTCAGGGAAGGAGGCCTCGATGCGACCCGAGACGTTGTGCTGGAGGCCGCGGCGGGTGCCCGGGCGTTCGTCGCGGATCCGAGCGTGCCGGTCGACGCGGAGCTGCTCGAGGCCTGCGGCGAGGGCCTGCGGGTGGTCGCCAATTTCGCGGTCGGCTACGACAACGTCGATCTCGACGCCTGCGGCGAGCGGGGGGTGATCGTCACCAACACTCCCGACGTCCTCACCGAGGCGACCGCCGAGCTCGCCCTCGCCCTCACCCTGGCTGCAGCGCGCCGGATGAGCGACGCCGAGCGCGATCTCCGCGCCGGGCGCTGGCGGGGTTGGGATCCCGCGGCCTATCGCGGCCTCGAGATCTCCGGCGCCACCATCGGAGTGGTGGGGATGGGCCGGATCGGTCACCGATATGCGCGCCTCGCGCATGCGCTCGGGACCGAGATCGCCTACGCGGGGCCGACCGCGAAGCCCGAGGCCGAGGACGAGCTCGGAGCCCGCCGTCTGGAGCTCGACGAGCTGCTCCGAGCCTCGGACGTCGTCAGCCTGCACGCCCCAGCCACCGACGAGACCCGCGGGCTGATCGGCGCCCATGAGCTCGAGCTGATCGGGCCGGACGGGGTCCTGATCAACACCTCGCGCGGCCCGCTCGTGGACTCCGACGCGGTCGCCGCGGCGCTGGAGGCGGGGACGCTCGGCGCAGCCGGCCTCGACGTCTACGAGGGCGAGCCGAACGTTCCGCGCAGCCTGCTCCAGGCGCCGCGCTGCGTCCTGCTACCGCACATCGGCTCCGCCACGGTGCCCGCGCGGGATGGCATGGCCCGGGCGGTGGCGGACAACGTCATCGCGGTGCTCGAGGGGCGGGAGCCGCCCAGCCGGATCGTCTAGCGGGACGCCGCTTGGTCTTCGCCGTCGTCGGCGGCTGTCCTGCGAGACCGTGGCAGCGTCCCCATGATCGCGTCCCAGAGGGGTGAGGAGACGCCGAAGCCGTAGCGGTGGTCCTGGAAGTGGTGGCGCATGTGATGGGTGCGCAGCCGCTTCCCGAACTTCGTCCTCGGCACGTGATGGTGCAGGTGGTAATGCATGTAGTCGTAGGTGAGGTAGCCGACGATGAAGCCGGAGAAGGCCGGGAAGGCGTCTGGCGTACCGAAGACCAAGACGTAGAGCCCGAGGAAGAGGGCCGCGAGGGGCACGCTGACGGCCGGCGGCATGACGAGCCGCATCGCGTCGTTCGGGTGGTCGTGGTGGACGCCGTGGATGATGAAGTGGAGACGGTCGCCGCCCCGGAACGTCGGCTCCCAATGGAAGAGCAGGCGGTGCAGCCAGTACTCCGTCAGCGTCCAGATGCCGAGGCCCGCGAGGAAGAGCAGGACGGTGGTCCCGACCGCGAGGCCGCGGTCGATCCCGAGCCAGACTCCCCCGACCACGACCGGCACGAAGATCACGGCCGGGATGACCGGATGGACGCGGGAGAAGAAGTCGAGAAGGCGGCTCTCGAACATCGGCGGCGACGCCGAGAGCTGCGCTGTCCGCTCGTGTGCCATTGGCGCTGATCTTAGCGAGAGGCCCTTCGATCTCGGCGGTTTTGTGGTGCTTGCGGAAGTCGTGACCAACCCGTGAAAAAAGAAGCGCGCCATTTGCGGGGTTGTGCCTGACGCACGCCTGAGGAGGTGGCATAGTGACCATCCGCCGCGGGGCAGGAGAGGAGCCCCGGCCGGCGATCAGATCGGGGTCCCGGACCCCGGGGAGAACGAGAAGACGAGAGGATGGGGCGGATCTTGGCCGACGGTCGAGCGCGCACTGCTGCGGTGAGTTGTGAGGACTGCTTCTTCCGGCGCCGCAGTCTCTGCGCCCTCGGCCTCGACTCGCCTTGCCCGACCTTCCGGCCCGACACACCCGATGGCCTCGTCCCGCCGCGCCAGCCCGCGCTCCTGATACGGGACCGCGTTGAGTCGCAGGCTCCGCAGGTCGCAGCGCAAGCTGCGTAGGGGACCCGGCAAACCCGTACAGTCCCGGCGGGCTATGGGACCCTCGCCTTGAGAATCACCGTGCTCGGCAAGTCGCCCTCCTGGCAGGACGCCGGAGGGGCGTGCAGCGGCTATCTGATCGAGACCGACGAGACGAAGGTCCTGCTCGACTGCGGCAACGGCGTCTTCGGCAAGCTCCGCGAGCGGATCGACTACACCGAGCTCGACGGGGCGATCATCTCGCACCTCCACGCGGATCACTTTCTCGACCTCGTTCCCTACTCGTATGCCCTGATCTACGCGCCGCGGCAGCAGCCGGTCGCGGTCCACACCTGGAAGGGCACGGACCATCCCGCCCGTCCCCGGCTCGTCGCGCCGCCGAATGCCCGGGAGACCTTCCGGCGGGTGGTGGGGTCGTGGGGGAACGAGGACCTGATCGAGAGCGCGTTCCGGATCGAGGAGTACGCGCCCGGAGACACGGTCGAGATCGGCGACGTCCGCGCCACCTTCCACCCGGTGCCGCACTTCGTCGAGACCTTCGCCGTACGCGTCACCTCCAACGGCAGCGGTCGGCTCGTCTACAGCGCCGACACCCGCCCCGGTGACGAGATCGTCGAGGCGTCCCGCGACGCCGACCTGCTGTTCATCGAAGGCACCCTGCCGCGGCCCGAGCGCACGGGGATCCGCGGGCACCTCACCCCGGAGGAGGCGGGAGTGCACGCGCGCGAGGCCGGCGCCCGGCGCGTGGTGATCACCCACATCTCGGATGAGCTCGGCGATGACTGGGCTCGCGAGCAGGCCGAGAAGGGCTTCGGGGCCTCCGTCGAGATCGCGCGCGAGGGCGCGGTCTACGAGATCTGAGCAGCCCTCAGTCGATCAGCGCGCCCGCGCTCACGTTGATCGTGGCCGCGGTCATGCTCCGCGCCCAGTCCGACGCGGCGAAGGCCGCCGTGTTGCCGACGTCCTCGAGGGTCGCGGCCCGGCCGAGCAGGGTCTGCCCCTCGATCAGCTCGACGATCTCCTGCCCTCGCTCCATGTCCGGAAGCGAGTCAGGCACTCCACCGCTCTCGAGGGTGACGACCCTGACACCGTGCGGCCCGAGCTCGATGGACAGCCGGCGCCGGAAGCTCTCGATGAGATCGAAGGCGGCCTGCGTCGCGCCCAGCAGGTAGGCGCGGTCGGGCCCGCTGCGGTCGCCCGGTCCGCCGAAGAAGAGGATCGCCCCCGAGCCCTGCTCGATCATCCGGCGGCCGGCGGCCTTGGAGGTGATGAAGGTGGTGCGCGCCGCCACCTCGATCGGGGCCATGTAGTCCGCAACCGCGAGCTCGACGAGCGGCGTGCCGTGCGTGTGGGGATGAGTGATCACGTTCATCGAGACGTCGATCCGGCCCGCCTCGCCCACGACCTCGTCCGCGTGCCGGTCCACCGCCTCCTCGTCCAGCGCGTCGACGATCGCGGTCTCGGCCGTGCCCCCCGCGGAGCGGATCTCCTCTGCCACCTCCTCGAGCGTCTCCGGCGTGCGCCCGCAGAGGAACACCTTGGCGCCCTCCCGCGCGAAGGCCCGCGCGCAGGCGCCCCCGATGGAGCCGCCTCCGCCGTAGATGACCGCCGTCTTGCCTTCCAGCAGCACTGTCCACCTCCTCGGTCGCGTCCATCAGTTGAGACATCTCCTCGGCCTCGAATTCATCGCTGGCTATGGTGTTGGGCGATGACCAGCCAGCGGGATCCATTCGCGGACTTCGGCCGGATGCGCCGGGAGATGGATGAGCTCCTCGGAGACTTCTGGGAGCAGGCCGGGCCACGGCAGCGGCGCCAGATCGCCGCGTTCGTCCCCCGCGTCGACGTCTACTACTGCGGCGAGCGGGCTCCCGAGAAGGCGATCGTCAAGGTGGAGCTCCCCGGGATCGAGCTGGATGCGGTGAATCTCGAGGTGACGGGGCGGAACCTGGTAATCAGCGGCGAGCGGCCGGTTCGCGAGACCGAGGGCCGGACCTATCAGCAGGTCGAGCTTCCCTCCGGCCCCTTCAGGCGGGTGGTGGAGCTCTCAGTGGACGTCGACGCCGAGCAGGCCCAGGCCACCTACGAGGACGGCATCCTCCGCGTGGAGCTGCCCACCCGCGTCCCGCAGGCGGCCCGCCAGGTCCCGATCGAGCGGGCCGAATAGCGAGCGGGCGCACGGGGAAGGCGCACTGACATGGCCGATGTCGAGACTCCCCAGCTGGAGGTGGTGGAGATCCCCGACGTCGAGGATGCCGCTCGGCGAACGGAGCCGCTCCCGGACGCCCTGCCGATCCTCCCGCTGCGGGAGACGGTCACCTATCCGGACACCCTGACGCCGCTCGCGGTCGGCCAGGAGCGGTCCATCAAGCTGGTCAATGACGTCCTCTCGGGCAACCGCCTGCTGGCGATGGTCGCCTCGAAGGACCCGGAGCTGGACGCTCCCGGCCCCGATGACCTTTACGGCGTGGGCGTCGCGGGGACCGTCGCCCGGATGATGAAGGTGCCCGACGGGACCCTGCGCATCCTCGTCCAGGGCGCCGAGCGGATCCTGATCACCGACTACGTCAGCGAGCAGCCCTACCTGGTCGCGCGCATCGAGCCGATGCCGGACGAGCTCGAGCCCTCCACGGAGCTCGAGGCCCTGACCCGCAACGTCCAGACCACCTTCACGCAGATCATCGAGGCGATTCCCTACCTGCCGGAGGAGCTGCAGCTGGCCGTCGCGAACCTCGACGACCCCTCGGCCCTCTCGCACTTGATCGCGGGCGCCCTGAGGATCTCCACCGAGGAGAAGCAGGAGCTGCTCGAGACGGTCGACGTGACACGCCGGCTTCGACGGCTCTCCGAGATCCTCACCCGCGAGCTCGAGGTGGTCCAGCTCGGCTCCAAGATCCAGTCGCAGGTCGAGTCGGAGATCGACAAGGGCCAGCGCGAGTACTTCCTCCGCCAGCAGCTCAAGGCGATTCAGGAGGAGCTCGGCGAAGGCGATGAGCAGCAGGCCGAGATCAACGAGCTCCGCGAGCGGATCGAGCAGGCCGGCCTCCCCGAGGAGGCGCAGAAGGCCGCGGATCGCGAGCTCTCACGGCTCGAGAAGCTGCCGCCGGTCGCCGCCGAGTACGGGGTGATCCGGACCTACCTCGAGTGGCTCGTCGACCTGCCCTGGTCGAAGGAGACGGAGGACAACCTCGACATCGCCCACGCGCGGGAGGTCCTCGACGAGGATCACTATGACCTCGAGGAGGTCAAGGACCGGATCCTCGAGTACCTCGCCGTCCGCAAGCTCAACCCCGAATCGCCGGGGCCGATCCTCTGCTTCGTCGGTCCGCCGGGCGTCGGCAAGACGAGCCTCGGCCGCTCGATCTCGCGCGCGCTCGGCCGCGAGTTCGAGCGGATCTCCGTGGGCGGCGTGCGCGACGAGGCCGAGATCCGGGGACACCGCCGCACCTACATCGGGGCGCTCCCCGGCACGATCATTCGCGCCCTCCGCGACGCCGGGACCCGGAACCCCGTCTTCATGATCGACGAGATCGACAAGATGGGCGCGGACTTCCGCGGCGACCCGTCGAGCGCGATGCTCGAGGTCCTCGACCCGGCTCAGAACTCCACCTTCCGCGACCACTACCTCGACCTCCCCTTCGACCTCTCCGAGGTCCTCTTCATCGCGACGGCGAACATCCTCGACACGGTCCCGCCGGCGCTCCAGGACCGGATGGAGGTGATCAACCTCGCCGGCTACACGGTCGAGGAGAAGCTCCACATCGCGAAGCGCTATCTGGTGCCGCGCCAGCTGAAGGCCAACGGACTCCGGCCATCGCGGATCGAGTTCGCGGACGCGGCCCTGAGGGCGATCATCGACGAGTACACCCGCGAGGCGGGTGTGCGGAACCTCGAGCGCCAGATCGGCACGATCTGCCGCAAGGTGGCCCGCCAGGTCGCCGAGGGCAAGGCGAAGGGCAAGGTCCGGATCTCCGCCAAGCGGGCGCGCGAGCTGCTCGGCAAGCGGCGGTTCTTCTCGGAGACCCGCCGCCGGACCAAGGACCCGGGCGTCGCGACCGGGCTCGCCTGGACTCCGGTCGGCGGAGAGGTCCTCTTCGTGGAGGCGACAGCGGTCCCCGGCTCCGGCGACCTCACCATCACCGGCCAGCTCGGCGACGTGATGAAGGAGTCGGCGCAGGCGGCGCTCTCCTGGGTCCGGGCGCACTCCGGCGGAATCACCCCCGAGCTTGCCGACGACTGGTTCGCGAACCACGACATCCACGTCCACGTGCCCGCCGGCGCAGTGCCCAAGGACGGTCCGTCGGCGGGCGTCGCGATGGCGACCGCCCTCGCTTCGCTGATCTCCAACCGGCCCGTTCGCAACGACGTGGCGATGACCGGTGAGATCACGCTCACCGGCCAGGTCCTGCCGATCGGCGGCCTGAAGGAGAAGTCGCTGGCCGCCCAGCGCGCCGGGATCAAGGAGGTGATCGTCCCGGACCGCAACGAGGGCGACGTGGAGGAGATCTCCGAGGAGGAGCGGCGCGGCCTCGAGTTCGTCTACGTGGACGACATCGGCGATGTGTTGAAAACGGCCCTGCAGCCCGACGGGAAGGGGCCCAGATCGGATGGAAAATCGCCGACCGGGTAGTCTGCAACTGCACCCTGGAAACGATCTGAGGAGACCCATGGGGGCACAAAGCAGAAGCGCGAAGGCCGGAGATGCTGCGCGGTCCGTCGCGTCCAATCCCTATGTGCGGCGGCTCATGGAGGATGCCGAGCTCCGCGAGAACATCCGCGTCGCCTTCGAGGCGGCCAAGGGCGCGTATGCCCGGATGTCGAACGGGAAGGGCCCAGCGAAGGCCCTGATGGACGACAAGAAGGTCCAGCGTGATCTGCGCGTGGCGGCCGAGTCGCTGAGGGATGCTTCACAGCAGCTGCGCGGTCGGAACACCGGCCGCCGGTTCGGGCTCGGAAAGGCCCTGCTCGTGGCGATCCTCGGCGCGGCCCTGGTCCTGATCTTGAGCGAGGACGCGCGCAAGATGGTGCTGGACAAGCTGTTCGGCGCGGAGGAGGAGTTCGAATACACCTCGACCACCACCCCGGCGCCAGACACCGAGACGGTTCCAAGCGCCTGACGGCGCCGATCACCGGCTTTGAGAAGGGCGCCACGCGGCGCCCTTTTCTTTGGGTCAGCGGTTCTGGAGCAGGCCGCTGACGGCCGCCGCCAGCCGCTTGCCCTTGGCGGTCAGCCGGTACTCGGCGTGGGGTGGGCGGCCGGGGACAAGCTCACGCTCGACGACCCCCGCCTCCTCGAGCTGGTCGAGTCGCTCCGACAGAGTGGTGGGGGAGACGCCGGGAAGCGACTGGCGGAACTCGTTGAAACGGACGGCGCCGCTGGAGCAGGCGTAGATCGTGCCCAGCGTCCAGCGGCGCTCCAGGAGCTCCGCGACCGAGCGGAGCTCGGAGGGAACCGGCGAGCAGTTACGACACCGCGGCGACATCGGCTCCGCGCCCGGCCGGCTCCAGCGCCAGGTCGAGGACCTCGTCGATGCTCATCACCGGGTGGAAGGTCATCTGCTCCCGGACCTCCTCGGGGACGTCGTCGAGATCGCCCCGGTTCCGCTCCGGCAGGATCACCTCGGTCAGGCCGGCGGCGTGCGCCGCGAGGACCTTCTGCTTCAGGCCGCCGATCGGCAGCACCCGGCCCTGGAGGGTGACCTCGCCGGTCATCCCGACCGTGTGCTTCACGGGGCGCTCTGAAAGCAGTGAGGCCAGCGCGGTGGTCATCGCGGTTCCGGCGCTCGGTCCGTCCTTGGGGATCGCTCCCGCCGGGACGTGCACGTGGAACTCGCGCTTGAACGCCTCGCCGTCGATGCCGAGCTCGTCCGCGTGGGCGCTCACGTAGGAGAGCGCGATCCGCGCCGACTCCTTCATGACGTCGCCCAGCTGGCCGGTCAGCACCAGGCCGCGGTCTCCCTCGGTGGCGGTCGCCTCGATGAAGAGGACGTCGCCGCCGGTCCCGGTGACCGCCAGCCCGGTGGCCACTCCGGGGATCGCGGTCCGCTCTACCGACTCCTGGAAGAAGCGCTGGCGGCCGAGGGCGTCGATAACCGCGTCGTCGTCGACGACGACAGGCGCCTCCGCCTCGCCCGAGGCGATCCTCGTCGCCGCGCGGCGCAGCAGCTTGCCGAGCTCTCGCTCGAGCTGCCGCACCCCGGCCTCGCGGGTGTACTCGGTGATCACCTTGCGCAGGATCGCGTCGGAGGCCTCGACCTCCTGATCACGGAGCCCGTTGCGGGTCACCTGCCGCGGCCAGAGGTAGCCGCGAGCGATCGCCAGCTTCTCCTCGGTGGTGTAGCCGTCGAAGGAGATGACCTCCATCCGGTCGAGCAGCGGCGCGGGAATCGTGTCCAGCAGGTTCGCGGTGGCCAGGAAGACCACCTGCGAGAGGTCGACCTCCACGTCCAGGTAATGGTCGCGGAAGGAGTGGTTCTGCGCGGGGTCCAGGACCTCGAGCAGCGCTGATGAGGGATCCCCTCGCCAGTCCGCTCCGACCTTGTCGACCTCGTCGAGCAGGATCACCGGGTTCATCGTCCCGGCGTCGCGCAGGGCGCGGATGATCCGGCCCGGCAGAGCGCCGATGTAGGTCCGGCGGTGTCCGCGGATCTCGGCCTCGTCGTGGATGCCGCCGAGCGACAGGCGGACGAACTCACGGCCGAGCGACCGCGCCACGGACTCGCCGATCGACGTCTTGCCGGTGCCCGGAGGCCCGACCAGCGTCAGGATGGCGCCGCTCGCACGGCTGTCGTCCTCGACGCCCCGCTCGTCGCGCAGCTTCTGTACGGCGATGAACTCGGTGATCCGCCGCTTCACGTCCTCGAGGCCCGCGTGGTCCTCGTCGAGGACCTCGCGGGTGTGCTTCGGGTCCAGCCGCTCCTCGGAGCGCTTCGACCACGGCACCGCCAGCAGCCAGTCGAGGTAGCTGCGGATCATGGATGACTCGGGGGACTGCTCGCCCTGTCGCTCGAGCCGCCGCAGCTCCCGCTCGGCCTGCTCGGCGACCGCCTCGGGCATCTGAGCCTCGGCGATCTTCTGCTCGTACTCGGAGATCACGTCCCCCTCGTCCTCGCCGAGCTCCTTGCGGATCGACTCCATCTGCTTGCGCAGGAAGTACTCGCGCTGCTGCTTCTGGGCGCCGGACTCGACGTCGTCGCGGATCCTGCGCCGGACCTGCAGCTCGGCCAGGCGCTCGCGCTGCATCTGCGTGGCCAGCTCGAGGCGCGCCTTGACGTCGACGGCCTCGATCAGCTTGCCCTTCTGCTCACGGGAGAGGTCCGGGCTGTAGCCGGCGGTGTCCGCCAGGGCCCCCGGCTCCTCGATGGAGCGCAGGAACATGCCGACACGCTCGTCGGCGCCACGAAGCTCGAGGATCTCCTCGACCACGGCGCGGTACTCCTGCATCAGCTCACTGGTGTGCTCGTCCTGGGGATGCCCGTCGTGGATCTCCTGGACGTCGACGCGCAGCTCACCGCTGGCGTCCGGCTCGGCGGCCCCGGCCAGGCCTCGGTGGAGGCCGACCACGGTGGCGACGTGGGCGCCGCCCGGCAGCTGGCCGCTCTCGATCACCTCGGCGACCACGCCGATACGGCCGAACTCGCCGTCCTGGCGCGGCAGCAGGAAGACGCGCTCCTCGTCACCTGTATCGACCGTCAGGGTCGCGGTGATCGAGGGGAAGACGATCGCTTCGTCAAGTGGAATCAGAAGAAGGCTCATTCGTAGGTCCAATTTCTGTAGTTGGTACAGCAACAGGATAGCCATTCGGGTTTGCGGGCCCCAGTTCGATGGCTAGTCTGCTCGCCGATGGCGAGCGTCCACATCCTGGTCCCGGCCCAGCGGTATGTCTTCGCGGTCTCGAACGGCGAGGCGGAGGTCGCGACCATCGACAGCTCCGCCGAGGGGTTCGAGCGCTACAAGTCGCTGCAGCAGGGTGGCCGGACCACGGGGATGGTGGCCTTCCCGAACTCGCTGCTGATCCGCGGCGAGCGGGACTACCTCGTCGACCCCGGGCTGATCATGCAGGGGGCGCCGCTGATCGGGGCGCTCGGGGAGCTCGGCGTCGACCCCAACGAGGTCAAGGACGTCATCCTCACTCACCTGCACTTCGATCACGCCGAGGGGCTGGCCGGCTGGCCGATGCGGCGGACCTACGTGCACAGGCTCGAGACCGAGGCGCCCTACGCCCAGATCGTCTCCGGCGTGCTGGAGATGGCGAGCCTCGAGGTGCTTGAGGGGGAGGAGGGTGAGATCGAGCCGGGGTTGCGCTGGATTCGCACGCCGGGGCACTCGGACGGGCTGATCTCGCTCCTCGTGGACACGGACGACGGCCTGGTCGTGATCGCCTCGGACTGCGTCGGGCCCCTGCCTGAGTACTTCGATCGGATGGACCTTCCCGAGGACTTCGGCCCCGAGCGCGAGGAGCTGCTCGAGCAGTGGAGGCGGATTCGCGAGCTCGACCCGACGGTGGTGATCCCGGGTCACAACCCTCCGGTGAAGCTTCGCTAGCTGCGCGTCGCCCGGCAAGCTGTCCAGCCAGCCAAAACCCTAGAGTTCGGGCGGTGGAGGCGACGAAGTCACGCGAGCTCAGCGGGGATAGAGCGCAGCGGATCGTCGAGGCGATGCGCTCGAGCGTCGCCCGTCGCGGCATCGCCGGCTCGACCTTCGAGCACGTCGCTCGCGAGGCGGGCGTCAGCCGCGGGCTGCTCCACTACTACTTCGGCACCAAGGAGGCGCTCCTGGTCGAGGTCGTCCGGCGGGACACCGAGCACCGGATCGCCCGACTCGATCAACCGCTCGGGGAGGCCCAGTCCGTGGACGAGGTCCTCGAGATCCTCGTCGCCGATCTCCAGGACTCGATCCAGAACGAGCCCGGCTTCTGGGTGCTGCTCTTCGATCTCTTCACCGCCGGCCGCCGCAACCCGGAGATCCAGCGCGAGGTGGGGGAGCTCTTCAATCGCACCCGCGACCATGTCGCCGAGATCCTCAGCGCGAAGCAGGCCGAGGGAGTGATCTCCCCCAGCACCGACATCAACGCGGTCGTCGCCCTCCTCTTCGCGATGGCCGACGGGATCGCGCTGCAGGTCCTCTCCGATTCGGAGCGGGACCACGCTGGTGTCATCGAAGCCGGCACCCAGGCCGCCCGTCACATCCTCGCCGGCTAGCGCCCGCATGATCTGGCAGGAGCCCGCCAAGGGCGGCTACCCCGACCGCTCCTTCCTGGCCCTGCCCGGTGAGGGGCGGATGGGCGCCGCCCGGCGCGGGCTGATCCCGTACTCGCCAATGGGGTACCTGACCGAGCTCCAGATGACCGAGGGCTCCCGGGGGCATTCCGCCTTCTCGATGCCGGCATCGCCCTGGTTCGCGAACTCGTCGGGACTGATCTCCGGAGGTGTGCTCGCCCTGATCGGCGACGCCGCGCTCGGCTCGGTCGTCCACTCGGACGTCGGCCCGGGGCAGGGCATGACGACGGCGGAGCTCTCCATGTCCTTTCTTCGACCCGTCGTGCCGAAGCGCGGCGCGGCGGTCACCGGTTCCGGCCAGCTCATCCATCGCGGCCGCTCGCTGGGGATCTCGGAGGCGTTCCTGTTCGATGACGACGACCAGTTGATCTCCCACGGCACCACCCGCTGCACCGTCTTTCCGCCGGTCGACCCCCTGCCCGATCCGCCCGAGGACGGCGCGGTGATCGACGTGCCGGAGCCGGGAAGCGATCCGAACGATCCCCTGCGGCGGGAGGTCGAGGGCGAGGTGATCCCCCAGGAGATCTTCGAGTCGCGCAGCGGCCTCGAGATCCTCCGTGACCTGATCGCGGGCGAGCTGCCGCGGCCGCCGATCTACCACCTCACCGGACTTCGCCTCGTCGAGGCGGCAGAGGGGGAGACCGCCGCCGTCCTGCCGTGCAGCAAATGGCTCTCGACCTCCGCCGGGACGATCCAGGGCGGCTTCACGGCGATGCTCGCCGAGAGCGCGATGACCTCGGCGGCGTTCAGCACCGCTCCGGCCGATACCGCCGTTGCGACGCTCGACTTCAAGGTCAACTACCTGCGGCCGGTTTTCCCGGACGGCAGCGACATGACGGGCCGCGCCCGCATCCTGCACCGGGGCCGGACGCTCGCCGTCGCCGCGGCCGAGCTCACCAACGCCGAGGGCAAGAAGGTCGCCCTCGCGACCGGCTCCTCGATGTACCTTCCGGGCCGGCCCGCGAACCTGGTCGGCGTCGAGCTCGGCTCGGGCTCATCCGATCCCGAGGACGATCCCGGCGCCTAGCCGGTCAGCCCGGCCGCTCCGAGCGCAGACTCCCGAGTCGCGTGCTGCTCGACTCGGACGACCCGGCCGTCTCGCAGCCAATAGGCCCACGCTTCCTCGACGTCGAGGCTCACCCCCTCGTGGCTCCGGAGGGCCATGCGCATCACCGAAACGACAACGTCATCGTTCTCGATCAACTCGATGATCTGCGCATCAATCTTGGTCCACACCTGACGAAAGGCGGCCGTGACCTCGGCAAGGCCTTGTTTTCCCATGTAGGTCCGCGGACTGCCGACGTCACCGCGGGTGACGAACGCGATCTCCTCGTCGTACAGCTCCATGGGTCCAGGTTCCCCGGTCTCGTTGAAATGGTCCGTCAGCCTGCGCACGATCACCGCATTCCGGTCTCCCATCTCGTCGAGTAGTACCAGTCAGGGCGACAATCGCCGGCTTCGGCCGCGATAAGTTGAACCCGTGGGCCTCTTCGGCTTTCTCAGGAAGAACGACGAGCGGGCGATGCCCAAGCCCGGGACGCCGGAGTTCGACGCCGCCGTGGCGGGCTCGGCGATCCCCGACGCGCAGAGCGTCTCGATGGGCGAGGCGGGGTGGACCCAGCCCGGCTCGTCGCAGACCCTCGACCTCCGCGGCGCTGGGAAGCGCGAGGAAATCAAGGCCGTCCTGCGGGAGCACGGAATCGACCCCGACGAGAAGGGTCAGACCGTGGATGCCTCGCAGGTGCCGGGACTGAGGGAGGCGCTGCTCAAGGTCCTCTTCCGGGGCGTTCCGAACTCCGGCGGGATCGGCGGCGGGATCCCCGATAAGCCAGACGAGTCGCGGTAGGTTCGATCAGCGATGAGGCGCTTGTTCGCGGCCATCGTGATGGCGGCACTCGCGGGTTCGTTCCCGCAACTGCGGTCGCCGTCTCTGCCTTCAAGGCGCGAATGCGTCAGTCCAGGCGGCTGACTCTCCAGAACCCCGTAGGAACGGATCTACTCGACCGGCGCCGGGCGCGGCGGGAAGATCTTCGGCATCCGCGCCAGCTGCCGCAGCGAGCCTCGCGGCTTCAGCTTGCGGCGGAGGATCGCCCGGCGGGCGTCCTGGCCGCGGATCGAGATGTCGACCCAGTCCGCCCAGGTCGTCCGAAGGGTGAGGTCGGCCGCTTCGGCGATCCCCGGAGCCGCGCTCGTCGAGCCGTTGTCGATCCGGACGTGCCAGGGCTCGGCGTCCTCGAAGCGCCACTGAATGGTCACCGGCCGGTCGACGGCATCGGTATGGGCGGAGCGTGCGATGACGTCGAAGAGAATCTCCTCCACCTCGTGGTTGGCCTGGGGCTTCCCGTTGGGCGCACCGAGGACGCCGGCGCGGAGCAGCTTGATCTGTCGCTCGGCCCGCTCGTCGTACGGCATCTCGGGGTCGAAGGGGTAGATGCCGGGCGGGTGCTCGCTGAGCGGGTACCCGGTCGCCCGCCACTTCTGCTCGACCGAGCGCATGCCCCAGGCGTAGAGCTGGGCAATGGTGAAGCCGTATTCGGTCGTGTAGCGCTCGTCCCAGTCGGGGGGCACGAAGATCCCGGTCACGTAGGGCAGAACCTCCCCGAGGAGCTCGGAGGCGGCCGCCTTGCACTCGTCGGACTCGGCGAACAGCTCCGATAGGACCTTGACCCCGAAGCCGATGTGTCGCTGCTCGTCCCGCGAGACCTTCCCCATTCCCGCGCTGAAGCCCGGCATCGTGCCGGCCTTGACAAAGAAGTCCTCGATGAAGTGCTGCGTCGGCTGAGCCATCGTCGCCTCGATGACCATGTGGTAGAGGGTGATCGCCTGGGCGAACTTGGGTAGCGAGCGGTCGGTGTGAAGCTCGTCGACCATCCGCTCGAGCCGAGCGAAGACGTTGCGGTAACCCCAGCCCAGCTCGGCCAGGGTGGCCTCGAGGCCGGTGGCGATGTCGCCCTCGACACCGATGACCTCCTTGAAGAAGCGATAGAAGAAGACCGCGTGGCGAGCCTCGTCGACCTGCTGGGTGGCGAGGAAGTACTTCTGCTCCTCCTTGGGCGCGGCCTCGATGTAGGGGGAGAGGCCGTCGGCGACCGCATCCTCGCCGTAGAAGAACATCGAGTACACCCACATGGCGGACTTCCGCTGGATCTCGGAGAGGGACTCCCATCCCTCCTTGTCCTGCGTGAAGTCGAGTTCGGTCGCCTTCCAGTTGCCCTCCTCCCAACGCCTGTAGAGGTCGTCGTAGGTGATCTGCTGGGCGATGTTCTGCTGCGCGACCGACATGGGCGCTCCTCTCCGTCTTATCCCGGCTTCGGCCATTCGCGGCGGTCACGAAGACCGCCGCCGAATCAATGCGTATAGTAACTGACTGACCAGTCAGTTAGTAGCGTGAGTCCCGTCACACAGACAAAGCCCGGCCGCGCCCGGATGAGCGCCGCGGAGCGACGCGCGGCGATTCTCGACGCGGCCCGATCCGCGTTCGCGGACTCCGGCTACCACGAGACCTCCCTGGACGCGGTCGCCGAGCGGGCCGGGGTCTCCAAGGCCCTGCTCTACGAGCATTTCTCCTCCAAGCGGGAGCTCTACGTGGCGATGCTCGAGATGCACGTCCACGAGTTGGTCGAGCGGATCAGCGGTGCGGTGGCCGGCGCCGAGCCGGGCGAGCCGCGGATGCTCGCCGGGGTCGAGGCGTTCTTCGGCTTCGTGGAGGAGCGACGCGGCGCCTGGCGGATCATGTTCCGAAACGCGGGCGACCCCGATGTCGCCCTGCGGCTCGATCGCCTCCGCGACGAGGTGGCCGCGGCGATCGTCCAGCTGATGAGCGAGGAGGCCGAGCGGAAGGGGCTCGACTTCCCCAACCTTCCCGAGTTCGTCGAGATGATCGCCCAGCAGATGGTGGGAGCGATGCAGTCGCTGGCGGACTGGTGGGACCTGCATCGCAAGGTCCCGAAGGAGCAGGTCGTCGAGGCGGCGATGGACTTCGCCTGGATCGGCCAGGAGCGGATCAGCCAGGGCCAGCGCTGGTCGCGCTAGGTCGTCTGGGTTCCGCAGGCACCGCCGGCCTCGCGCTCAGGACCGCGGTGAACACCGCGAAGGCGGCCAGGGCGCATGACGAGAGAGCGCCGGCGGCGCCCGCCGAGAGGCCGATGTCCGTGATCAGGTAGTGCACCAGCCAGGCGCCGATCACCAGGGGGATCGTCAGGGCCTTCTACCGGGGTCCGTGGATAGGGTGGCGCCGTGCTCGAGGTCGGCCACCGGTACAGCAGCGAGCGCGGGACCTGGATCGCGGTGACGAATCGATCCGGAGGTCGCATGTCCTTCGAGCGGCACTACGCCCCGCGAACGGGCAAGGCGGACCCTCATTACCACCTCGACTTCACCCAGACCTGGGAGGTGTTGTCGGGGGACGGCGAGATGGAGGTCGAGGGCCGGGTGCGGCGGCTGCACGCCGGTGACCGAGTCGTGCTCCAGCCCGGCACCGCTCACCGGGATCCCTACCTGCCCGGCGGGGGCGAGTTCCACGTCCGTGGCACCTTCGACCCGGACACGGACTTCATCGAGGGTTACGCCGAGGCCTGGGCGCACCACATGCGGAAGGGGAGCGTCAACGATCAGGACGAGATGCCGCTCACCCAGATCCTGGTGATCGCCAACGCGACCGGCGGAGAGTCCTACACCTCCCGGCTGCCCCAGATGCTCCAGAGGCTCTCCCTGCCGCTGGTCGCCGTCTTCGGCCGCCTGCGGGGTTTCAAGCCGAGCTACGACTGACCGCTCAGCCGGTCGTCGCTCCCACCGTCGCGAAGCAGGTGCCCTGGTCCGTCGCAGTGTGATCCGCCCGCACGCTGAACGTGCCGCTGATGCTCGACCCGTCCGCCGCGCCGACCGACAACGAGGCACCGCCTCCCTTGCCGGTGCTCGGAACGGTGCTGTTGTCCGTTACATCGACGATGGTGTCCGAGGAGAGGAGGAAGGGCTCTCCGACGCCTGACACGGTGCTTCCGTCGGTCGATGTTCCGAAGACCCACGAATTGCTCTGCGTGCTGCTCACGTCGATGAAGGCCTCGGTAGTCGAGGTCCCATTGACGCAGAGCGCCGAAACGATGAGCGGTCCGGCGGCGCACAGCGGGTGGTTCTCTGAATCCGGAGGCACGTTGACGCTCCGGGAGCAGACGTCCGCTCCGTCCACCTGCCCGGCGTTGGCCGCATTCGCGGCATTGCCGGCGCTCGTCGCGTTGTCGGCCGTGGTCGCATGGCCCACCGAGAGCCCCGGCGCGAGCCTGTTGATCTGCTGCGTGGCGATCCTCTTGACCGTCTTGGGCGTGGTTGCGTTGGATCCGCCGAAGGCCGCGCCGGCGAGAGCGACCACGAGCGCCAGAACGGCGAAGACGAGCAGTGGCAGATGCCGGCTGAGACGGGACACGGAGTGACTAGGCCGCGGCTTCGCTCTCGTCCTCACCCCGGCCGAGCTTCGGCGAGGTCCAGGGCTCGTTCAGCCGACGGGTGAGCTCGTCGCCGAGCTCGGCGATCCGGAGGCGGTCCTGCTCGAGCGAGTCGCGGTCGCGCAGCGTCACGGTGTCGTCGTCCATCGTGTCGTGGTCCACGGTGATGCCCCAGGGCGTGCCGATCTCGTCCTGGCGGCGATAGCGCTTGCCGATCGAGCCGCCGGTGTCGTACTCGGCGGGCATCAGCTCCCGCAGCTGCTCGTAGATCTCGCGGGCCTTCTCCGGTTGCCCTTCCTTGTTGACCAGCGGCAGGACCGCCACCTTGACCGGGGCGAGCCTCGGGTGGAGGCGGAGCACCGTCCGCTGCCGGCCCTCGACCTCCTCGACGTCGTAGGCGTCGATCATGAAGGAGAGCATCGCCCGGTCGACCCCGGCCGCCGGCTCGATCACATGGGGGACGTAGCGCTCGCCGCTGCCCGAGTCGACGTACTCGAGCTTCTCGCCGGAGAACTTGGCGTGCTGGGTGAGGTCAAAATCCCCGCGGTCGGCGATCCCCTCGAGCTCGGACCAGCCCATCGGGAAGTCGTACTCGACGTCCGAGGTGGCGCTCGAGTAGTGCGAGAGCTCGTCGGGGCCATGGGCGCGAAGCCGGAGCTTCGCGGGCCGGACGCCGAGGTCGGTGTACCAGCGCAGGCGCTCCTCCATCCAGTAGGTGTGCCACCGGCCGGCGTCGGGGGGCGGGACGAAGAACTCCATCTCCATCTGCTCGAACTCGAGGGTCCGGAAGATGAAGTTGCCCGGCGTGATCTCGTTGCGGAACGACTTGCCGATCTGGGCGATGCCGAAGGGCGGCTTCTTGCGGGCGAAGCTGAGGACGTTCTTGAAGTTGATGAAGATCCCCTGCGCGGTCTCGGGACGGAGGTAGGCCTTGTTCGACTCGGCCTGGACCGGACCGACGTAGGTCTCGAACATCAGGTTGAACCGGCGCGGCTCCGAGAGCTCGCCGCCGCAGACGGGGCAGCGGATCTCGCCCTCGGCGTTCTCGTCGCCGAGCTGCTCCTCGCGCAGGTCGTCCTCGCGGAAGCGGCGCTTGCACTCCCCGAGGCACTGGACGAGCGGATCGGTGAAGCCGGCGAGGTGCCCCGAAGCCTCCCAGACCCTCGGGTTCTGGATGATCGCCGAGTCCAGCGCGACGATGTCGTCTCGCTCCTGCAGCATCGATCGCCACCACTCGTCCTTGACGTTGTTCTTGAGCAGGACGCCGTAGTGCCCGTAGTCGTAGGTGTTGGCGAACCCGCCGTAGATCTCCGACGCCGGAAAGATGAACCCGCGCCGCTTGCAGAGCGCGACGATCTCTTCGAGGGTGACCTCGCTCATGGGCCTCAGCGTAACCGGGGGCTCCCGTGCGTTGCCCGTAGGCGCGGCCGACTACCCTCTTGCCTCGCGATGCCGATCTACGAGTACCGCTGCCTGAACGGACACACCTTCGAGGTGATCCAGAGCATGTCCGACGACCCCATCGAGGCCTGTGAGGTATGCGGCGCCCCCGTCGAGCGGGTCTTCCACCCGGTCGCGGTGCACTTCAAGGGCTCGGGCTTCTACACGACCGACTACGCGAAGAAGGCGAAGGCCGGGGCGTCCAAGGACGGCGGCTCCTCGGACTCCGGCGGCTCCGACTCCGGGTCCTCGACCGAGTCCAAGTCATCGTCGAACGGCGGCGAGGCGGCGAAGTCGGGCTCGAGCTCCGATTAGAGCCTTGACCTAGCCCGGCGAGCACTCGGGGCGGTGGGCCGGGTCGCCGCCGGTCAGCTGCTTGACGGCCTCCTCACACGCGCCCTGGGGGATGAAGAGGCTGCCCCCGGGCCCTGGGCTCGCGCTTCTCTCCCCGAGGACGTTGGTCTTGCCGCTGCCGCCGAGGATCGCCGCGATCGCGACCTGCGGGAGAGTGAACCCGCCCATGTCGCTGACGAAGGCCTTTGGCGCATCCCAGCCGATGAAGGGGCCCTTGATGAAGTTGTAGGGGAAGCGGGTGATGCTGGTCAGGCGGTCCTTGATCCCGTTGAGGATCTGCTGCTGGCGGGCGTCCCGGTCGCGGTCGTCCTCGGCCGGGTTGCAGTTGTTGTGGCGCAGCCGAGCGTACGCCAGCGCCTTGTCCCCTTGGAGCGTGACCTCGCCCGGGGGCAGCTTGAGGGAGACGCCGCCCTGCTGCTTGCCGCCGTCGACGTCGCCGCAGACCACCGCGCTGTCGTCCTTGCCGCCATTTGTGTCCGGCACGTCGATCTTCACCCCGCCGATCGTGTTGATGAACTCGGCGAAGCCGTCGAAGTTGACGATGACGATGTGGTTGATGTCGATCCCGAGGAAGTTCTCGACGGTCTTGATCGTCGAGGCGGGGTTGCCGTTCGGGCTGCTGGTGTTGCAGGCGAGCGAGGCGTTGATCTTCTGCTGGCCGCAGTCCGGGATCGCCGCGTAGCTGTCGCGCGGGATCGAGAGCTTGCGGAACGAGGTGAGCGACGCGTGCAGGACCATGATCGTGTCCGCGCGCGGTGGCCCCTGGCCCTCGCTGCCGCTGGCGTTCCTCTGCGTCTTCCCGCGGCGGTCGCCTCCGAGGATGAGGATGTTCTGGCCGAGCAGCACGTCGGGGCCGCCCTTGAGGGCGTCCTTGGCGGACTGCGGCAGCTTGCCCTTCTGGATCTGGGCCGAGATCGCGAAGCTGATGAAGCTGAGCAGCAGCCAGCCGACGCAGGCGATCAGGACCCAGCGCAGCCAGGGCCGCTTGCCGCCCACCAAGCGCCGCAGGCGGCCGCGCCAACCGCCCTCGGCGGTGTCGGATCGGATGCTCGCGAGGCTCGGCTTGCGGATCCGGTCGCGCAGGCTGGGCCGCGAGCGGTAGACGCGGTAGGGCGGCTTCTCCCGGCGGTCGCCCGGTTTCTTGCGCTGCGGCGCATCCCGCTTCTCGCCTGAGCGGCCCTTGCGCCCGTAGACCGTGTACTCGGGCTTCTTGCCGGATTTGCCCTTGCCAGCGCCCCCGGACCCGCCGGGTTTTCGGGGCTTCTCGGGCTTGCCACCGCCCTCGGAGCCACCGTTCCGCCGCGGCGGCCGATCATCTCCTGCCGGAGACATGGGGTATCAATACTGGCGCATGCCGCCGGACCCTTCCTGCACGCCGAACCCGTCCAAAAACCGGACGGGGTCGTGACGCCTCGGGAGACCATCGGAGTCGACCTCGGGGGAACGAAGATGGCGGTCGGGGTCGTCGACTCCGACCAGAAAGTCCATTACCAGGGCAGGGAGCCCTCGACCGGCCTCAGCGAGGAGAAGCTGATCGAGGAGCTGGGAGAGGAGCTCAGCGAGGCGAAGGATGCCCGCCCGGATGTGCTCGCCGCGGGCCTCGGCATCCCGGCGACGATCGATTTCGACCGTGGTCTGGCGATCCACGCGGTGAATCTCACGATCACGGACGTCCCGATCCGCGATCTCATGCAGGAGCGCATCGGGCTGCCCGTATTCGTCGACAACGACGCCAACGTGGCTGCGCTTGCCGAGCATCTGTACGGCGCCGGCCGCGGCGCGCAGAACAT
>DATIDP010000076.1:0-4451 GCA_035456265.1 Solirubrobacterales bacterium | reverse complement strand
CGGGAAAACCCTCGGATTCGCCCTTGTTCGTAGAGGGGCTCTCCCGAAGTCCTTTGATGTTAACACTTAAGTGTGCGCTGGCCCTGACTCCCGGAGCCGAGTGTCCGCTCGGGCCGCTCAGGTAGCGAGGGATCGAACATGTCCAAGAGCCAATCCGGCAGGAAGCGAGCCACCCGGGCCTCTTCCACGACCGGCAAGAGCGAACCGCCGCCGACCCCGGCGCCGCGCGAAACCGAGCCGCAGCGGGTCGAGGAGAGTGGCGTCCCGGCGTCCTTCCGCCCGAGGAGAGAGGACCGGCGTCCCTCCGCCGAGCAGATCGCGATCCGCGCCTACCACCTCTGGCTGGCGCGGGGCCAGCCCGGAGGCACCGCCTGGGACGACTGGCTCGAAGCCGAGCGGCAACTGGCGGCCTCGGCCTGAGGGGCCCGGCAGCACGAGCCTCCTGCCCTCGGGAGAGCCGCCGAAGGTCGGGGGCCTTGCTCCGATCCGCCACGGGGATCGGGACTCGGAAGACTTGGGGCAAGGTGGCGCGATGGGCCAATCGCGTCGCTTCCCTCGGCCTTTCGTTCAAGATGACCTCGCCGACGATCCTCTCTCTCAAACGGGTACGGGATGACGACTCCAAAGGGCTGGATCAGCGATGTCCCGGTCGGCGAAACGGCGGCGCAAACTGGAGTCTTTCGTATCCGTTTAGCGAACGACGCCGACGGGCGACAAGGTTAACAGGACGGGCACAGAGATAGTGCATGAGGGCCCGTAAGCTGGCGCGGGTAGGTCGTGGGGTGGCCGTCGGCCAGCGGGGCGGCCGTGCGCAACAGGTTGGCGACGGTGCGCCGGCCGGTGGTCAGGATGGCGGCGCCGAGCAGTACCAGGAACCGGCGGGAGGTCGGCTTGGTGAAGGCGGGTGCGAGGGCCTGGAGGATCGGCTGGGCTTCGGACGGTCGAATCATGCGGTGTCCGTCCTCGGTCGGTGGACTGGGGTGCGTGTGCAACTCCCCAAGCTACCGCTGAGGCGGACCCTCAGTATCTGCACCAGTCGAGCTAAGGGGAGCTTACGACCACTCCCCGGCCCCTTGCTCCCTTCGGTTCCTACCGAGTTCCGAAGGAGGGGCAGTCGTCCGGTCGCGCACGGCTCTTGCGGGCCGCGGGGTTCAGGAGAGGAGCAACTCCAGCTCTGCGCGGCCAAGGTCTCGGATGAGGCTGTTGTCCGCGGTGATAATGGCGTCGGCCAGGGCCCGTTTTTGCGCCTGGAGTTCGAGCACCTTTTCCTCGACCGTATCCCGCGCGATGAGCCGGTAGGCGAACACCGGGCGAGTTTGGCCGATCCGGTGGGCGCGGTCGATCGCCTGGCTTTCCACCGCGGGATTCCACCAGGGGTCGAGCAGGAAGATGTAGTCCGCCGCCGTCAGGTTCAGGCCGAGGCCACCGGCCTTCAGGCTGATCAGGAACACCTTGCAGTCCGGGTCGTTCTGGAACCACTGCACCCGCGCCTGCCGGTCCCGCGTGCGGCCGTCGAGGTAGGCATAGGGGATTCCCTCCTCGTCCAGCCGCTGCCTGACGATCGCCAGCATGCTCGTGAACTGGGAGAACACCAGGGTCTTGTGCCCCTCGGCGAAGACCTCGCGCAGTTGCGGCAGGAGCACGTCGAGCTTGGCGCTCGATTCGCCCGACCGCTTGGCCCTGTCGATCAAACCGGGGTGGCAGGCCGCCTGCCGCAGGCGGAGCAGCGCCTCGAGGATCTGGATCTTCGACTTCCTGATCCCGTCGCGCGCGACGCGCCCGAGCAGCGAGTTCCGGTAGTGCTCACGCAGCTCGTCGTACAGCTTGCGCTGGGCGGGTTCCAGGTCGCAGTAGATCGTCTGTTCGGACTTCTCGGGCAGGTCTTTCGCGACCTGCTCCTTGGTGCGCCGGAGGAGGTACGGCCTGAGGGCTTTCGCCAGGAGCGACCTGCTCTCCTCGCCGGCCTTGCGGAGGCCGAAGTCGGCCTTGCCGATCGCCTCGGCCTTGCCGAGCATGCCCGGGTTGAGGAACTCGAACAGGCTCCACAGCTCGCCGAGGTGGTTCTCGACCGGCGTGCCGCTGAGGGCCAGGCGGTGCTCCGCGCGGATCAGCCGGGCCGCCTTCGCCGACTGGCTGCTCGCGTTCTTGATCGCCTGGGCCTCGTCGAGGATGGCGTAATCGAACTGGTAGTCCTTGAGGTCGACGATATCTCTCCGAAGCGTGCCGTAGGTGGTCAGGATGACGTCGAAGTCGTCGAACTGTTCCCCGGGCTTACCCCGGCCGATGCCGGTATTGTCGAGGACGCGGAGCTGCGGCGTGAAGCGAGCGGCCTCCTGCTTCCAGTTGAAGACGAGCGACCGCGGCACCACGACCAGCGACGGCGGGGGTCGGCGGCGTTTCCTGGGGGCGGCCCGCAGCTCGCGGCGCGCCTCCAGCAGGGCGAGCACCTGGACGGTCTTGCCCAGGCCCATGTCGTCGGCCAGGCAGCCGCCGAAACCGAACTCCCGGAGGAAGTGGAGCCAGCCAAGGCCGTCGCGCTGATAGCCGCGGAGCTGACCCTGGAACCCGGCCGGCGGGTCCGCGGGCGCAACGCCCTGGAACTGGCGCAGCCGCTCGCGCGCCCGCTCGAATCGCTCGTCGAATCGCGCCTCGGGCTGCTCGGCCAGCAGGACGTCGAGCAGGCCGACTTGCGTCCGCCGGAACCGAAGGTGATCCCCCTCCGGCGTGCCCACCCCGGCCAGGGTCACGTACTTCTTCAGCCACTCCTCCGGCAACAGGCCGAAGCTGCCGTCGCCCAGCGGCACGAGGTCCTCGCCGCGCCTCAGGGCCGCGAGCAGGGTGGGGAGCGGCACCTCTTGATCGCCGAAGGTCACCCCGCCGTGCAGCTCGAACCAGTCGATCCCGGACGTCACCTCGATCCGGAAGTCGCCCGCCTCGCGGTACAGCTTCCCCTGGGCCTCGACGCGCCAGCCCTCCCGGAGGAGGGCCCGCGCGGCTTTCGGCAGGTTGCGTGCGAGCAGCTCCAGTGTCTCGCCCTGGCGGTAGTCGGTCCTGCGGTGGAAGCCGACCTCCTCGAGCCTTGCCGCGAAGGACCGCTCGGCCGCCGGGTCGCGCAGTAGCAGCCGTCGCTTGTCGGGCTCGAAGACGCTCCGGGCCGGGCTCCGCGCGGGCACGACGTGGCCATCGTACTCGAAGGAGAGGTCGCCGCTGAGCCAATTCTGATCCCGGTCGGACATCCAGCGCCGGTCGTCGCGGCGCTTGATTTTCAGGTAAGGCCGCGGCGCCGGCGCGACCTCTTCGTACCGCAGGTCCTCCGGCAGGTCGAGCCGGGGCAGGTCCGGCAGCCGGAGCAATTCCGCGAGGAATTCCTGTTTCTGCTTGGCGGGGACGGGCACTTTACCCTGCTGTCGCAGCAGCGCGATCCACTGGAAGGCGCCGAAGTCAAGGAGCGGTGCGACGCGATCCTCCCAGAATACGAGCCCGCCGCTCAGCAACAGCAGGGGAGTCTCCAGCGCCAGTCGCTCCCCGGCGCGACGGAGCTCGCCGGAGATCGCGTACGTTTTGCCGGTATCGTCCGGCGTTACCTTCAGCCAGAACTCCCAGGGGCCGGCGTCATCCCAGCGGAGTGGCCGCATCGAGCCGTCCGGCTCCGATTCCCGCAGCAGGCACCGGCCCGTGGCGCAGAGCATCGGCAGCAGGGCCTCGCTGAGCGCGTGCGCGAGGAGGAAGCGAGCCGGGGCGCTATCGTAGTAGTAGCCATGGCCGGAGTAGTAGCCGCTCACTTGCTCGCGCCCGCCGGCCAGGATGGCCATCGCCTGGCGATCGGCGGGTTCCGGCAGGTGCGCAATCTCACTCAGGGCGAAGCGCCGGCCCTTGGGTTTGCTCCACTCGCCGTCCCTCTTGCGATTGCGTGTCGCCACCTCGAGCACGAGCCCATTGCCCGCCAGGGAGGCCTGTATATCCACGACGTAGACGAGCTCGTGTCCAGGGGGTAGGGCCGCGGAGCGGATCGCCGGCGTCTGCTCCGTCGTCGAGTGCAGGCGCGATAAGGCCTCCTTCCACGCCCGGGTCGTCTGCCGAGGTTGACGGGACCGGGGCTTTGAATTGGGGATGTCGTTCCGCGGGCGGAACGTCGGGGACGGTCGAGGAGCCTCGTACCACTCCTCGTCTTCGAGGTCATCCTCGTCGTCCGGGGCGACCAACGTCAGTTGCCGCACCGTTCGCCTGCCGTCTCCCTGGAGATAACCCTCGGCTTCCGCGGCGAGGAGGGTGGCCCAGATGTGCTTGCAGGGCTCGAAATAGTCCTCGCAGTACGGGCACGTACACCAGGCCTCGATCGCATCACGCTCTCGGAAGAGCTTCACATCGTACGACCGGCTTCCCCGGACGGTCGCGTCCACGTGCCACGCATCGCCCTCGACGACCGTCACCCTCCGCGAAACGAAGTAATC
>DATIDP010000075.1:0-5059 GCA_035456265.1 Solirubrobacterales bacterium | reverse complement strand
CGCTTACCGTCCGCCGCGAGCGGCCCTCGATCTGGGTGCAGGCCCCGGAGCTCGCGCGCCGCTCGATCATGAGGACGGTCCGCCAGCCGGCGGCGGTCATCCCGGCGACGACCTTCCCGCTCATCCTGCTGGCGATCAACTCCGTCGGCCTCAAGCAGGCGACCGCCCTGCCCGGCTTCCCGACCGACTCCTACGTCACCTTCGCGCTCGCCTTCGCCTTCATCCAGGCCGGCGTGTTCGCCGTGATCGGGACGGGCCAGAACCTCGCCGAGGACAACCAGGGCGGCTTCTTCAACCGCCTCCAGCTGACGCCGATCCACCCCGCCGCCCTGGTCGCCGGGCAGCTGGCGGGGACACTTGCGCTCGGCCTCTTCCAGGCCGCGACCTACATCTCGGTCGGGCTGCTCGCCGGCGCCCACATCGCGGCCGGCCTCGGCGGGGCGCTGGTGATGATCCTGCTCTCGATCGCGATCTGCCTCGCCTTCGGCTCGATCGGGCTCGCGGTCGGCATGCGGGTGGACGCGCCGGAGAAGGTGCAGAGCCTCTTCCCGCTGATCTTCGTCTTCCTGTTCCTGAGCTCGATGAGCCTGCCGAGGAACCTGATCCAGACCGACTGGTTCCGCGAGGTCGCGACCTACAACCCGGTGAGCTACATGGTGGAGGGGCTTCGCTCCCTCCTGATCACGGGTTGGGACGGCGAGGCGCTCGCGCTCGGCTTCGGCTGCGCGCTGGGGATCCTGACCCTTGGGCTGATCTTCGCCTCGCTCGGTCTCAGGGAGAGGATGGCGCGGACATGAGGCGCTACTTCTCCGTCGCGGGCGGCCTGGCCTGGCGGCTCCTGCACACCCTGATCACCAACCCCCTGCTCTTCCTGCCGCCGATGCTGATGCCGATCTTCTTCTTCACCGCCTTCGCGGGCGGCCTCTCGGCGATCAGCAACGCACCCGGCTTCGACTACGGCCCCGGCTACACGTCGTTCATCTTCGCCTTCGTCCTCTGCCAGGGCGCGGCCTTCGGCGGGGTCTTCAGCGGGTTCTCGATCGCGGCCGACTTCCAGTTCGGGTTCGGGCGCCGGCTGTTGCTGGCGACGCCGCATCGCAGTGCGCTGATCGTCGGCTACGGGGTCGTCGCCGTGATCCGCGCCGCGGTGACGCTCACCGCCGTGACCCTGATCGCGCTCGCCGTGGGGATGAAGATCGAGGGCGGCGGCCTCGACGTCTTCGGGATGTACGCCCTCGCCGCGATCATCAACGTGAGCGGGCTCCTCTTCGCCGCCGGGGTGGCGCTCCGCTTCCGCAGCCTCCAGGCGACGCCGCTGATGCAGGTGCCGGTCTTCCTCTTCCTCTTCCTCGCGCCGGTCTACGTTCCGCGCGAGCTGCTCGGCGGCTGGGTGCACGCCGTCGCCCCCTTCAACCCTGCGACGCACGTGATGGAGACGGTGCGCGACCTGATCGCCGGCACCGGCTCGGAGTACCTCGCCACGCTCGGGATCATCGCAGCGCTCCTCGCCGCCGTCTTCGTCTTCGCGATCACGGGCCTCCGTCGCGCCGAAGCGGCGGGCTAAGCGCCACCAGGCCGCTCCACCATGAGCGGAGCGGTTATGTAGGGCGGCCGCTCGTGGCCGCGTTCTGATGGCGAAGCCGTGCGGCGATGCGTTCGTCCGCCCGCCGCTTCGCGCCGTCGGTGACGAGCTTGCCCCAGCGGGTCCGGTTGCCGGCCACCCAGCGGTAGGCCCGGTCGGTAGCGCGAGGGGCGCGAGCGGTGAGCGCGGCGAACGGCGCCCCGCCCGGCAGTCGCCGGAACAGGCCGGGGAACGCATCGCCCGCGGAGCGGACCGTTCCATCACCGTCGATGAGGTGCCAGGAGGCGAGCCGTCGCTCCTCCGGCATCCCCGCGAGCAGCTCATCGGCCTCCTCCGACTGGATCGCGATCGGGCGGAGCGCGCCGCGCCTGTCCCAGGCGAGCACCTTGCCGAGGCACCAGCGGCAGAAGCCGCAGTCCCGGTCGTAGAGCAGCCTCGCTTTGGACATCTGATCGATTCGCAGATTCTCCGGCACCGGTATCCCAGCACGGCTGCGCGGCGCTCATTGGTCAGAAGGGGCTCGCGGCGCACATGGAACAGGTCGGGGGACAACACTCGCAGGCGGTCTTCGCCGCGGACGGCAAGGCTCGACACCGGCTGGTGCATGCGGCAGTGGCGGCGGGCGTCGCCCTGCTCGCCGCCTGGCTGGTCGCGCTGGCCCTCGGCGTGCTCGGCGGCTTCGGCTCACTTCCCGGCCTTCCCGCAAGCTCGAGCGAGTCGAGCTCCGCCGGCTCCCAGGTCGACCGCGCACCCCGCCCCCAACCCGCGCCCGTCCAGGTGCCGGAGCAGTCCGCGCACCGGCCGGCCGAGCCCTCCGTGCGGACCGCCGCACCGCCGCCGGAGAGCTCCGTCCCCAGTACGAGCCGGGCCCCGAGGCCGGCTCCGAAGCCGACCTCGCAGGCTCCGGTCTCCACGGGCGCCCCGGCCGCCACCGCGTCCCCCTCGGCCAACGGGAAACGCCTGGGCACCACGAGGTCCACCACGACCGGCAAGCCGGCCGGATCGCCCGGCAACGGGCCCGGTGGCAGCGGCGCGCCGGGTCGGCTCCGCTAGCGGGCGGCCAGATGACAGTCGAGCGCGCCCGACTCCGCCGGCCCCGGAGCGAGACCGGGCGTCGGCTCGCCCGCAAGATCGAGCGGCCGCCCGCTCATTGGTTCCTGCTCGGCCTCTTCCTCGGGACGCTGATCCTGCTCCTGCTGGCCGAGGGGCTCACGGTGCACACCACCGGGGCGAGCGGCACCCCGGCGCCGACATCTGCCGACCGCACCCGGGCGCTCCACACCGAGAAGGCGCTGTTCGTCGCCGGACCGGACGGCCGCCTGGTGCCCCGTGAGACGCGCGTCGGCCGTCGTGTCGCCCTCACCTTCGATGACGGCCCCGATCCGCGCTGGACCCCGGAGATCGCCGACACGCTGATGCGCCTCCGGGTTCCCGCCACCTTCTTTGCCGTCGGAGAGCACGTGGTCGAGCACCCAGGGGTCATCGCCGATCTCCACCGGGACGGCTTCCAGCTCGGCAACCACACCTTCAGTCACGCCGACCTCGCCAGCGCAGGCTCTCTCCGCGACCTTCAGATCTCGCTGACGGAGAGCGCGATCTCGGGCGCGGCCGCCGTCCGGCCCCGCTTCGTCCGGCCCCCCTACTCGGCCACCCCGGCCGCCGTCGACCCCGAGCAGGCGCGCGTGTACGCGGAGATCGCGCGGAGCGGCTACGTGATCGCCCTGGCGAACTACGACGCCGAGGACTGGCGGCGACCCGGAGTCGACGAGATCGTCCGCAACGCCACCCCGCCCGGCAGGCGCGGGGGGGTGATCCTGATGCACGACGGCGGCGGCGACCGCTCCGAGACGGTCGCGGCCCTCGAGCGGCTGGTGCCCGAGCTCCGCGCCCGCGGCTTCAAGTTCGTCGGCCTCAACCACCTGCTCGGCACCAGCGCCAGCGAGACCGATCCGGCGGCGACCAACAGCCAGCGGCTCCGCGGCGACATGCTGATCGCCTCGCTCACCGCCGCCCGCCTGCTCACGGACGTGCTCACCGCACTGCTCATCCCGGTGGCGATCCTGGCGATCATGCGGGCGGTGGCGGTCGTCGGCCTCGCTCGCCTGCACTCCGCTCGGCGGCGCCGCCGGCCCCGACCGGAGGGATCCCAGCCGCCGGTCTCGATCGTGGTCCCCGCCTACAACGAGGCGGCCGGCATCGAGCAGGCGGTCCGCTCCCTCGCCTCCTCCGACTACCCCGAGTTCGAGGTGGTCGTCGTCGATGACGGCTCGACCGACGGCACCGGCGAACTGGTCGACTCCCTGCGGCTGTCCATGGTGCGGGTGATCAGGGAGCCGAACCGGGGCAAGGCGGAGGCGCTCAACACCGCGGTCGCGGCGGCCAGGCACGATCTGATCGCGGCGGTCGATGCCGACACCGTCTTCGAGCCGGGCACGCTCGCGGCGCTCGTTCGGCCGTTCGCCGACCCGCGCGTCGGGGCGGTGGCCGGCAACACGAAGGTGGGGAACCGGCGCAGCGTGCTCGGCCTCTGGCAGCACCTCGACTACGTCACCGGCTTCAACCTCGACCGCCGCCTCTACGACGTGCTCGGCTGTATGCCGACGGTGCCCGGGGCGGTGGGCGCCTTCCGCCGGAGCGCCCTGGTCGAGGTGGGCGGCTTCTCGAGCGACACGCTCGCCGAGGACACGGACCTCACCATCGCCCTCGGCCGCCGCGCCTGGAAGGTGGTCTACGCCGAGGACGCCAGGGCCTACACCGAGACCCCCGCGTCGCTCGGAGGCCTCTGGCGGCAGCGCTACCGCTGGTCCTTCGGCACGATGCAGTCGGTCTGGAAGCACCGGCGGGCGCTCTTCCGGAGACGCGAGGGGGCGATCGGGGCGATCGGCCTGCCTTACCTGATCCTCTTCCAGATCGCGCTGCCCCTGCTCGCGCCCCTGATCGACGTCTTCGCGCTCTACGGGATTCTCTTCCTCGATCCGGTCCCGGTGATCGCCTACTGGCTCGGGTTCAATCTGCTCCTCATCGCACAGGGCGCCTACGCCTTCCACCTGGACCGCGAGCGGCCCTGGGCCCTGCTGGCGCTGCCGCTGCAGACCTTCGTCTACCGCCAGCTCATGTACCTGGTCGTGCTGCAGTCGGTCGCCAGCGCCGTGCAGGGCCTGCGCCTCCGCTGGCAGCACGTCGAGCGGAGCGGCGACGTCGAGGTCGCGACGCAGACCGAGCGGTAGATTCCCCTTCGTGGCGACCGCAACCATGTGGGAGGAGATGGTCGACGCGCTCCACGCCGTCAACGGCGGTCCCCACCCCGGCTTCCGCGCCGTCCACGCCAAGGGGACGATCTGCGAGGGGACGTTCACCCCCACGCCCGAGGCGAAGGGACTCTCGCGCGCCGCGCACCTGCGGGGTGAGCCGGTCGAGACGACGATCCGCTTCTCCAACGCGAGCGGCCACCCCCGCGCCCGCGACGCGGACCCCATC
>DATIDP010000074.1:0-13201 GCA_035456265.1 Solirubrobacterales bacterium | reverse complement strand
GACGATCCGGTGCACTCCCCCGGTCCCCTCCAGCGCCTCGGTGACCGAGTCGGCACGGTGATCCTCGACCGCGAGGCGGAGTCTCAGCACGCGGCGAGTCTAGGAAGCGGCCGGGACGCTCCCCGGTCGCCTCAGCGTCGGTCAGTGGACCAGCGACTTGAGCAGGATCAGCGCTCCCCCGATCAGCGCGATCCCGATGGCCTTCAACAAGGCCGTCGGCAGGCTCGATCCGGTGACCCGGGCCCCTGCGAAGCCGTAGAGGCCGAGCAGGCCGAGGCCGGTCCACCTAGCCAGCGTGAACGCCGAGTCGTCGCTCAGAACCCCGATGATCGCAAGCACGAAGAACACGCTCGGAAAGCCGATTCCCACCGCGACGGCTGCCGCATCGCCCAGGAGGCTCTCCCTCTCGGCCTGCGTGGCATGCCGCCGCCGGACCGTCTCGAAGCCGACCAGCTCGCTGTAGACCTCTGCCAGCGCGACTGCGACCGCGGTGCCGAGCAGCGAGGCGATCACCGCACCCGGCGGTGGCGGGTGCGCCTGCAGGGCGACCACCAGCGCCAGGCCGATGATCGCCCCGTAGGTGATCCGGGAGACCCGGCGCGACCCCAGGTGGCGCTCGATCACGCCCGCTTGAACTCGATCTCCCTGATCACCTTCGCCGGGACGCCCGCGGCGATCACGCCGGGCGGGATGTCGCGGGTCACGACCGAGTTCGACCCGATCACGACCCGCTCCCCGATCTGCACGCCGCCCGTGACCACGCAGTTCACACCGAACCAGCAGTTCGAGCCGATGCGGACCGGCCCCTGCGGCTCGAATCCCTGCCAGGTGATCGGCTTCGTCGGATCGTCGTAGCGGTGGTCCGAGTCGCCGACGAAGCAGTTGTTCGCGAACATCACGTGGTCGCCGACCTCGATCAGCTCGAGGGCGGCGAGCATCGTGCCGCGGTTGAGGAAGCAGCCCTCCCCGATCCTTATCCGGGCGTCTCCCGAGAGGGTGAGCCAGCAGCCCGGCTCCAGCAACGTGCCCTCGCCGATCTCCAGACGGCCGGAATCGAGCGCCTCGAGCACCTCGCCCTCGACCGGGTAGCGGATGAAGAAGCCGCCCTCGGCCGCGTGGCGGTTGATCCTGAGACGGCGCCTCGGCCGGCGGTTGCGCTCGTACCAGCGCCGCTTCACCCACCAGGTGCGCCATTCGCCGAGCGACGCCACCGTGGCAGCTTCGCAAACGCCGGGGTCAGGTCTATCGTCCCGGCCGTGAGTCCCGGGTCGGAGCAGGCTCCGCGCGGAGGAATCGACCTCGGCGGCACCAAGATCCAGACGGTCGTGGTCGACGTCGACAACAACGTCCTCGGCCAGTCACGCCGCCCCACGCCGACCACCGGCGGCCCCGAGGACGTGGCGCGGGAGATGGAGGGAGCCATGCGCGACGCGGCGGCCGAGGCGGGACTGGGGACACGCGAACTCTTGGGCGTGGGCATCGGATCGCCGGGCGACGCCGACGAGGAGACGGGTGTGGTCTCGGGCGCCCGAAACCTGCCCGGCTGGCTCGGCTCCTACCCGCTCGGCGAACGGCTCTCCAAGGACCTCGGCGTGCCGGTGCGGGTCGGCAACGACGTCCAGGTGGCCGTGCAGGGGGAGTTCGAGCTGGGTGCCGCCAAGGAATTCGACACCATCCTCGGCGTCTGGTGGGGCACCGGCGTCGGTGGAGGCCTGGTCCTGGACGGCAAGCCCTGGCTGGGCAGGGGCGCGGCCGCCGAGATCGGCCACGTGGTCGTGAAGATGGGCGGCCCCCGCTGCACCTGCGGCCGGAAGGGCTGCATGGAGGCCTACGCGGGCCGGATGGCCATGGAGGTCAAGGCTCGCAAGGAGGTCAAGAACGGCGCCAAGACCGACCTCTTCCGGATCATGGAGGAGCGCGGGCGGGACCGTCTCACCAGCGGCGTCTGGGAGCGCGCGCTGAAGCACGGCGATGACCTCGCGATCAGGCTGATGGACCGCGCGGTCAAGGCGCTCGGCGCCGGGGTTGCATCGTGTGTGAACGTGATCGACCCTGAGGCGGTGATCATCGGCGGCGGGCTCGGCGTCCGCATGGGCGAGAGGTACGTGCGCCGCATCGCGGCGCGCATGCATCCCCATCTCTTCGTTGACGACAGGCCGCCCGAGATGCGCCTGGCGGCCCTCGGCGACCTGGGCGGGGCGATCGGAGCGGCCCTGCTCGTGGACGAGCGGGTGCCCGCGGCCGCGACTTAATCCCCAATCGAAAGGACAGTCAGATGGCGAAGGTCGAAGGAACCGGGACCATGAGCACCGACCTGAATAAGTGGTGGCTCGTAGGCCTACTGGGAGTGCTCTCGATCGCGGTCGGGATTCTCGCGATTGTCTATCCGAGCATCACCCTGCTCGCGCTCGGCTTGATCGTGGGGATCTATCTGGTCATCGCCGGCTCGTCTTACGTTGCCCTGGCGACGGTCGAGAGCCCGACCTCGGCGGGTGGCCGCGTGCTTCGGATGATCGTCGGATTCCTGTCGATCCTGGCGGGGTTGATCTGCCTGGTGCGCCCCGGGGCCGGCGTGCTGGCGTTGCTGATCGCGCTGTCGTTCTGGTTCATTCTCACCGGAGTTGCCGATCTGGCGCGAGCGCTCGACATCCGCGAGCATCGAGCCATCTCGATCGTCCTCGGCCTGGTCTCGATCGCGGCCGGTGTGATCGTTGTGGCGAACCCCGACATCGGCCTGGCCACACTCGCGCTTCTCGCCGGAATCGGATTCATCGTCCGGGGGACCGTCGAGGTCATGGCAGCCGGCTGGATGTACCGGCTCGGGCACTGACCCGGCACCAGCCCGCCTGGCACCAAGAAGAGGATGAACCGCGGGAGCCCGGCCGAGGCCGGGCTCCCGCGCAGGTTCAGCGGACCGCGGCCCGCTCCTCCTCGCCGTAGACGACGATCCCGTAGACCACCCAAACGCAGAGGGCGAAGATCGCCAGCGACCAGAACGGGTGCGCTCCGCCCATCGACAGCAGCGCGTCGATCGCGCCGAGGCTGCCGGCGACGATGCCGATGATCCGACCGTACGGGTTCCCCGCCATCAGCGAGAACCCTCCGGTCAGCTGAATCACCCCGACGATCACCAGGAACCACCCCATCGCGTGGAGGTTCGTGAAGATGTACCGGGTGTCGTTCGCGTAGAAATTCGCGTCCGATATCGCGCCGATCCCGTAGATGATGTTCAGCGTGCCGACCAACAGCAGCAGGATCGCCGCGAAGACGACTCGACCCGCACCTCTCACTGGGTCTCCTCTCGTTAGCCGACCACCCCCTAGAGGCGGCCGTTTGCGGCGAAATTACTCTTCGGGTCGGCCGGATTCGGGGGCCCGCGGGCTGGGCAGCGACGGGGCCCCGCCGATCAGGTCCTGAAAGCGCCTCACGCGGCGGTCGTGGCGCCCCTTCCGGGAGATCGCCCTGTCGAGCTTGCCGCTGCCGGGCGCATAGCGCCGCTTCGCCCACCAAGAGCCCGGCCGGGCCAGGCGCGTGGCCGCCACCCACCCCACCGGCGGGATGAACATGCCGATCACGGCCGAGCTGATCTTCCCCTTGAGCGCCACGATGGCGCAGATCCCCAGGGTGATCACCACCGACGCCACGATCGAGACGATCGACGCGCCGCTCGCGTCGAGGGGGACGAAGCCGACGATTATTCCCCCGCCGATGATCGCCGCGAACACCACGGCGTCGACCGAGCTGCGGCCCTCCTCCGACCAGTAGACGTCGTCGAGATACAGCCAGAGCGCGAACTCGTCCAGCGTCAGGCCCACGCCGACGCCGAACACCCCGGCGAGGACCTCGAACCAGGGGCTGCTCGGCTGGATCACGAAGTTGAGGAACCCCGCCAGCATCATCAGCACGATCCCGAAGACCAGGTGGTGGATATGGAGGCCGCCGGGAGTCACGTTCCCGGGCCACCACTTCACCTCGGCCCGGATCATCCGGGTGCTGAAGCGGATGAACCCGAAGGAGAGCAGCATCGCACCGAGCAGGATCATGCCCGCGCGCTGATCGGCCTGATCGAACGCGGCACTCGAGTGGATCTCGAAGTCGATCGCCCCTAGCAAACCCTCTCCCTCATGAGGGCAGTATCCCCCGAATCAGGCGCGTCGCGACAGCGCGCGCCCTGGCATCTCAGGCGGCGACCGCCGTCTTGCGCTTGCCGGTGCGGCGGACCTTCATCTCCGACTCGACGAGCTCGGCGAGGAACTCCCCCGTGTAGGAACCCGGGGTGGCTGCGACCTCCTCGGGGGTGCCCCCGGCGAGTAGATTGCCTCCCTCCTCCCCGCCCTCGGGGCCGAGGTCGATGATCCGGTCGGCGGTCTTGATCACGTCGAGGTTGTGCTCGATCACGATCACCGTGTTGCCCGCCTCGACCAGGCGGTCGAGCACATCGAGCAGCCGCTGGACGTCGGCGAAGTGCAGGCCGGTGGTCGGCTCGTCGAGGATGTAGAGGGTGTCTCCGGTGGCGACCTTGGAGAGCTCGGTGGCGAGCTTCACCCGCTGCGCCTCGCCGCCGGAGAGCTGGGTCGCCGGCTGCCCCAGCCGGATGTAGTCGAGCCCGACGTCCTGCAGGGTGTTCAGCCTCCGCGAGATCTTCGGGATGTCCTTGAAGAACTCGCACGCCTCCGCGACAGACATCTCGAGGACGTCGGCTATGGACTTGCCCTTGAAGCGGACCTCCAGCGTCTCGCGGTTGTAGCGCTTGCCGTGGCACTGCTCGCACGGGACGTAGACGTCCGGGAGGAAGTGCATCTCGATCTTGATCTGGCCGTCGCCGCGGCAGACCTCGCAGCGCCCGCCCTTGACGTTGAAGCTGAACCGCCCGGGCTTGTATCCGCGCGCCCGGGCCTCACGGGTCTGGGCGTAGAGCTGGCGGATGTGGTCGAAGACGTTGGTGTAGGTCGCCGGGTTGGAGCGGGGTGTGCGGCCGATCGGCGACTGGTCGATGTTGATGATCTTGTCGACCTGCTCGATGCCGTCGATCCGGTCGTGCCCGCCAGGCCGCAGCTTCGCCTGATGGAGGCGGTTGGCGACCGCCGGGTAGAGCGTCTCGTTGATCAGCGTCGACTTCCCCGACCCCGAGACGCCGGTGACGCAGCAGAAGACGCCGAGCGGGATCTCGACCTCGATCCGCTTCAGGTTGTGCTCGCGGGCGCCCCTGACCACCAGCTCGCCACGCGGCTTGCGGCGCTTCTCCGGGACCTCGATCTGGCGCTTGCCGGCGAGGTACTGGCCGGTGAGCGACGCCGGGTCCGTCTCGACCTGATCGGGCGTCCCCTCGGCGATCACGTGCCCCCCGTGCTCGCCGGCCCCGGGACCCAGGTCAACGAGGTGGTCCGCCGAGCGCATCGTGCCCTCGTCATGCTCCACCACGATCACGGTGTTGCCGAGGTCGCGCAGCCGCTCGAGCGTCTGGATCAGCTTCGCGTTGTCCCGCTGGTGCAGCCCGATCGACGGCTCGTCGAGGATGTAGAGCACGCCCACCAGGCTCGATCCGATCTGCGTGGCGAGCCTGATCCGCTGGGCCTCGCCACCGGAGAGGGTGCGCGCGGAGCGCGCCAGGTTGAGGTAACCGACCCCGACGTTGTCGAGGAAGGCGAGGCGCTCGGTGATCTCGCGCACGAGCAGACGCGCGATCGCACGCTCCGTGTCGGTCATCTCGAGCTCCTCGATCCAGCGCAGCGAGGCCCGGGCCGACATCTCCGTGTACTCGTGGATCGAGATGCCGCCGACCTTGACCGCGAGGCTCTCGGGCCGCAGCCGCGCGCCCTTGCAGACCGGACACGGCTGCTCGGCCATGTAGCCCTCGACGCGCTCGCGAACCGAGTCCGAATCGGTCTCGTCGTAGCGGCGCTCGAGGTTGTTGACGATTCCCTCGAAGCGGACGCTGTAGGAGCGCCGTCGCCCGAAGCGGTTCGTGTAGGTCACCCTGTGGCGCTCGCCGCCGGTGCCGTACAGGAAGATCTCGCGGTCCTCGTCCGAGAGGTCCTGCCACGGGGTGTCGATGTCGACCCCGTAGTCCTCGGCGACGGCCTCGATTAGCCGCTTCCAGTAGCGCGAGTGCCCCGTGCGCCAGGGCTGGAGCGCGCCCTCCCGCAGGGAGAGGGTCGGGTCGGGGACGACCAGCTCCGGGTCCACCACCCGCTGGAAGCCGAGCCCGTGGCAGCGCTCGCAGGCCCCGTGCGGGGAGTTGAAGGAGAAGATCCGCGGCTCCAGCTCGGGGATCGAGGTGCCGCAGTTGAGGCAGGCGAAGCGCTCGCTGAAGGTCAATCGATCGGCCACGCCCTGCGGGAGCTGTCCCGCGCCCTTCGCTCCCTTCACGCCGCCGACGTTCTCGCTCGAGTCCCGCTCGTTCGCCTCGCCGCTGCTGCCCTCGGCGAGCACATCGATCTCGACGACCCCGCCTGCCAGCGCCGCCGCGGCCTCCACGGACTCGGAGAGCCGGCGCCGCAGGTCGCCCTTCATCACCAGGCGGTCGACGACCACCGAGATGTCGTGGTTGTACTTCTTGTCGAGCTTGATCTCCTCGTCCAGCCGGCGAAGCTCGTTGTCCACCCGCACCCGGCTGTAGCCCTCGAGCCGGAACTGCTCGAAGAGCTTCTCGAACTCGCCCTTCCGCCCCCGAACCACAGGGGCCATCACCATGAACCGGGTGCCCTCCTCCAGGGTCATCACGCGATCGGTGATCTGCTCGATCGACTGTCCCTCGATCGGCTCGCCGCACTCGGGACAGTGCGGCTTCCCGATCCGGGCCCAGAGCAGCCGCAGGTAGTCGTAGATCTCGGTGACGGTGCCGACCGTCGAGCGCGGGTTCCGGGACGTGGTCTTCTGGTCGATCGAGATCGCCGGCGAGAGGCCGTCGATCGAGTCGACGTCCGGCTTCTCCATCAGGCCGAGGAACTGGCGCGCGTACGCCGAGAGCGACTCGACGTAGCGGCGCTGGCCCTCGGCGTAGATCGTGTCGAAGGCAAGGCTCGATTTACCGGACCCGGAGAGGCCGGTGATCACGATCAGCGAGTTGCGAGGCAGCTCGAGGTCGACGTCCTTGAGGTTGTGCTCCCTCGCCCCGCGGATGACCATTTGCTCCGACGGCGCCATCACTTCGAGTGTACGCGGGCGAACGGTTGTTCCCCGGAACCGGCCGCAGGAGCCGCCTCCAGCGCCGGAATCTGCGCGATCTGCGACTGCCAGAGCCAGGCGACGGCCGCGGCGAGGACCGTCCCCGCCAGGCCGACGGCGAGCCCGGCGTGCGGCCCGGAGGCGTGGACCGCGGCGCCCGCGAGGCCGGCGCCGGCGGATGCCCCGGCAACGAAGGAGGTGAGCACCCAGCCGGTCGCCTCGGTCGCGGTCCCGGTGGGAGCGACGGAGTCGAGCAGCAGATAGAGCACCGAGACGGTCGGGGCCAGGGTGAAGCCGCTGAGCAGAGCGAGCGGGAAGGTCGCCGCCAGCGAGGGCGTGGCCACCAGCGGAACCGTGGTGAGGGCGAGCGCCACGGAGAGGAGGCCGAGGCGGCGAGAGCCCGGCGTACGCCAGGTCCGGCTGCCGTAGACGAGCCCTCCGATCAGGCTGCCCGCAGCTTGGGTCGCGAGCAGCGCGCCGCCCAGCTCGCGGACACCGTCGTCGGCGGCAACGGCGGTCATGCCCAGCTCGACCGCTCCAACCGCCACCCCGAGGCCGAGCCCCACCCCCATCAGAGTCAGGACGCCACCTGACCGCAGCGGGCCCATCAGCCCGAGCCCGTGGGGCTGGCCGCGCCAGTTGCGGGACGCCCGGGAGACCGCGAACAGGGTCGAACCGAGGATGCTGAGCGCGACGTTCATCAGCACGCCCGCCGCCGGCGAGGCGATCGCGATCACCAGGGCCGCCAGCAGCGGCCCGACGATGAACGCCACCTCCACGGTGACGGCGTCGAGGGCGAAGGCGGACTGCCGGAGCTCGTGGTCGGAAACCAGCTCTGACCAGAGCGTCCGAATCGAGGTGCCGAGGGGCGGGATCGCGAACCCGGCGAACACCGCCACGGCGCCCATCGCCGGCATCGAGGCACCATCCTCGGCCAGCACGACGAGGCCGATCAGAGCCAGGGCGTTGATCGCTGTGGCGATCGCGATCACCCGCGTCTGCCCGACGCGGTCGACGATTCGGCCCTGTGTGGGCAGGCCCGCGGCGGCGCCGAGCGAGTAGCAGGCGTTGACGAGGCCGGCGTCGGCGAACGAGCCCGTCGCCCCCTGCACGAGCAGGAGCAGGGTCAGGGCCTCCGCGGCGAAGGGCAGCCGGCCGATCGTCGCCCCGGCGAGGGGCAGACGCACGGGCCGAATCGAGAGAACGCGCCTGTAGGTGCTCGGGATCATCGCTGGGACGATTAGAGCAACCGCGGCCAATAAGCTCGGGCGCGGTGACCGAGCCCCCACCCGTCAGCGGCATCTCGGAGCTCGTTCTGGAGGTCGCGGACCTCGACGCCGCGCGCCGCTTCTACCGCGACGTGCTCGGCTTCGAGGAGACGCTCTACGGCGAGGGAGCCGAGGGTCGCTACTGGTACCTGGTGGGTGAGACCGCCCGGCTCGGGGTCTGGACTGAACAGGTCGGCCTGGCGGGCGGGCGCGGCGGCGCCCACGTGCACTACGCGTTCAGCGTCCCGGACCGGGCGATCGACGATCTCAAGGCACGGATCGAGTCAGCGGGCGCCGAGGTCGAGGGCCCGATCCAGCTCGGGCCGGGGCGGGCCATCTACGTCACCGACCCCGACGGCAACGTCGTCGAGTTCTGGAGCCAGGAAATGGCGGCGTACACCCAGGGCGCGCGGCAGGGCGGCGGCCCTGGGACGTTTCGTTCCGGCGAGTGACCCTCTAGCGGGGGACCCGGGAGAGGACGTCGGTGACGAGCTCCGTCCGGTCCCGCGAGCCGAACTTCTGGGCCAGCTCCGCCTCGATCTCGGCGGCGTCCTTCCCGTCGACAGCGAGCTTCATCGCCACCAGGCGCTCGGCTGCGTCGTCGCCATTGCCCCCGGCCGAAGCCGCCTCCTCGGGCTCCGGCTCCTCGGCGGGAGGCGAGACGGGCGCCTCCGGGGCGCCGGGTGATTCCGCCGGCTCCTCGGGCTCGGGCTCGGTCGGCTGCGGCTCGGCCTCCGCCTTCGGGAGCGCGGAGGATGCGGCCGCGGCCAGGGTCCCGCCGAGCTCGTCGAGCGCGCGCTTGGCGGCCTCGATCTGCGCTCGGGCATCCCCTTCGGCGCGCTCCCGGATCTGGACCGCCTCCGCCTCGGCCTGCTCGCGGACACTGGCCGCCTTCGCCTCCGCGTCGCGAACGATCTCGGCGGCTCGCTCCTCGGCCCGCGCGAGCACCTGCCGCACGGCGTCGGCGGCCTGAGCGGCGAGCTGGTCGGCGTCCTTTCCGGCATCCATCGCCGAAAGCCTAATACCGCATAGGATCCGCGCGCGCCAATTCTCGCGCGCCCGACGCCGCCTCGACTTGGACTCGACTCAGCTCCAGATCCTCCCGCTGGCCCTGATCATGGTCATGGGGCCGCAGATCCTGACCGCGATCTTCCTGGTGACGAGCCAGGAGCCGGTCAAGAACTCGATCGCGATGCTGATCGGCGTCGTCGTCGCAGCCTGCCTCAGCCTCACGATCTGGTACCTGCTGGTCAAGGCCATCGGGATCAAGCCGAAGGACGACGCGGGCGGGCCGACCTCCGCGGACTGGATCGTCTCCGGGCTCCTCGCGCTGACCGCGATCCACACGTTCCGCGGACGACATACAGCCACCGTCCCCAAGTGGATGACCGCCCTCCAGGAGGCCGAGCCCAAGCGTGCCTTCAGTCTCGCCTTCCTGCTGATCCTGCTGATGCCGACCGACATCGTCGCGGTGATCTCGACGGTGAACTGGCTGCACGACAATCACGAGGATCTCCTTCACGGCTGGCCGCTGGTGGCGGCCACAACCCTGCTCATGGCCCTGCCGTTCCTGGCCTACTCCCTGCTCGGGCATCGCGCGAGGGAGGCGATGCCCGGCATCCGGGAGTGGCTCACCACCCATGGATGGCTGGTCAACCTTGTCGTGATCGTCTACTTCATCTACCAGCTATTGAGTTGATTCTCGGCTCGGCTCGGCGGCTGCGCCGAAGCTTCCGCCCCTAGCGTTCGCCCCGCACTTGGCCTAGAGTGTTGCTGGCTGTGGAAGCGGGAGCATCAGGCAGGAGCGGGGAGGAACTCTTCGGACGGCTGGTCGCTGTCCGGCGAGCCGGGCTGGGGCTCAGCCAGGAGGACCTGGCGGCGAGAATCGACACGAGCCGGGCCAGCGTCGCGCGCATCGAGGAAGGTCAACCGCCGAGCCCCAAGATGTTGAGGCGGCTTGCGTCCGCGCTCAATTCAAAACCCGAAACGGGCGCGCCGTCATCCCGGACGCGAATCTGGAACCTTGAGGGCGAGGAGCGACGCCTTGCGATCGCGGTCCTGATCCCGATGCTTGTGATCCTGGCCGGAGCTTTCTCGGTCGGTGTCCATAGCTTGGGCGGGGTCGGGCGGTCTTCCGGCGCCGACGGCGGTAATCCGTCCCAGTCGCCCCGGGCCGTGTCCGCTCCGTTAGCCGTTCCTGCGTTAGCCGCTGGAGGGGCGCAAGCGGAGACTCGGAAGACAAAGAAGAGTCAGAAGACCAAGAGGTCCGAGAAGAAGCGTGCGACCCCGGCCGCACCTGTGAGTGAGCCTTCGTTCGCGCCGCCTCCGCCGAGGAAGAAGAGCAGCCCGGCCACAATCCAACCGGCCAACGAACCAGCCGCCTCAGCACCCGCGCCCAGCAAACCAGTCGCGACAGCACCCGCGCCCAGCAGCGATAGCGGCGGTGGCTCGAACGCTCCTCCTCCGCAGGCAGGGCATGGCATTGGGGGCGGGGAAGCATGGCATGGGATTGCGCCGGGGGGAGGCTGACCTATTGGCGTCGGCCCGGCGCGCGCGCAAGGCCAACCGGTTCGGCTAGAGTGCGGCTCGGGTTGATTCGACGCGGGATAGCAGCGCTTTTGATGGCAGGCATCGCGGTCATCCTCGTGACCGCCCCCCCGCCCCGTGCGGTCGCGCAGACGCCGGTGGATAGCGAGGGCCTGGTCAGCTATGTGACGACCGGCAAGCTGAAAGTGAAGAAGCGAATCGCCTATAGGTTCGTGTGCTCGACGGAGTGCCAGGTGACGGCGACCTCGACCTTGGTGCTGCGAGGGCCGGATGTCGGTCCTGTCGTCGACACAGGTGTGTTTCCGGGAGGGGAGGTCATCGAGGTGTTCCTGAAGCCGAACAAGTCAGCTCGCAAATCGATCCGGAAGCACATCGGCGCCTCCAAGCTGCGCACGTCGATCACCGCGATCAACCCCGGCCCCTACGGCGAGAACGACACCGATACACGGGTCTTCAGGTTCAAGCGCTAGGAACCCTGGTGAGGAGAGCGAGCACTCAGCCTGGTGCTCACGAGTAGCTCGGGGTCGGAGGGATCTCCTCGCCTGCCCGAACGGCCTCGACCACCTGCTCCGCCTCCGCAAGCCGGTACTCCTCGCCGTAGACCGCTCCGGGCCGGCGCGGCATCTCCATCACCGCCGCGTCCTCGTTGCGGCCCAGGTCGATCGGGGCATAGCCGGCGTCCGCGATCAGGCCCATCACCACCTGCTTGGCGGCGACGTCGTCACCGCAGACCCACTGGACGATCCGCTCTTCCTCGGGGCGGAAGGCCGCCTCCTCCTGGAAGGCCGAGGTGAGGGTGTTGAAGCTCTTCGTGTAGCGGGCGTCGTCGACGCGGGCGGCGTGGAAGCTTGCGGCCGTCTGGCCGTCGGCCGGCATCTCGGAGCTGCCGAACTGGTTCGTGGTGTCGATGACGATCTTGCCGTCGATTGAGCCGGCCGCGAGCACGGCGGCGTCGAACCCGTCCCAGGGAACCGCGAACACGACCACCTCGCCGAACTCCGCCGCCTCGGGCACGCTGCCGACGCTGGCCCGCTCGCCGATCTGATCCGCCAGCGGCTCGAGCTTGGACTGGTCCCGGGAGCTCAGCTTCACCTCGTGCCCGCCCTTGGCGAACTGGACCGCGCAATTGCCGCCGATCCTCCCCGCTCCGACGATTCCGATTCTCATCCTCAGTCCCCTTCGATCGAGATGGCGTACGTCGGATGATCGTAGAGAGCGGCCGCCCCCGGTCCTCGGGCACGCCGCGGGCCCGGCTCCCGCCGGGCCCGCGAGGACCTCGCGTTTCCCGGGCCTACGCCCTCGCCGGCTCAGGGAGTGCCCGCGGGGTGGGCGCCGCCGGGTGGTCGGCGAGCCGCCGCTTCGGCAGCCACTCCAGCCAGCTCGGCAGGTACCAGTTGCGCTCTCCGAGCACCTTCATCGTCGCCGGGAGCAGGACACCCCTGATCACGGTCGCGTCGATGAGGATCGCCGCAGCCAGACCGACTCCCATCTGCTTGAAGTCGATGAAGCTGAGCGTGCCGAAGATGGAGAACACCGCGACCATCACGATCGCCGCGCTGGTCACCGTGCCGGCCGTCGAGCCGATGCCGCGCTCGATGGCCTGCTCCGTCGGCATGCCCCGATCGACGAGCTCCTTGATCCGGCTCAGGATGAACACGTGGTAGTCCATCGAGAGGCCGAACAGGACCACGAACAGGAACAGGGGCAGCCAGCTGGTCACCCCGCTGCTGTGGACCCCGAGCAGGCCCTGGGCGAAGCCGTGCTGGAAGACCAGCACCAGTAGCCCGTAGGCCGCTCCAACCGACAGCAGGTTCAGCGCGATCGAGGTGATCGGCACGACGACCGACCTGAACGTCACCAACAGGAGCATGAACGCCAGGGTGAGGACGAAGCCGAAGACGAGAGGCAGATGCGACTTCAGCGAGTCCTGCCAATCGACGTTCGATGCCGTGTCGCCGCTGACCTCGACCTTCGCACCGGTGCCGTCGAACGCCGCCGGGATCAGGTCGTTGCGCAGCTCGGACAACGCGCTCTTCGAGCGGTCGCTCTCGCCGTCACCCGCGAGGGGCAGCGAGACGGCCGCGACCGTCCCCCGATCGTTGACCCGGACGTCCGGGCCACCGAGCGCCACGCCCTCGGCCCGGGCCCTGCTGGCGACCTGGTCGATCGCATCCCTCACCTGCGTTGAGCGGACGTCGTCGGCCTGCACCACCAGCAGC
>DATIDP010000073.1:0-7537 GCA_035456265.1 Solirubrobacterales bacterium | reverse complement strand
GAAGAAGTACTCGGCGTGGGCGGCATTGAACGGCGCCAGGCCGCGAAAGGGGCAGACCTCGGGTTCCGGGGGATCGGATGGCTCGGCGACGAGGTAGAGGCTGGTTCGCTCGCGGGCGAGCTGCAGCTGGGCGACACCGCTGGCGACCTCGGCCTCCGCCGCGCGCAGGCCGCCGCGCTCGCTGGCCGCCCTCCAGACGGTTACCTCCAGCCGCTCCGCGGCCTGCGCCTGGGCCCAGCCGCTGGCCGCCCGATGGATCCGCAGCGGCACGCCCCCGCTCTCGGCCATCAGGGTGTCGGGCGGCATCGCGGTTCCCTCCGCCGGGGCGTAGAGCTCGGCGATCTCGACCGCGGCGTCGGTCCGTAGGGAGCGCAACAGGAGCCGCTGGCTCGCCTCGGCGAAGGCCGGCGGACCCTGCTCGTCCCGGTGCAGCACCAACAGGAGCACGGCGGAATCGCGCGACCCTGCCGCGAGGGCCGAAGCGGCCTCGAGGATCGAAGGGGAAGCGTCGTCGGCATCGTCCAGCACCACCAGGGTCGGGCGCTCGCTCCTCTCCGCGGCACGGATCGCCTCCAGGGCCGCCTTGGGGGAGCCGGCGCCCGCCGCATACAGGACCGCCGCCCCGGTGCGCTGTACCTCTGCTGCGAGCTCGGCCGCGAGCCGGTTCTTGCCGATGCCTCCGGGGCCGCCCACGAGCGCAACTCGGGCCCCTCCCCTCTCGGCCTCCGCCCAGCGCTTGTGCAGCCAACGCAGCTCGCGCTCGCGCCCCGCGAGTAGCGGAGAGCCGCCCTCGAGCTGGCGCGGCAGCTCCTGCTGGAGGGGACGCGCGTCGAGGGCCGGGTCCTGGCGGAGGATGGCCTCCTGGAGCTCGCGGAGCTCGGGGCCGGGGCCCCCCCCGATCTCCGCGACCAGGGTCCGGCTCGCCTCGCGGTAGGCCTCGGTGGCGTCGGATTGCCGCCCGGCGCGGTAGAGGGCGAGCATGCGCTGGGCGTGGAAGCGCTCGTGGGTCGGGTGCTCGGCGATCAGCGCCTCGAGCTCGGCGATCACCTTCCGGTGCCGGCCCGCGGCGAGCTCGGCGTCGATCGCCAGCTCGATCGCTCGTAGGTGGAGCTCCTCGAGCCTGCGGACCTCGGCTGAGGCGAAGGGCTCCTCGGCGACATCGGCGAGGGGCGCCCCGTGCCAGAGCTCGAGCGCAGCGCCGGCCGCGCCGTTTGCCCGCGCGAGCCCGGCCGGCTCGCGCGCGGCCTCCTCGACCAGGCGCTCGAACCGTGTCGCGTCCACCACCTCGTCGGCTACCCGGAGCTCGTAGCCACGGCCGCGTGTGACGATCCGGGCGCCGGAGCCGTTGGCATCGATCGCCTTGCGCAGCCGCGAGACGTAGAGCTGAACGTTCTTTGCGGCACTCGCCGGCGGGCGCTCGCCCCACAGCCCATCGATCAACTCGTCCGCGCTGACGGTGCGATTGGCGCGCAGGGCCAGCATTGCCAGAACGGCTCGCTGCTTGCTCCCTCCGAGCGGCACGGCCCGACCGTCGATCAGGAGATCGACACGGCCGAGGACTTGTATCTCGAAGGCCACTCTTTGGCTCACTCCCCCTGTGAGCCCACCCGTCGACGATTCTACGCCGAACCCCCCCTCGAACGGGGGTTCCGTCCCTTTTCGATCGGGGCCTCGAGAGGTGCGCGTTCACGCCGAAGCGGGCTCCCAGGATGATCTCCGACCCGCTCGCAACGGACGAGGAGCAGCAGCGAGCGTCCGGTCTGTGCTGACGCCCCCTCCCGCGTGAAAGCGGGACGCTCAGTGGCGAGCGCGCCACTCAGGACACATAGCCGCCTTGGACGAAAAGCAGCTGCTTTTCATTGAACGGGGCGCTCGGCATCCCGGTGCTAAGCACGGATGAATCCGCTGAGGGACGGGCGTAGCATCAGGGATGCCTCCTGGGTCGTCCGAGACTCCCATCGAAGACCGCCCAGCAGGCTGTACGAAAAAGCCCCTATTACGAGGGGGCTTTTTCGCGTTCCAGGTCGGGAAGAGGACGCGCTTGGCGTTGCTCGGCCTCGACGTCCAACTGGGGCTACTGCTCGATCCTCATACACCGGCCACCGCTTTGCATGGAAAGCAGCGGTTCGCGGCAGTCGGAGTAGCGCTTTGGGACGAGTTCTGCGTCCTCAGCTAGGCGCCCGGGCAGCTGGGTCTCCGGCCGCCACAGCGTCCCGGTACGGAGCCAGGAACGGGGCCAGCGCCGCCAGCGTCGCCTCGGGGGCCTCCTCGGCAAACCAGTGGCCGGCGCCGGCAATGACCGCGCCTTGGACGTCGTCCGCGAGGGGCTTAAACGCCTCCCCGACGGCTTCACCCCAGCTTGCCTCGCCGCTGATGCCGAGGACCGGCATCTTCAGTGGCCGCTCCTTGCGCTCCTCGTTCTGCTCCATCATGGTCTGCCACTCGCGATAGAACGCGAAGCTGCCGTGCAGAGAGTCAGGGTTGGAGAGGAGGCCGACGTAGTAGTCGATCACGTCCTCCGGGAGGCCCGGCCCGGCCTGGATGGCGAACTCATAGCCGAAGTAGATGTCCTCCCGCCCGCTGACAAGCTGTTCGTTCACCTCGTCAAGCCGGTTGACGGCGATGTGCCAGAGCTTGTTGTTGAGTGACGGAGGGGGGAAGAATGGCGGTGAGGGAACCGCGCCCGGAGGCCCGGGAACCTCGGCGAGGGCCACACGCTCGACGCGGTCCGGGTGATCAGCGGCGAGCGCATAGCTAATCGGCAGGCCGGTGTCCGTACCGACGACGGCGAACCGCTGGTGACCGAGTTCGTCCATCAGCGTGACGAGGTCGTTGGCGAGCGTCGCCGGGTCGTATTTCGCGTCGCGGGGCTTGTCGGTCAACCCGATGCCGCGCTGGTCGGGCGCGATGACCTCGAAGTCCCTGGCCAGCGCCGGCATCACCAACCGCCAGGCGTACCAATTCTGCGGCCAACCGTGCACCAGCAGCAGCGGCGGGCCATTACCGCCGATGACCGCGTGCTGGCGAAGGTCACTGGTGTCGACGTACCGGCTCGTGAACGTGTCGGTGAACCCCTCCGGGAGATTGGGTGCCTCGGAGACCGAGCCGGGGCCTTCCGCGGTGGGCAGGTCTGTTGAAGTCGTCATGAGGATTCCTTTCTCAAGGACCGGATATGGCTTCCTCCTCAAGGACGAGACCCGACGCGACCCTATACCTGCTCCGCGGCGGATACAAGCACTATCGCTTTGGACGAAAAGCAGTAGCCCCGGACAAGACCGCTGCTTTGCATGGAAAGCGGCGGTTCAGGGAGAGATACTCAAGCGGGCGATGTCGGCGGAGGACACCGAGACCCTTCGAGCTTTTATCCGGACTTGGAAGCCGCAGTGGACTCTGGAGGCATGGGAGCGAGGCGAGGTCATGGACATGTCATTCATCGCTTCCGACGTCATCTACGAGGACGCTGTCTTGCCGGACCACGTCGGGGAGCCCTATCGCGGCCACGAAGGTTGGCTGCGTGCGGCGAGAACATGGATCGAGCCGTTCGAATGGCTGCGGCTCGATCTGGAGGAGATCATCGACGCCGGCGACAGCCTCATCTCCCTCCACCGAGTGCGATTCAAGGCGCGGCACACGGGCATCGAGTTCGACTCGCGTGCTGGAGACGCTCCGTCTCTGGCGTATCTGTGGACGCTTCGAAACGGCGAGATCGTTCACCTGCAGGCGTTTGCGGGTCCAGAGGAGGCCTTCGAAGCCGCGGGACTGTCGGAGTAGTGCTTTGGACGAAAAGCAGTATGTCTCGAGAGGCGCTCACGCGAGGGCGAAGCCTACGGGCCTCCGCGACCCGGGACGACGACGAGTGGATCGACCGCGCTGCGGCGGTGAAGACGTGCCGCGACTACTTCACTTGGGCTCGGGCTGAGCAAGCGAAGCTCAACTGATCGGACAAGAGTAGGGTGACGGCAACGCCATGGCCGACAACGAAAAGAACGCGGTGATCATCCTCGACAGCGGCAAGCACTTCAACGTGCAGAGCACCGTCGTGGAGATCGAAAGCCAGATCACGGCTGAGAAGGAGAAGGGCGCGTCTCTTCCCACGATCAAGGTCGTCGATGAAAGTGGACGAGAGATCTGGGTCAACGCCAACCACATCGCCGTGTTCCACGAGTACGTGTCAGGCCGACCAATGGTCGCCTTCGCCTGACCACAGGCTGAAGATCGAACCCCCTTCACGCCAGGCGGGAAGGTTCTAAGTTGGCCGAGCGGGCGAAGCTGAACTTAGGCCGAGCCGCTCTGCCGGGGCTCCGCTGGCCCGACGTCGTAGTCGCCGTCGGGCAGGTTGTCCTTCACGCGAGCCTCCGCATCCCCGGCGCTCTCTGCTTCTAACACGGCCAGCATGTGACGAGGTACACGCGCCCCTTCTGGACTCTTGCGGTCGCCGCGCGCGGTGTAGCCAGGACCGAGTGTTGGGATCTGGACCCGGTTCAGAGCCTGCTCTGCCTGCACGAGTCCCTCTCCTTCGATTGGCACCTCGAACCACTGCACTAGCTAAGCCTCCGATGCCTCGGGTCGCTCGCGCTCCCAACACTCGGGATGCGCGATGCCCTCAACGCTATGGCTTGTGAAGTCGGGCTCCCCGCTCTCATCGAGCGAGTCTTGGTGACGATCACCGCCGATTCGCTTGGCCCCATCGTCTTCCCGCAGTAGAGGCATGTGACTGGTGGCTTGTCCTCAGGCACGCGGGCGATTCTACGCCCGGCTTGGCCAGGGCCTCGTTTTTAGAGTGCCTGAAACGAGCACTCTCTGGCGCCAGCAGCACCTGGCGAAGCTGAACTGACCTCAGCCGGGTAGCTACTTCCGAGAACTCGAGATGCACGGCCAGGACAATCCCGCCGTACAGCCTCAACCAGGCAACTCGATGTCGGTCTGTTCCTTCCGAGCCTCGCCGATCGTGTTCGCGTCTTTCTCATGGGAAGGAGCGCTTTTCGAGCGGGCGCTCGCTACTCGCGCACAGGGGCCGCGAGGAGAAGGATTGCTGGCGTCGGACACAACCATAAGCGGTCCAGCCTTTGTGACACCATCTTGGACGGAATGACAGCCGAGGGGAGAAACCTTCTGGGTCTTGCGGAGGTCGCCGAGCTTCTTGGCACGACCCGCCGAAACGCGATTCGTTTGACCGGACTCCCCGACTTCCCCGAGCCGATCGTCCGTCTTCGAGCTACACGGGTCTGGAAGCGGGCCGACGTTGACCGGTGGGCGAAGCGACGTAAGCCGGACGGGAGGCGGAAGCGGTGAGCGAGCAGGACCTCTCCGACGACCGCGGGCTGCGGGCGATGCTGGCGGTCCAGTTCGTCGAGCGCGGCCCTGCCCCGGCGTCATTCACTTGAGCCCATGGCGGTGCCAGCTGCCTCTGCGGGCCTGTCGCGTGGATCGGCGACCCGGAGCGGCGCGGGGATCAGGGCCGCGCCTGCGATGACGAGTGCGAACGCGATCATCCGTCCGACGATCTCCACCGCCCCGGTCCCGATCGAATCGCGGAAGATCAGGACGCCGCCGACGATCGCGACGAGGTTGGCCGCCACGGAGGTGAGCGCGATGACCTCGACGCCCGGGCCGATCTGCAGACCGCGGGCCGAGGTATAGAACGCAATAACGGAGGCGGCCAGCGCCGCGAATGTCCACGGGCTGATCAGCTCGAGCACTCCCCCTCCAACTGCATGGGTGAGGAACTTGAGCGCGATGTCCGAGATCCCGAACAGCGCGCCGGCGGCTGCGCCGAGGAGCAGGCCCTCCCTCGCCTGCAGGACGCGGAGGCGGCCCGCCAACACGGCAACTCCCGTGGCGATTAGGAGGACGCTGCCCTCGATGGCGATCAAGGCGGCCAGCGCGTAACCCGGAGGATGGGTGGGCTGTGACCCTTGGGTGATCCCGATGACCGCAAGCCCTGCCGCCGTGATGACCAGGCCGATCCACTGCCGCCGACCGAGGTGAAAGCCGAAGAACCGCTCGGCGAGCACGGCGAGGAAGACCAGCCCGGCGGAGAGGACGGCCTGTACGACCGACAGCGGTGCGAGTGCAAGAGCGCCGACGTGAAGCGCCCAGGCCCCGACAGCCACCAGCCAGCCGACCGCGAACCACTTGGAGCGAAAGAGCCCGGCGGCGCTTCGCAGCGGGTGCCGGACGCGCACCGGCGGTGCGGATACCGCGCCGCGCTGCTTGAGCAGAAAGGAGACGCTCGTCGCGAGCGCACAGGCCAGGGCGAGGGCCAGTCCGACGATCATGCCGAAGACCCTTGCATCTCCCCGGCTGGAAGTCTCGCCGCGGCCGCTGCTTCTCCTCCGGAGACCATGCAGCAGACGCCTTCTCTCCGCATTTGCGATCGACCTGGCGCTCTGTAGCGTCGTTTCGATGGGCTCCCTTGATCGGCTAAACGGAAGCGGCAGTGCCGACGCGGGTAGCCAATCGATCGGCCCGTCGCCGCGGCCACGCGGCGGGAGTCGGCTGGCCGAACTGACTGCCCGCCTCCGCGACTTCGGTCGCCGCCGACATACGCTGATCGCGGTGGTGGGGTCGCTGGCGACCGCGGCGGTCCTCCTGTTCCTGCTGGCCGGGCGGCGCCACGAGTTCGCGGCCGCGCTCTCCGTCGCGGCATGGGTGCTCGCTGTGACCGTGCTGTTACAGATCGTCGGGCTGCTCGCCCGCAGCGAGGCGTGGCATCTGACCATCCGGGCGGCGGGCGGCACTGTCGACCGGCGGGTCCTTTACCGCGCGTCGAGCATGGGAGTCCTGGGCGGCCTGCTCAATGCGCAGGCTGCGGTCGCCGCGCGGATCGCCGCGCTCCGCCGCTCGTCCCCGGACGTCAGTCCGCAGGTGCCGACGCTGATCGCCGCCGAGTTTCCGATCCTCGCCGTCGAGGCGATGCTGGCCGCGCTGGCGTCGTTCACCCTCGTCGGGCCGCTCGGCCTGCCCTGGTGGTTGCCGCTCATCGCCCTTGCGGTGATCGGGACGGCCAGCGCCGGCCTGCGGCAGCTCGCCCTCCGGAAGGGCCGCGAGCTGTGGAGGGGGCTCGCCGTCCTCCGCAGCCTGAACGGCGGAAGCCGCGTAATCGGCTTCGTGCTGGTGGCCGTGTTCGCGCAGATCTTCCGCAATTGGCTCCTGCTGCATGCGGTCGGCGTCGATGCCTCCCTCTTCGACGCGACCGCGGTGCTGATCGCGGTGGTGACGCTCGCTCAGCTTCCGGTCGGTCCCGGAGTCGGCGCCGCGGCCGCGGTGCTCATCCTCGGCAGCGACGGGGTGGCGGCGGCGGCGGCCGCCGGGGTGCTGATGACCGTGACGGGGACGGCCGGTGGCCTGCTCTTCGCGGGGTGGGCTGGCGCCGACCGGCTCTGGTCCGTCAGTCGTCGGGCCGCGTTGCGGCGTGCTCGTGCCAGAGCCGAGCGGTCCCGCTGAAGTAGCCGCTTTGGACTGCCATGAAGAAGGGCCTCCTTCGGTGACACGCTCCGGCTGTCACCAAGAAGGAGCGATCTCAAAGGAGGCCCGA